>DATBGA010000189.1:0-24853 GCA_036558225.1 Candidatus Methylomirabilota bacterium | reverse complement strand
CTCGTCCCAGTGGAAGGGCCAGTGGAACGGGGCGGCGAAGCGGAGGGCGCGGACGGCGGCGCCGAGCGCGAGGAGCCCGGGGACCAGGAGCCACGTCGCGCGGGTCCGGCGATCGACCGTCGAAGCGGACGCTGGCGTCATTCGAGCGCCTCGATCTCGGCGAGGGTCCAGGGGTCCCGGAGCGGCCCGGCCGGGCTCAGGCGGAGGTAGCGGAGGCTGGTGCGCGGGAACGCCACGGCCCACTTGGGGCCGCCGTTCCGGAGGAGCTCGGAGCCGGTCCAGTAGAGCGAGCCAGCCCACACGGGCGCGTCGATGGGCGTCCAGGTCGTGCCGTCGAGCGAGACGGCGAGGCGGAGGTCGCGGCCGGGGAGGCCGGGCCGCACCTCGACGCCGCGGAGGTCGCGGGAGCGCCCGAGGTCGAGGGTGACGGTGACCTCCGGCCCCGCCGGGCCCCGGGAGACCCACTGGGTGCGCCGGTCGCCGTCGATGGCGCGTGACGCCTGCGCGGCATTGTCACTCGCGCTGGCGCGCCACTCCTTCTTGTCGAGATGGCGGGGCGGCGATGCCGGCGTGAGGACGAGCAGGCGATACGGGCCGGCCGTGCGCTCGCGCACCGTGACGGGCTGCCCCGCGAGCGCGTCGCGCACCCCGGCCGGATCGGTGTCGGCGCCGAGGAGGAGCCCGACGCCCGGCTCGAGGCGGAGGGGCACGAGCTCCGTCGGATCGGGCTCCGTGCGCGAAGAGTCGTTGAGGTTGATGTTGGACTCCTGGGCGGCGATGGCGCCCTGCGAGTCGACCCGCACCCAGGCCGAGAGCCAGTGGTTGGCGTAGACGAAGTCGATCCCCTCGCGCCGCAGGGCCGACGTGATCTCCCCGGGCCGGGGAACAGGCGGGCGCGGGCCGCCGGGACCGTACGCGAAGACCTCGCGACCCGACCAGCTGTGCTGCGCCACGGACGCCGTGTCGACGATCCGCACGTGACGCGTCCGGACCGGGGGGAAGATGGCCTGGACGCGGCCCCGGCGGACCTTGAGGAAGGCGTGGTGCTCGGAGAAGAAGAGCGGCCCCCAGTAGTCGGGCACCGCGCTGGCCGTGTCCCAGTGCCGGGCGTCGAGAGAGACCTCGACGCGGAGGCCGGCAGGCACGTTCTGCCAGTCGACGGCGAGGAGATCGACGCGGGTGACGAGCTCCGGGGCGCCGAGGTCCACCGCGAGCCACTGCCCGGGCGCTTGTCGGCCGCCGGCGCTCCAGCCGGTGGCGGCATCGCCGTCGAGCAGGTCGCCCGCTCGCTCCGCGCTGTCGCTGGCGGTGACGGTCCAGCGGACCCTGGGGAGCGGGACGAAGGTCGTGGTGAAGCGAGGCGCGGGCTCCAGGACCCGGCGCCCGGCGACGTCGGTCTCGCTCACGTCGACGCCGATCGCCTGGAGGCCCGCGCGCAGCCGGCCGGCGGCGGGATCCGCCGTCACGATGGCGGGGCGGACGGCCGCGTCGACGAGCCGGCCGTGGCTCACGATGTGCTCGCGCCAGGGGTCCGAGGCGACGAGCCGGCCGCCCGTGAGATACGTGACCTCGTAAGAGTTCAGGCGTTCGGTCGGGCGCAGGCTCTCCATGTCGGTCCAGTAGACGCGCTGGATGCCGTGCTCCTCGAGCCAGCGTGACACGGACTGGACGTTGCGCTCGACCGGCGCCCACCGGCGCCCGCCGGGCGGCGTGGTGCCGAACGTGCCGTGCCAGCCCAGCCAGACGTGCAAGGCCATGAAGCCGCCCAGCATGACGGGGACCGCGACGCGCGCGCGCCGGCGCAGCCAGTCCAGTGCCTCTCCCATCCAGCATGGCAGGACGGAATAGAGCGGAAGCAGGTAGTAGGCGCCGATCGAGCGCGCCGTGGCGAGCACGAGGGCGACGTTCAGCAGGGCCACGACCCACAGGATGGCGTCGCCTCGCGCCGGTCGTCTGGGAAGACTCGCCGCCCCCGCGAGCTCCCGCCATCCTCGGAACGCCGCCCGGCCAAGGGCGATCGCCCACAGGGGCATCGCGACGAGCAGGAAGACCGCCAGCCAGAGCCGTCCCGCCCGCGCGTCGAGGCCGAGGAGGGTCGGGAGGAAGTCGCTCGTGACGGTCGTGAGCCGTTCGCGGAAGGGCAACGCCGCGATCCCGCCGGCCTGGTGCAGGGCGAACCGCGCTGAGGGAAAGTACCGCAGCTCGTAGAGCCATCCGGGCAGCCCGCCGATCAGGAGTCCGAGCGCGAAGAGCCCGATCGGCGCCCGCCACGCCAGCCCCGTGCCCACGGCCAGGAGGCCGAACGGCGCCAGATAGACCACGATCAGCGGGTTCGTCCACCAGCCGAGCCCGGCGAGCAGGCCCAGCACCAGGACGGCCCGGCGCCACGCCGGGCCCGCTCCGAAGATCCTGTAGGTGGCGAGCAGGCAGAGGTTGCCGAGGACCAGCAGCGTCGGGTGGGTGCCCGACGTCGTGAAGCTCCACTGGGCGAAGAAGAGCGGGGGCGCGGCGAGGGCCGCCAGCCCGAGGAGGGCCGCGGACGGAGCCAGGAACCGCCGCAGGACCAGCCAGCCCGTCCAGAAGATCAGGAGCGAGATGCCGTACGCGAACAGGTCGTTCGCGACCGTGGACGTTCCAGCGATCCAGAACCACGCGGCCAGGACATAGGACGGGGCGGCGCCGAAGTACTCCGGGCCGGCGCTGGCCGGGAGGGCCCCCGCGAGCACCTGGATGGCCGGGATGGCGAGGAAGGTCTCGTCCGCGTGGGACGGCAGATGGAACGGCCCGCCGAACGGCAGGGCGCGGACGGCCGCGCCGAGCGCGAGAAGAGCGGGCACCACCGGCCCGGCCAGCCGCCGGGCTACCACCTCGGCTTCATCCGCGCCTTCCGGCAGGAGTCCGACTCGGCGGGGCGCAGGGCGTCGGGCCGGTACACGGTATTACAGGGTACCGCGGGGCGCCGAAGCCGGCGCCAAGCTATGCTGTGGACGATCAAGGAGGGATCGCGGATGTCTCAGGGGCGGACGATCACGCTCGAGCCGTACCGCGGCCGGTGGCCGCCCGACGACCCCGACGCCGGGTTCCGGCAGGCGGTCGCCGAGTACTCGGCGATCGATCCGATGCCCACGCTCGAGGAGCTGGGTCGGCGCAAGGGGATTCCCGTCGGCGCGCTCATCGCGTTCGTCCTGACGCGCTATTGCGCCTCGGGGAGCGAGGCGCTCCTCTACACCGGCCCTGTGGTCGTGCGCCAGATGGAGGAGATCGTGCGGAAGGCGGAGGCCGCCGGCACCGACGCCGCGCGGGTGGAGGCCTACCGCGCCCTGGCCGCCATCGTCTCCTGGCTCCAGGTGCCGCTCGACGACCGGAGCTGGCGGCCCGGCGGGTGAGTCGTTTGGCGGGATCCCGCGGTCGCCCGAGGCGAGCGCCAGTCCTGCCCGCTCGTCCGGAGCCGGCGGTGGCGCGCCTCGACCGAGCTGGGGTATCGTCGGATGATCCCGAGCGAGGCCCAGGGAGGCGAGAGCGCCGGCCAGTGAGTCGAGTGGAGTTCGACCGATGCGCGCACGACTATCGTGTGGTCGTGAACGACGCATTGCGCGTGGCGGGCGTCGACGTCGACCGGATGGCGAGCTACAAGGCGCGCTTGCTGCTGGCCCTGATGGAGCAGGCGCTGGGTGACCCGAAGACGCTCAAGGTGCCGGACGTGGGGTGCGGGGTCCGCCTCATTGGGAGGACCGGCCGGACCGGCCCCGCCGAGCCCGTCCGGTCATCCGCGCGCGGGCGGCGCTGAGCCGGCCATGGAGAGCCGCTACCGGGACGACGTCGTGCGCGGGCTCGATCCCGTCGACCAGCTCGTGCAGGTCTCGCGCTGGGTCGGCGCCGAGACGTCGCTCGCGGTCTGGGGCGGGGGCAACACGTCGGTCAAGCTCACGGAGCCTGACCTGCTCGGCCGGCCGGTCCGCGTATTACGGGTCAAGGGGAGCGGCTCGGATCTCAAGAGCGTGACCCGCCGTGACTTCCCGGGCGTGCGGCTGCCCGAGGTCCTGGCGCTCCTCGACCGCGACGACATGGGCGACCAGGAGATGGTCGACTACCTCGCGCGCTGCCTCCAGGAGCCGGGCTCGCCCCGGCCGTCGATCGAGACACTGCTTCACGGCTTCCTCGACGCGGAGGCGGTGATCCACACCCACGCCGACGCGATCGTCGGGCTCACGAACACGGAGCGCGGCCAGGACGTGGTCCAGGACCTCTTCGGGAAGGACGTCGTCTGGGTGCCGTACCGGCGGCCGGGGTTCCGGCTGTCGAAGGACGTCTGGGCGGCCATCCGCGCCCGCCCCGAGACGCGCGCGATCGTCCTCGAGAAGCACGGGCTCAGCACCTGGGCGAGGACCCTCAAGGACGCGTACATGGCCACGATCGAGCTGGTGACGCGCGCCGAGGAGCACCTCCGCGACGCCGCGAAGGCGGGGCGGGCCTTCGGGCCGCCCACCGTGGCCCCGGTCGACGCGGAGACGCGGCGGCGCGTCGCCCGCGGGGTCGCCCCGGTCCTGCGCGGGCTGCTCGGGCGCGACCGGCGCGTGGTGGTCCGCTTCGACGACGCGGAGGACATCCGTGAGCTCGCCGGGGCCCCCGAGGCGGCGCGGCTCACCCAGATCGGCCCGGCCACGCCCGACCACACGATCTACTCGAAGCGCCTGGCCTGCTTCGTCCCGCTCACCGATCCCGGATCGCCGGCCGGCGTGGCCGACGCGGTGCGCGCGGCAGTGGCCCGGTTCGTCCAGGACTACACGGCCTACTTCGAGGCCCACCGCCACGGGGAGCTGATGAAGCCGGCGGCCGGCGGCGTGGCCGGGCCGGCGGCGGCCCCGACGCTCGCCGACCCCTATCCGCGCGTCGTCCTCCTCCCCGGCCTGGGGATGTTCACGAGCGGGAAGGACGCGCGTACGGCTGGGATCGTCGCCGACATCTACCACCACACGGCGTGGGTCATCCGGGCGGCGTCGGCCCTCGGGCCCTATGCCTCGCTCTCCGCGCAGGACGCCTTCAACGTGGAGTTCTGGCCGCTCGAGCTCTACAAGCTCCAGATGGCGCCGCCCGAGAAGGAGCTGGCGCGGCGGATCGCGCTCGTGACCGGCGGGGCGAGCGGCATCGGCCGGGCAGTGGCCCGGCGATTCGCGCGCGAGGGCGCCCACGTCGTCGTGACCGATCTCGACGGCGAGGGAGCCCGCCGGGTCGCCGAGGAGATCGCGGCGGAGGCGGGGCCGGCGCGCCCGCTGGGGCTCGGCATGGACGTGACCTCCGAGAGCTCGGTCGAGGCGGCGGTGGCGGCAGCGGTCGACGCGTACGGCGGGCTGGACATTGTAGTCTCGAATGCCGGCATCGCCCACGCGGGAGCGATCGACCGCATGGCGCTCGCGGACTGGGAGCGGAGCTTCGCCGTCAACGCGACCGGGCACTTCCTCGTGACGCGGGCGGCGCTCCGCGTGATGAAGGCGCAGGCGCTCGGCGGGGCGCTCGTCTTCGTCGCGACCAAGAACGTGATGTCCCCGGGCAAGGACTTCTCGGCCTACAGCGCCTCCAAGGCCGCCGAGGCACAGCTCGCCAAGGTGGCCGCGCTCGAGGGGGGACCCTACGGGATCCGCGTGAACATCGTCAACCCGGACGCCGTCTTCCGGGACTCGGGGCTCTGGTCCCCCGAGGTGCGTCACGAGCGGGCCCGCGCCCAGGGAATCCCGGTCGAGGAGATCGAGGAGTTCTACCGGAAGCGCAACCTCCTCGGCGTCTCCGTCCTCCCGGAGGACGTCGCCGAGACGGTGCTCTTCCTGGCCTCGGACCGGGCCGCCAAGACGACGGGCTGCACGGTGACCGTCGACGGCGGCGTCCGCGACGCCTTCCCGCGGTGAGCGGGCCGGGCGCGCGAGTCCGCTAGGCCGGCGGATGCGCGTCCGCATCGGCGTCGAGATCCCGCACCGCCCCGAGCTCTTGGGCCCGGTCGCGACCCGCGCCGAGGCGCTCGGGTTCGAGTCGGTCTGGATCGGCGACCACGTGGCGTTCCACATGCCCACCCTCGACTCCCTCGGGGCGCTCGGCTACGTGGCGGCGCTGACGCGGCGCGTGAGGATCGGCCCGTGCGTGTACCTCCTCGCCCTCCGGCACCCGACGGTCGCGGCCAAACAGGTCGCCTCGCTCGACCGGCTCTCGGGTGGCCGGGTGGTCTTCGGCGTCGGCGTCGGCGGCGAGTTTCCGAAGGAGTTCGAGGCGTGCGGCATCCCGCACCGGGAGCGCGGCGCGCGCGTCGACGAGGGCATCGCGGTCTGCCGGGCGCTCTGGGGGCCGTCGCCGGCCTCGTTCGAGGGCCGCTTCACGCGGTTCACCGACGTCGTGCTCGAGCCGAAGCCCGTGCAGCCGGGCGGGCCGCCCATCTGGATCGGCGGGCGGTCCGACGCCGCGCTCCGGCGCGCGGCCCGCCGGGGTGACGGGTGGGTCGCATACCTCGTCACCCCCGACCGGTTCCGGGCGAGCATGGCGAAGATCGAGGCCTTCGCCCGCGAGGCCGGGCGCCCCCTCGATCCGGATGGCGGCTTCGAGGCCGCCCACGTCCTGTTCACGGTCCTCGACGACGACTGGGAGCGCGCCCGCGCCCAGGCCGCCCGCCACCTGGGGCGACAGTACAACCAGCCGTTCGACGACCTCGCGCGGAAGTACTGCCTGCTCGGGCCGCCCGCGGCGTGCCTCGAGCAGCTCGCCCGGTTCACGGCCGCGGGTGTGCGGACGTTCGTCATCTACTTCACCGTGCCGCCCGAGGGTTTTCTCGAGCAGCTCGAGCGCTTCGGAGCCGAGGTCCTGCCGCACGTGCCGGACGGGGCGGGGCGGGGCGCGTCGTCGCCCGTCGCTTGGCGGAGCTGACCGGGGGCGAGCTGGTCGCGCGCGTCCTCGCCCGCGAGGGCGTGGGCACGATCTTCACGCTCTGCGGAGGCCACATCCTGCCGATCTACGACGCCTGCCTCCGCCACGGCATCCGCGTCGTCGACGTCCGTCACGAGCAGGCGGCGGCCCATGCCGCGGACGCGTGGGCGCGCCTCACGCGGGGGCTCGGCGTCGCCGTGGTGGTGCCGGGCCCCGGCGTGACCGACGCCGTCACCGGTGTGGCGAACGCCCACGCCGCCCGGAGCCCCCTCCTGCTGATCGGCGGCGGGTCGCCGCTCGGGCTCAAGGGCCGGGGCGCCCTCCAGGAGATGGACCAGGTCTCTCTCCTCGCGCCCATCACGAAGGGCGCGTGGGCGGTTCCGGAGCCGCGCCTCATCTCCGAGTACCTGGCGCGCGCGATCGACGTGGCGCTCTCGGGCCGGCCGGGCCCCGTCTTCGTGGAGATCGCGGTCGATCTCCTCATGTCGACGGTCGACGAGCACGACGCGCCCCTGCCGGCGGCCACGTCGCGCGGCCGGCCGGCGCCCGACCCGGAGGCGGTGGAGCGGGTGGCGGCGCTCCTGGCCGCCGCCGAGCGGCCGGCCGTCGTGGCCGGCAGCGGCGTCTACTGGGACGGGGCGTGGGATGCGCTGGCTCGCCTCGCCGGGCGCGCCGGGCTTCCCGTCTTCACGAACGGCATGGGGCGCGGATGCCTCCCGCACGACCACCCGATGGCGTTCCAGCTGGCGCGCGGGCTCGCCCTCCGCGAGGCGGACGTCGCGCTCGTCCTGGGCACGCCCCTCGACTTCCGGCTCGGCTACGGCCAGGCGCCTGCGTTCGGAGAGGCCACGCAGGTCGTGATGGTCGACGCGGACGGCGACGACTTCGGGCGAAACCGCACGCTCGCCGCGGGCCTGGTCGCGGACGTCCGCGGGACGCTCGAGGCCCTCGGAGCGTCCGTGCCCGCCAAGCTCGCGGCGCGGAACGAGGCCTGGCAGCGACGACTCCGCGACAAGGAAGCGGCCGAGCGCGCGAGGCAGGCGGCCCTGGCGGCGTCGGACCGGACGCCCATCACCCACTACCGGCTGGCGGCCGAGCTGGCGGCGGTGATGGACGGGCGCACGTGCCTCGTCGCGGACGGCGGCGACGTGGTGACATCCGCCTCGAAGATCGTGCCGCTCTCGCGTCCCGCCCAGTGGCTGGATCCGGGACCGCTCGGCGTCCTCGGCGTGGGCCCGCCCTTCGCCCTGGCCGCGAAGGCGCTCCACCCCGAGTGGCGCGTCCTGCTGCTGTCGGGCGACGGCGCGTTCGGCCTGAACGGCATGGAGCTCGAGACCGCAGTGCGGTTCGACCTCCCGCTGGTGTGCGTCGTCGGCAACGACGGAGGCTGGGGGATGATCCGGTCGGTCCAGCAGAGCTTCTACGGGCGCGAGCGGACCGTCGCGACGTCCTTGCCCTTCACCCGCTACGACCGGCTCGTCGAGGCGCTCGGCGGGGCGGGGGAGACCATCGAGGATCCTCGCCGGCTCCGCCCGGCGCTCGAGCGCGCGCTCGGGTCCGGGCGCGTCGTGTGCCTGAATGTTATCCTGGATCCCGACGCCTACCGCCGCGAGGGCGGGGGCAGCATGGCCATCTGACGGCCGCAGGGCCGGGGACCTCTCGAGGGAGCGCCGATGGAGCCGACCACGCCGGATCGCCGCCGGCCCGGGCCGATCCGGACCGAGCGCGACACCATGGGCGCTGTCGAGGTTCCCGCCGACCGCTACTGGGGCGCCCAGACCCAGCGCTCGCTCGAGCACTTCCGGATCGGCGGCGAGCGGTTCCCCCGCGAGATGATCCGGGCCTTCGGCATCCTCAAGAAGGCGTGCGCCCTGGTGAACCGTGACCTCGGGCTCCTCCCGGACGACAAGGCGCGCGCCATCGTGCAGGCCGCGGACGAGGTGATCGAGGGCCGCCTCGACGACCACTTCCCCCTGGTGGTGTGGCAGACGGGGAGCGGCACCCAGACGAACATGAACGCCAACGAGGTGATCGCGAATCGCGCGGCCGAGATCCTCGGCGGCAAGCTCGGCTCGCGGCTCGTCCACCCGAACGACGATGTGAACAAGAGCCAGTCGTCGAACGACACGTTCCCGACGGCGATGCACGTCGCGGCGGTCGAGCAGCTCCGCGGCCGGCTGTTCCCCGCGATCCGGCGCCTCCGGGACACGCTCGCGCGGAAGGCCGACGCCTACCGCGACGTCGTGAAGATCGGCCGGACCCACCTCCAGGACGCGGTGCCGCTCACGCTCGGCCAGGAGATCTCGGGGTGGGTGAGCCAGCTCGACCACGCCCTCGGGCACCTCGAGGGGGCGATGCCGCATCTCCACGAGCTGGCCATCGGCGGCACCGCGGTCGGGACCGGGCTCAACGCCCCGCCGGGCTTCGGGGCAGCCGCCGCCAAGCAGATCGCGCAGCTGACGGGCCACCCCTTCGTCGCGGCCGAGAACGCGTTCGAGGCCCTCGCCGCCCACGACGCGCTCGTCGCCGCCCACGGCGCCCTGAAGACGCTGGCGGCCGGGCTCATGAAGATCGCCAACGACGTCCGGTGGCTCGCGTCAGGCCCGCGCTCCGGCCTCGGCGAGATCACGATCCCCGAGAACGAGCCCGGCAGCTCGATCATGCCGGGCAAGGTCAACCCGACCCAGTCCGAGGCGCTGACCATGGTCTGCGTCCAGGTGCTCGGCAACGACGTCGCCGTCAGCGTGGGCGGGGCCTCTGGGAACTTCGAGCTCAACGTCTTCAAGCCCGTCATCATCCACAACGTGCTCCAGTCGGTGCGCCTCCTGGCCGACGCGTCGGAGTCGTTCGAGGAGCACTGCGCCCGCGGCCTGGCACCGAACCTCACGCGCATCCGGGAGCAGCTGGAGCGCTCGCTCATGCTGGTCACGGCCCTCGCGCCCCGGCTGGGCTACGACCGCGCCGCCGAGATCGCCAAGAAGGCGCACAAGGACGGCACGACCCTGCGCGAGGCCGCCGTGGCGCTCGGCCACCTGACGGCCGAGGAGTTCGACCGGGAGGTCCGGCCCGAGCGCATGACGCGGCCCTCCGAGGGTCCCTAGCCGGCACTGGCCCGCTCTGCCCGCTCGGCCCGGGGCGCGCTCGGTCGGGTGGCCGGTGGCCGAGGCCTGCCCGTCGCGCCGGGCCGCGGCGGTCGGCCCGGCTGTCAGAGGCCCGTGATCAGATACACGCCGAGGACGATGAGCAGCGTGCCCACGACGAGCCGCGCGCTGACGCGCTCGACGTGGCGGAGGAACGCGGCGGAGAGCGCCAGGACGAAGAGCGGCATCGTGCCGACGAGCGGTGCCACCACGCTGACCGCGCCCACTCCCAGGGCGGCGACGCTCAGCAGCACGCCCGCGTTCTCGGTGATCCCGGCGACGATCAGGTAGCCGAGACTCCGCGCGTCGCACCGGGCGCGGCGCCAGTGGCCGGCCGCCGCGAGGAAGGCGGTGACGGCGACGAGGGCCGTGGTGACGTTCACGGCGAAGCCGACCAGCGGTCCCGCGCCGCCGAGGCCGAGCTTCCGCAGGATGGCGACCGCGCCGAAGCACACCGCGGACAGGAACGGGATCAGCAGCTGCCCGGGACGGAAGCCCTGGAGGCGGCCGCTCGTGGAGAGCAGCACGGTGCCCGTGACGATGACCGCGGTGCCGGCGAGGATGCGCGGCGTCACCGTCTCCCCGAGGAGCACGACGGCGAGACCGGCGGAGATGAAGGGGTGGAGATTGATGAGCGCGGCCGCGACCGACGCCCCGACCCGGTCGATGCTCACGAAGCGCAGCAGGCGCCCCGCCGTCGTTCCCACGAGGCCGGCGAGCGCGAAGTAGAGGATTCCGCGGAGCCGCACGGGCTCCGGGGGCGCCAGCACGAGGACGGCCGCCCAGAGACCCGCGGTGCCCAGGACGAGGCTGATCCAGTAGCCGGTGAGCGCATCGGCCCCGCGCAGGCCCTGCCGGATGAGGATGGTGGCGCTGGCGGTGAGCGCGGCACTTCCGAGGGCGAGGAGGTAGACGGGCTGGGGCAGGGGGTCGTCCTAGAGACGGCTCCGGCGTCCGCGCGTCAGTCGCGTGCCGGCGTCCCGTCGTCGTGAAGTCATGGTCGCAGGCATCCGACACCCGGCCGGCGCCGACTTGCGACGCCCCCGGTCGTCCCGCCCCGGAAAGGATACAGCGGGGACCGGCCCTGTCCGTGTCCAGTCCGACCGGCGTCACTTCGGTGAGCGACGATGTGACGGTTTATGACCGGGGGACCCAGGCCCGGTGCAGGGTAGTGGACGTGTTCCTCGGCGCACCCGGGCGGGGCGGTGCTCCGCAACTCGGCATGGAATCTCGCTCCCTGTACGTCGACCTTCGCGGCTGGCCGTCACGGCCTCCTCTGGCATGCCGGTTGCTGTACCCATGTGGGCATGGCCGATTCCCGGCTGGAGACGACGAGTCTCAACCGGCGGGAGGAGGTGGCGGCCATGGGAGGTCCCTGGAGAGAGCGGGGATTCGATGCGGCGGCGTTGCGGTCGCCCCGGCCGTACCGGGGAGGGCGCGTCGAGACGCTGGCGCGCGAGCAGGACCAGGACCGGCTCGGCAAGGTCGTCCTGGTGTACATCGCGGCGGTCGTGACGTCCTTCGGGCTCATGCTGAGCTTCCTGCAGTACGGGTGGTAGTCCGGCGAGATCGGGCCGCCCACACGGCGGCCCGTCCCGGACGCTGAGGCCGGCTGGCGGGGGGCTGCGCGGCTCTCGGAGCCGTGCGCCCACGGGCGCCGGCCCTTGCTTGACCCTCCACCAGCCCACTCTTAGAATTCGTTCGGCATGCCGATCTACGAGTACCAGTGCGCCGATTGCCGCCGGGCCGTCAGCCTCCTCGTCATGCGCATCTCCGACCCCACTCCGCCCCGCTGCCCCCGGTGCGGAGGGGACCAGCTCCGCCGGCTCATGTCACGGTTCGCGATCGTCCGCTCCGAGGAGGACCGGCTCGACTCCCTCGCCGACCCCTCGAACCTCGGTGACCTCAACGAGGACGACCCCCAGAGCGTCGCCCGCTGGATGAAGAAGATGGGCAGCGAAATGGGGGAGGACCTGGGGAACGACGTCGACGAGGCCCTGGAGGAGGAGGTCGGCGGGGACCTGGAGACCCCCTCCGAGGCGGCCGGCGCGGGGGACGACCTCTGACTGGCCCCCGAACCCCCCTGGAGCTCCCCACCGTCACAACAGCGGACAAATGAGGGTACCGGACGGGCCCTGCTGCCGGGAGCCGGGCGGGTCCGGCCCGCCGGTCGGAGGCACGCTACGCGGATGAGGATCGAGCGCTTCTCCGACTGGGTTGCCTTCGGGATCGGCGAGACGGGCTGGAACCGGCTCGTCGAACGGTGTCGGGCGCCGACGCCGTTCGCGACATGGCAGTTCCAGACCGCCTGGTTCCGCGCCTTCGCTCCCGGACCCCTCCATCTGCTCGCCGCCCAGGACGGCGCGGGCGAGTGGGTGGGCGTCCTCCCCCTCTACGAGACCCCGACCTCCGACGGTCCCGTGCTCCGCCTCGTGGGTGGGACCGACATCGCCGACTACCTCGACCTCATCGCGGTCGCCGGTCGTGAGGAAGAGGTGTGGAAGGCCATGCTCCCGGCGATCGGCGACCTCCCGTGGCGGACCGTGGACCTTCGCCCGGTTCCCGCGGCTTCTGCGACCCCCGGGCTCCTGGGGGGCCTCGCGGCGTCCGCCGGCCTCGCCTGTCGCGTCCACGTCGAGGACCGGTGCCCGGTGATCGAGCTGCCCGGAACGTGGGACGGCTACCTGGCGGGGCTTTCCGGGAAGGACCGTCACGAGCTTCGCCGGAAGCTCCGCCGCGCCGAGGCGGGCCAGCCCCGCGTCGAGGTCGCGCGGACCCCGGCGGCGATCAGCCTGCTCATGGACGGTTTCGTGGCGCTCCACCGGCGGTCGAAGGTCGGCAAGGCGCGGTTCATGGACGATCCCATGGAGGCCTTCTTCCGTGACGTCGGCGGCGCGCTGGCCGCGGCGGGGCTGGCGAGCCTCTGGATGCTCTGGCTGGAGGACCGGCCGGCGGCGGCCCTCTTCTGCCTCGAGCAGGGCGGGAGCGTGAGCCTCTACAACTCCGGCTTCGACCCGGAGGCCCGTGCCATGTCCCCGGGCGTCGTGCTGATCGCCCGCACGATCGAGGACGCGATCGCCCGGGGCTTCCGGCGCTACGACTTCCTACGGGGCGAGGAGCCGTACAAGTACGGCTTCGGCGCGGTGCCGACGGAGGTCCTGCGCGTGACGCTGGAGCGGCCGTGACGCCGGCCTTCCCGGGGTGGTTGGGGATGCGGTCGCGGCTCGCCGTGCTGTCGGTGCACACCTGCCCGCTCGCCGCGCTCGGCGCCAAGGAGACGGGCGGGATGAACGTCTACGTCCGCGAGGTGGCGCGCGCCCTCGGTCGCCTCGGCTTCGAGATCGATGTGTTCACGCGCAGCCAGGATCCCGGGATCCCGGAGGTGGTGCGTCTCGGGCCGGGCGCGAGAGTCGTGCACGTCCCCGCCGGCCCGGCCCGTCCGGTGGCGCGGGCCGCGGTGGCCGACCACCTCGACGCGTTCACCGAGGGGGTCGAGGCGTATCGCGCCCGCGAGGGCGTCCGCTACGATCTCATCCACAGCCACTACTGGCTGTCCGGGTTGGCGGCCCTGGATCTCAGGGATCGCTGGGACGTGCCGCTGGTCCACATGTTCCACACGCTCGGCGCGATCAAGAACGCCGTCGCCCGCGGATCGGGCGACACCGAGCCCCCGGAGCGCCTCGCGGCCGAGATCCGCATCGCGGCGCGCGCGGACCGGATCGTGGCCTCGACCCTGGTCGAGCGCGCGGATCTCGCCTGGCACCTGGGGGCCGAGCCCGGCCGGGTGACGGTCATCCCGTGCGGCGTGGACGTCGAGCTGTTCCGGCCCCGGGCCGTCGCGCCCGCGCGGGCACGCCTCGGGCTGGACGCCGAGCACGTGCTGCTCTTCGTGGGCCGCCTCACTCCGATCAAGGGGCTCGAGACGCTCCTGCGGGCCTTGGCGCTGCTCCGCTCCGACGGCCTCGCGGCGGCGCGCCTCACCTTGCTGGTGGTCGGGGGGACGAAGGGCGACGAGGCGGTCAGCGGCCACCTGCGCCGGCTCGCGCACGAGCTCGGCGTCGGCGCCTGGGTCGACTTCCGTGGCCCGCAGCCCCAGGACGCCCTCCCGGACTACTACGCGGCGGCCGACCTCTGCCTGATGCCGTCGCGCTACGAGTCCTTCGGGATGGTGGCGCTCGAGGCGATGGCGTCCGGCGTTCCGGTGATCGCCTCGCGCGCTGGCGGTCTGGCCGTCACCGTCCAGGACGGCGCGACGGGCCGCCTCGTGCCCGAGGGCGACGTGGCCGCGCTCGCGCGGGCGGTGGCGGGCCTGCTCGCCGACGAGCCGGCGCGCGGGGCGCTCGGCACCCGCGCGGTCGAGTGGGCTCGGCGGTTCGCGTGGCCGTCCGTCGGACGGAGTGTGGCGGACCTCTACGCCGAGCTGCTCCCGGCGCCGGCGGGCGCGGTCGGCGCTTCGGCCTGCCGCTCCGTCCTGTAGCGCGGGCGGCGGGCTACGCGGGGCGACGCCCCGGGACGCGCTGCGAGAGGATCAGCCGGCCGGAGACCGTGAATGCCGCGATCTCGACGTAGTGCTGGGCGTCCCGGCTTCCCGCCGTCACGTGGGCGACCTCCATCTCGACGCGCGCGGGCGGATGCGGGAAGCGCGGCAGCTCGAGCTCGATCGCGGACGCGCAGGTCGGACACGGGTGCGTGAGGGGCGCCTTCGCCGAGGCGCGCGGCATCTCGATGGGGCGGGGCGCTGCGGCGACCGGCGCCGGCTGCGGCGCGACCTCCGCCGGCGCGGCGGTTGACAGGAGCGCGACCGGTCGCTGGCGGCGGCGCTCGACCTGGCGGCGGTCCATCGCGGGCCCGAAGCTCCCGCGCCGCCGCTCGCGGGCCCGGCGCTCGACGAGGACCTCGACACCGGAGCCATGGAGCCGCTCGCGCAGGACCTCCAGCAGGTCCCGCTGCTCGGGCTTGACCACGAGGTACCACCGGATCGGTGCGGTGCCGTTGCCGTTCTTCTCCATCGCGGCCGAGTTCCCCCTGTGAGGTTGCGCCACTCCGCTAGCTGTGTCCGCTGGAGAGCGGAGCAACCCCCGTGCCACGCGCAACGCCGAGGAAATGGCTGAAAATACGGGACTCAAGAGGCGGACAGCCGGGAGGACTTCCACGACCAGGGAAGTTCACCCCACCCCCGCGCCGGGGGTGCCTACCGGTTGCGCAGGCGGGGATCCAGGGCGTCGCGGAGTGAGTCGCCGAACAGGTTGAAGGCGAAGACCGCGAGGCTGATCGCGAGCCCCGGGAAGATCCCCATCCAGGGCGCCGCCTCGGCGAACTCCACGGCCGCGCCCCGCAGCATGAGCCCCCACGCCGCCGTTGGCTCCTGGACCCCGAGCCCCAGGAAGGAGAGCGAGGCCTCGAGCAGGATGGCCTGGCCCAGAAAGGCCGTCAGCATGATCAGGTAGGGCGCCATGACGTTCGGCAGCATGTGGCGGAAGATGATCCGCGCGTGGCCGAAGCCGGCCGCGCGCGCCGCGTCGACGTAGGGCATCTCGCGGATCGCGAGCGAGCTCGAGCGGACAACCAGGGCGCAGCGGGGGATCATCGGGATCGTGATGGCGATGATGACGTTGAGGGCGCCGGTTCCGAGGATCACCACGACTGCCAGCGCCAGGATGATGAGGGGCAGCGAGAGAAAGACGTCCATGAAGCGCTGCAGGATGAGGTCCAGCCGCCCGCCGAAGTAGGCGCTGGCGACGCCGATGACGGCGCCCAGCGTGGCACCGAGCACGGAGGCGCCGAACCCCACCAGCAGCGCGGTCCGCGAGCCGTAGACGATGCGCGAGTAGACGTCCCGCCCGTAGGCATCGGTGCCCAGCCAGTGCTGCGCGCCCGGCGACGACAGCATGGCGCCGTAGTCGTTGGCCAGCGGGTTGTGCGTGACCAGGATCGGGGCGAGCACCGCGACCAGCGACATCAAGACGATGAACGCGGCCCCGATCGCGCCGAGCGGCCGCCGGCGCAGGAACTGGCGAAGCCCATCCAGCCACCGGGACGCCGGCTCGGGAGCCGCGAGGTCGGCCAGGATCTCGATGGGCGGATTGATCGCCATGGGAGCTACCGGTACCGGATTCGGGGGTCGATCCAGGCGAAGGTGAGGTCGACCAGGAAGTTGACAAAGATGAAGGTCGAGGCGACCAGGAGGACCAGTGCCTGGGTGAGCGTGTAGTCCCGGTGCGCGATGGCCTGGACGAAGAGGAGGCCGAGCCCGTTCAGGTTGAACACCTGCTCGGTGACGACCAGCCCGCCCAGCAGGAACGCGAACTCGAGGGCAATCACCGTCAGGACCGGGAGCATGGCGTTCTTGAGTGCGTGGCGGGTCAGGATCAGCTTCGTCCACAGTCCCTTCGCTCTCGCGGTGCGGATGTAGTCCTCGCGCAGCACCTCGAGCATCGCCGACCGCGTCATCCGCGTGGCGACCGCTGAGTAGCGGTAGCCGACGGCGACCGCCGGCCAGGCGAGCTGGGCGAGGTTCTGCCACGGGTCCACCCAGGGAGGTGTGTAGACCATCGGCGGCAGCCAGTGAAAGACCACGAGCAGGCCAAGGATCATGAGGATCCCTAGCCAGAACGACGGCATGGCGAGCCCGGCGATCGAGAACACCCGGACGGCATAGTCGACCCAGGTGTCCTGGCGGAGCGCCGCCAGGACACCGAGCGGGATGGCCAGCATCGTCGCCACGAGCGTCGCCATCAACGCCACCTGGAGCGAGAGCGCGAAGCGGAGACGGATCTCTTCAGTGATCGGCGACCCGGTCCACATGGACCGACCGAGGTCGAGTCGGAGGAGACCGACGAGGTAGTCGACGAATTGCCGACCGATGGACCGGTCGAGCCCGAGCTTGGCCCGCTCCTCGTCGAGCATCTTCTGGTCGAGGAACTGATTCGTGCCCCCGGTGAGGAAGCGCATCTCGACCACGTCGCCGGGCAGGACGCGCAGCAGGACGAACACCAGCACGGCGACCCCCAGGAGCGTGGGGATCATGAGGAGGAACCGCTTCGCGATGTACCGGGTCATGAGGCCGGACCCCGATCCCCCCGCCGTTCGGCCGCGGTCGTCACACCCGGGCCTTCCCTGGATTCACCGGCCAGACCCGGGCTCGGCGCGCGGCCGCCGCCCCGCGGGGAGCGACGGCCGCCAGCTGAACGGATGCCAAGGCTGGCCCCGAGCGCGCTACTCCGACAGCCAGACGGTGTCGAGCTGGTTGTTCAGATAGTGGCTCGGCGTGATCTGCCAGCCGTGGACCTTGCTGCTGTGGGGGATGATGCGGTGCCACTGGAGAGTCAGGATGTAGTGGGCCTCCTCGTCGAGGAGGCGCTTCTCGAACTGCCGGAGCAGCACCTTCCGCTCATCAGGGCTGCTCGCACGCGCCTGCTTGTCGTAGAGGTCGTCGAGCACTCGGTCGATGTACCGGCCGTAGTTCGCCGGGTTCTTGTCCTTCGAGAGGAACTTGTAGATGTCGAGATCGGGCTCGACGATGTAGCCGCACTGGAAGTCCATCGCCGCCTGGAACTCGCCCGCTCGCAGCGGGGCGAAGTAGGCGGCGGGCTCGATGACCTCCTGCGTGACGTTCAGCCCGATCTGGCGCCACTGGTCGATCAGCCAGACGGCCAGCGGCTCGTACGGCATGGGGATGCCACGATTCTTGAACGTGAACGACAGCCCCTCGGCGCCGGCCTCCTTGAGGAGCCGCCGCGCCTCGGCGCGCGACGCGTTGATGTCGTGCCCGTACCCGGCCAGCTTCTCCAGCTCGGCGGGTGGGGTGGCGTATGGCGTGCCCGGGACCTGAATGCCGGCGACGTCCCTGACGATGGCGATCCGCGACAGCGCCTTCGAGCCCTCGTAGCGGTCGAGCGCGAGGGTCAGGGCCCGCCGGACCCGCTTGTCGTCGAAGGGCTTCTTCTCGTGGTTCATAGATACCATCAGGATGCAGTCCCAGGGGCTCTCCTGGACCGTGATCTTGTTCCCGAGCGCCTGGACGAGGCTGTCACGGTCGGCCGGGGTGAAGCCGCGGAACTGGATGTGGGCCCGCTCCCCGCGGATCATCGCAACCTGCGCCGACGACGAGGGCACGAACACGGCGCGGAAGCCGTCGAGGTAGGGCTTCCCCTTGTCCCAGTAATCGGGGTTCTTCTTGCCCAGGACGTGGGACCCCTTCACGTGCTCGACGAACTTGAAGGCCCCCGTCCCCATGACGTTCTTCTCGTACCAGTGCATGTCCTTCGCGAGGATGTCCGCCTTGTAGATGAAGTTGTAGGGGGACGAGAGGGCGAGGGTGAAGGAGGCCTCCGGGTACTTCAGGCGGAAGCGCACCGTGTGGGGATCCGGCGCCTCGACCACCTCGACCGACCGGTACTGGCCCTTGCGGCTCGACCCGACGCCGGCCGGCGGGAAGATGATCTTGTCGTAGGAGGCCTTCACGTCCGCCGACGTCATCTCGGCCCCGTCGTGGAACTTGACGCCCTTGCGGAGCTTGAAGGTGTAGGTGAGGCCGTCCTTCGAGATGGTCCAGCTCTCGGCGAGGTCGCCGACGGGCTTCGTGCCACTCGGGTCGGTCGGGTCCACCCGGAGCAGCGTGCTGTAGAAGGGCGCGAACGGGTGGATCAGCCCGAACGTCTCCTCCCGGTGGCCGTCGTAGGAGGGCGGCTCGGAGGGAACCGGGAAGACGAGCTCCCCGCCCTGTCGGGGCTGCTGCTGCGCCCGGGCCGGCATGCCGATCATCACCAAGGCGACGACCAGCAGGGTGGATAGGATCGGGCCGGCGAGCGTCCTGGATCGCCTCAGCGTCATGCGCCACCTCCACGTACTGGTGTTCGGATGGTGCCGGCCGGCGCCTTCGGGGAGCGCCGGGCACGGCCCCACGTGGGGCCATGTGCGGTCTCGACGACCATTTGCGGCCATTTCACGGCCATCTTTCGCGGCCATTCGTCACGGCCAATCGTCACGGCAGGAGTGGATCCAGCCTAGCCGGGCTCCGTCGACCCTGTCAAGGGTCTGACCACCGGACCAGCAGGCCGCCCCGTCACGCGAGGTGGCAGGCCGCCAGGTGCCCGGATTCCAGGTCCCGGAGCTCCGGCCGGGTCCGCTGGCAGTCCTCGACCGCGATCGGGCAGCGAGGGTGGAACGCGCAGCCCCGGGGCGGGTGGAGCGGGCTCGGCACCTCGCCGCCCAGGACGACCCGCTCCCGGCGCGCCTCGATCTCGGGGTCGGGGATGGGCACGGCCGACAGCAGGGCCTTGGTGTAGGGGTGAAGCGGCATCTCGTAGAGCGCCTGCCGGTCGGCCAGCTCGACGATCCGCCCCAGGTACATGACCGCGACGCGGTCGGAGATGTGGCGGACCACGGACAGGTCGTGGGCGACGAAGAGGTACGTGAGGCCGAGCTCCCGCCGGAGATCCTCGAGCAGGTTGATGATCTGCGCCTGGATCGAGACGTCCAGCGCCGACACGGGCTCGTCGCAGATGATCAGAGACGGCTCGAGCGCGAGCGCCCGCGCGATGCCGACCCGCTGGCGCTGGCCGCCCGACAGCTCGTGCGGGTAGCGCCGGCCGTGCTGGGGAAGGAGCCCCACCTGACCGAGCAGCTGCTGGACGCGCCCTTCCCGGGCCGAGGCGTCCGCGACCAGCCCGTGGACGGCGATCGGCTCGGCCACGATCTGGGCCACGGTCATCCGCGGGTTCAGCGAGCTGTAGGGGTCCTGGAAGATCACCTGGATCCGCCGGCGGACCGCCCGGAGCGCCTGGGGCGAGAGGGTGGTCAGCTCCTGGCCCTCGAAGCGCACCGACCCGCTGGTGGGCCGCTCGAGCTGGAGGATGCAGCGCCCGGTGGTGGTCTTGCCACAGCCGGACTCGCCCACGAGGCCGAGCGTCTCGCCCCGCCGGATGGTGAAGCTGACACCGTCGACCGCCCGCACGAGGCCGACCTGGCGGCCGAGGAACCCCGCCGACACGGGGTAGTGCTTGACGAGGTCGCGCACCTCGAGGAGCACCTCGGTCCCGGCGTCTCGCCGCTGAGCGTCGGCGATGGCGGCGGTCGCCGGGCCGGCTCCGGACTGCTCCGGGCGGGCGTCCCGGGCAGAGCTCACCGGGCCGCCTCGGCGACGACCGTCGTGTCCGGCAGGCGCTCGATCTCCCAGCAGGCGCTCACGTGGCCGTCGTCGCCGGCCGGGCGGAGCACCGGCCGCTCCGCGAGGCACCGCTCCACGCGGAATGCGCAGCGGGGCGCGAACGCGCAGCCCGGGGGGAGGCGCGAGAGGTCCGGGGGCTGGCCGTCGATCGGATCGAGCCGCGCGCGGCGAGGGGCGTCGAGCCGCGGGACCGAGCGGAGCAGGCCGAGCGTGTAGGGATGGCGGGGGTGCGCGTAGATCTCGCGGGCCGTGCCCTGCTCGACGATGCGCCCGCCGTACATCACGTTGACGCGGTCGGCGTAGCGGGCGACGACGCCGAGGTTGTGGGTGATGATGAGCATCGCGACGCCGAGCCGCCGGGAGAGTGACTTCATCAGCTCGAGGATCTGCGCCTGGATCGTCACGTCGAGCGCGGTGGTCGGCTCGTCGGCGAGGACGAGGGACGGCTGGCAGGCGAGCGCCATCGCGATCATCATGCGCTGGCGCATGCCGCCGCTGAACTGGTGGGGGTACTGCCGGAGGCGCCGCGCCGGGTCCGAGATGCCGACCATCTGGAGGAGCTCCTCCGAGCGGGCCCGCGCGCGCGCGTGGTCGGCGCCCAGGTGGATCTCGAGTCCCTCCGTCAGCTGGCGCTCGACGGAGAGCACGGGGTTCAGCGACGTCATGGGCTCCTGGAAGACCATGGCGATCTCGCGCCCCCGCACGCGGCGCATCTCCGCCTCGGAGAGGCGGAGGAGATCGCGGTCCTTGAACCAGATCTCGCCACCGACGATCCGGCCAGCCGGGGCGGCGACGAGCCGCATGACGGAGAGCGCGCTCACGCTCTTGCCGCACCCCGACTCGCCGACGAGCGCGACGGTCTCACCCTCGCGGACGTCCCAGGAGACGTCGTCGACGGCGCGCACGACGCCGCCTCGCGTGGTGAACTGGGTGCTCAGGTGGCGGACATCCAGAAGGGGCGCCACGGCGCTCGACAGTCTAGCAAAAACGCCGGGGGGCTGCGATCATCGACTCGAGCGGTCGACTCGAGCCGGCGCCGGGCTCCGATCCGGACCCGGCGGCTCGGCGGGAGGGCTACCCGTGACCGGCGCCCAGCTGCTGATCCGCTGCCTCGAGCAGGAAGGCGTGCGCTACGTCTTCGGCGTGCCCGGCGAGGAGACGCTCGACCTGAACGACGCCCTCCTCGACTCCTCGATCCGCTTCGTCCCGGTCCGCCACGAGCAGGCGGCCGCCTTCATGGCGGACGTCTGGGGCCGGCTCACCGGCCGGGCGGGCGTCTGCCTGGCGACCCTCGGGCCGGGCGCGACGAACCTCACGACCGGCCTGGCCGACGCGAGCCTCGACCGGGCGCCGGTCGTGGCCATCACGGGCCAGCTGGCCCGGGGCCTCCTCCACAAGGAGTCCCACCAGTACGTCGACATCGTCGAGGCGTTCCGGCCCTTCACGAAGTGGAACGCGCAGATCGAGACGGGCGAGGTCATCCCCGAGGTCGTGCGCAAGGCCTTCAAGGTCGCCCAGGAAGAGAAGCCCGGGGCCTGCCACCTCGAGCTGCCGGAGGACGTGGCCGAGGGGCCCGCCGGGGGAGAGCCGCTCCGGGTCTACCGCCCGCGCCGCCCCTCGCCCGACCGGCCGTCGCTCGCGCGCGCGGCGGACATCGTCAACCGGGCGGACCGGCCGCTGATCCTCGCCGGCAACGGCGTGATCCGCGGCCACGCCGCGCGGGAGCTGCGGCTCCTGGCCGAGCGCGCCCAGATCCCGGTGGTGACGACGTTCATGGCGAAGGGGGCGCTCCCCGCCGACCATCCGCTGATGGTCACGACCGTCGGCCTCGTTGCCGAGGACATCGAGCGCGCCGGGTTCCAGAAGGCGGACGCCATCGTGGCCGTGGGCTACGACCCGGTCGAGTATGCCCCGAGCCGCTGGCACCCGTCGGGGCACGCGCGGATCGTCCACATCGACTTCACGGCCGCCGAGGTGGACGCGCGGTACCAGCCCGACGTCGAGGTCGTGGCCGACGTGCGCGAGGCGCTGGAGCTCCTGGCGCCCCTCGTGGCCGTGCGCCCCCAGGCGCGGCCTCCCGCGCCGCGCGCCGCCGATCCCCGCCGGCGCGCGGCCGCCTTCCCGCTGCTCCCGCAGCGGGTCATGGCCGACCTCGAGGCGGCGCTGGCCCCGGAGGACCTCGTCGTCTCCGACGTCGGGGCGCACAAGCTCTGGGTCGCCAAGGCGTACGGCGCGCGCCTGCCCAACACGGTGATCGTGTCGAACGGCTTCGCCGCGATGGGCATCGGCGTCCCGGGGGCGATCGCCGCCAAGCTCGTCGAGCCGGAGCGCCGCGTGGTCACGGTGACGGGCGACGGCGGCTTCCTCATGAACGTGCAGGAGCTCGAGACGGCGCGGCGGCTGGGACTCGCCTTCGTGGTCCTGATCCTGCGGGACGACGGCTACGGCGTCATCCGCTGGAAGCAGCAGAAGCGGTTCGGCCGGACGGCGGGCGTGGATCTCGGCAACCCCGACCTGGTGGCGCTCGCCGGGGCGTTCGGCTGCCGCGGCCTCCGCGTCGAGTCGGCCGCCGGCCTCCGGCCCGCGCTCGAGGCGGCGCTGGCCTCGCCGGTGCCGGCGCTAGTGGACTGCCCGGTCGACTACGCCGAGAACGACCGGCTGGCGGCGCTGTAGGCGGACGCTCGGTCCGGGACCTGCACTGTCCGCAGTGCAGGGTGCACAGTCCACAGTGCAGCGACCGGCAACCGAGCGATTCTCCGATCGTTTGGAGCCGCTGAGCCTGCCCGCCTGGACCGTGCTGCCCTGTCCACCGTGCAGCCGAGACGGGCGCGGGCCGTCGACCGGCGCGCGCGGCGCGACGCCGAAACCGTCGCCACGACACGAAAAGCGCAGAGCGGCCCGGGCCTCTCTCCCGGTGGCGCGCATCTTGCCTCGGGGGGAGCGGCTCGATCCGGGGCCCACACCGCGCCCGACGGAGCCTGTGAGCCGGAGCGGGGAGGGCCCAGCACGGGACGAGACCCCGTGACCCGATCACCGTCGCGGACGCGAGGATCCGTCGAGACGCTCGCTCGACCCATGCTGGAATGGGGGCGACCATGACCAAGAGGATCATCCTCCTGTCCGACGGCACCGGGAACGCCGCCGCCAAGGTCTGGCGCAGCAACGTCTGGCGGCTGTTCGAGTCGCTCGACCTCACCAAGCCCGATCAGGTCGCCATCTACGACGACGGCGTCGGCACCGCGGCGTTCAAGCCGCTGGCCCTGCTCGGGGGCGCGTTCGGCTGGGGCCTCAAGCGCAACGTCATCGATCTCTACACGTTCCTGTGCCGGAACTACGAGCCGGGCGCGGAGATCTTCGGCTTCGGGTTCAGCCGCGGGGCGTTCACGATACGGATGGTCGCCGGCCTCGTGGCGAATCAGGGGGTCATCCTGGCCAAGGCCGCGACCGGTGAGGTCGACCTGCAGCGCCTCGCCCGCGCGGCCTACCGGGCCTACCGCGCCGAGCGGTTCCATTCGATCTTGCGTGTCGAGGGACCCCTGCGCTGGCTCCGCGATCGGTGCGTCGCGCTCGTGAACCTCGTGCGCGACCGCAGACCCTATGACCCGGAGCTGAACGTCCGTCCGGACATCCGGTTCCTGGGTCTCTGGGACACCGTCGGCGCCTACGGTCTGCCGATCGACGAGATGACGCGCGGCTTCAGCCAGTGGGTCTGGCCCCTGGAGTTTCCCGACCGGGTGCTCAGCCGGAAGGTCCTGCGCGCCTGCCACGCGCTCTCGCTCGACGACGAGCGCACGACGTTCCACCCCATGCTCTGGACCGAGGCCGGCGAGACAGCGGCGCCCGTCAGGCCGGACGGGCACCGATACGTCAAGGACGAGCGCCTGAGCCAGGTGTGGTTCGCGGGGATGCACGCCAACGTCGGCGGCGGGTATCCGGACGACCGGCTGGCGCACGTGCCGCTGGTCTGGATCATGCACCAGGCCGAGCTGTGCGGCCTGGACTTCAAGAAGGCGCCCCAGAACGATCCCGACGCCATCCGGCACGCGGTCTCGGCGGCCGACAAGGACGGAAGGCTCTACGACTCGCGCAAGGGGCTCGCCGGCTACTACCGCTACGGCCCGCGGAAGATCGCCGAGCTGTGCGCGCCGCACTACACGCCGGTGGTGGCGCTCCTGGCGGGGGTGCTGCGCAGGAATCCGAGCTCGATTCGGCGGCGGCTCCCGAAGAAGCACGTGGTCGAGATCGCCGAGCCGAAGATCCACTACACGGTGATCGAGCGGATGAAGATCGGCGCGTTCGCCTACGCGCCGATCGGGTTTCCTCCCCGCTATGCGGTCGTGGACCTCTGGGGCCGCATTCTCGGCGGCGGAAACCACCCGTTCGAGAGCCCCGCCGACGCCCAGGCCCGGGCGGGCGCGCAGGAGCGCGTGTGGAACCTGGTGTGGACGCGGCGCCTGGTCTACTTCCTCACCCTGTTCGCCTCGTTCCACCTTGCGCTGGTCCCGCTCCTCTACCAGACCCCCCGCGAGGACGAGTTCTCGTCGAAGATTCCGCTGGTATCGAAGCTGGTGCGCCTCGTCGGGGGCTTCCTCCCCGGTCTTGCCCAGTGGTGGATCGATGCGTTCGCCGCGAGACCGTGGAT
>DATBGA010000188.1:0-59477 GCA_036558225.1 Candidatus Methylomirabilota bacterium | reverse complement strand
CCGGCGCCGGCGCCCGCGCCAGGGCCGGCGGGCAACAGCAGTCACACATCCAGAGTTGAGAGGGGGAGGAGACAATGGCCACCGCAACGGCGCCCGGCGCCACCAGCGGAGAGTCGCAGCAGGCACGCCCGCGGGTCCTCTCCGGCGTCAAGCCGAGCGGCAACCTGCACCTGGGCAATTACCTGGGGGCGATCAAGCGCTGGGTGGACGGGCAGGCGGACAAGGAGAACTACTTCTGCGTCGTCGACCTCCACTCGCTCACGGTCCCCCAGGACGCGGAGACCCTCCGGCGACAGACGCGCTCGCTCGCCGCCCTCTTGCTGGCCGCCGGCCTCGATCCCGGCCGGTGCACGCTCTTCGTGCAGAGCCACGTCGGCGCCCACGCGGAGGCGGCGTGGCTGCTCAACTGCATCACCCCGCTCGGGTGGCTCCACCGGATGACGCAGTACAAGGACCGGGCCGGCCGCCAGGAGTCCGTGAGCACCGGGCTCCTCGACTATCCGGTCCTGATGGCGGCGGACATCCTCCTCTACGACACCGACGAGGTGCCGGTGGGCGAGGACCAGCAGCAGCACGTCGAGCTGGCCCGGGACATCGCCGAGCGGTTCAACCGCCTCTACGGCGACCTCTTCGTCCTGCCGGCGGCCGTCATCCCGGCCGTGGGCGCGCGGGTCATGGGCCTGGACGACCCGGCGGTCAAGATGTCGAAGAGCTACGCCCACGTCGCCGGCCACGCCGTCCGCGTCCTGGACGAGCCGGCGGCGATCCGGCGAGCCATCGCGCGGGCGGTCACGGACTCGGGCAACGAGGTCCGTTTCTCGGACGACCCGGCCCGGGCCGGCGTGACCAATCTCCTCGGCATCTACCAGGCCGTCACCGGCAAGACCCGGCCGGCGGTGGAGGCCGACTTCGCCGCCGCGCGCGGCTACGGCGACCTGAAGCGGGTCGTGGCCGACGCCGTCATCGCGGAGCTGGCGCCGATCCGGGAGCGCCATGCCGCGCTGATGGAGGATTCCGCGGAGCTCGACCGGCTCCTCGCGCGCGGCGCGGACCGGGCCCGCGCGGTCGGCCGTCCGAAGCTCGCCGAGATGAAGCGCAGGATGGGCCTCATCCTGCCGGCCTGAGCTCGACCGGGCCGTTGCGCCCGGGCGTCAGCGGGCGACGCGCCCGACGAAGCTGACGGTGCGCTCCTCGCGCGGCGCGTCCAGCACCTGCTCCGGCGGCCCCTGCTCGAGGACGACGCCGCCGTCCATGAACACGACGTGGCTGGCGATCTCGCGCGCGAAGTTGAGCTCGTGGGTCACGATGATCGCGGTGCGACCGCCGATCGCCAGGTCGCGGATGACCCGCAGCACCTCGCCGGTCAGCTCGGGATCGAGCGCCGAGGTCGGCTCGTCGAACAGCATGACGCGCGGGTCCATGATCAGCGCGCGCACGATCGCCACGCGCTGCTGCTGGCCGCCCGAGAGGGTCGCCGGGTACTCCTTGGCCTTGTCCGTCAGGTTGACCTGGCGCAGGAGGGTCATCGCCTTCTCGATGGCCGCCTCGCGGCTCCACCCCAGCACGCCGGTCGGCGCCTCGATGACGTTGCCGAGCACGGTCAGGTGGGGGAACAGGTTGAACGACTGGAACACCATGCCGATGCCGGTGCGGTAACGCGCGACGTCGCGTCCGGAGAGCCGGGCCCCCCCGCGCTCGAGCCCGCGCGCCGTGATGGTGACGTCGCCCACCCGGATCGACCCGCCGTGGATCCGCTCGAGATGGTTGATGCAGCGCACCAGCGTGCTCTTGCCCGACCCGCTTGGGCCGATGACGGCGACTGTCGCCCCCGCAGCAACGGTTAGGTCGACGCCGCGCAGCACCTGGAGCGCGCCGAATCGCTTCTCGACGCCCTCGAGACGGATGGCCGAGTCAGGCGGCGGCATGGCGCTGGGTCTGGAAGTAGCCGCCCATCGGCAGCTTCCGCGACAGGTAGCGCACGAGGGACGACACGAGGAACACCAGGACGAAGTAGGTCAGCGCGACGGCTGTGTAGACCGGCATGGGCAGGAAGGTCGCGCTGACGATCAGCCCGGCCTGGTACATGAGGTCGGGCACCGCGATGATCGACACGATGCTGGTCGACTTGAAGCAGGTGACGAACTGGTTGAGGATGCCCGGCACCATGCGGATGAAGGCCTGGGGGATGACGATGCGGTGCATCAACCGCGCGTAGGTCATGCCGAGCGACTGCGCCGCCTCGATCTGCCCCTTCTCGATCGACTCGATGCCGGCGCGGTACTCCTCGGCCAGGAAGCCGCTCGACTGCAGGGCAAGCGCGATCATCGAGCTGGTGAAGGCATCGAACTTGACGCCGAACACCTCCGGCCAGGCGTAGTGGACCCAGACGAGCTGCACCAGGACCGGCGTGTTGCGGCAGAACTCGACGTACAGGACGGACGGCGCCCGGATGATGCGACTTCGCGCGAGGGTGCCCAGGCAGGCCACCAGCCCGACGACCATGGCCAGCAGCATCGACACGATGGACAGCAGCACGGTGATCCAGATGCCAGTCAGCAGAACGTCGCGGTACTCGACGAAGATGTTCCAGAGCCGGAGGAAGGACACGGAGGGCGTCTCCTGGCAGGGCCGCTGGCTCGGACCGGCGCCGGCCTAGTCCGATCGGATCGTCGCGCTCCGGGCGCCTACTTCTTGGCGAACGGATTGGTCTTCGCCAGGTACTCCTCGTAGTAGTGCTTGGCCAGGTCGTTGGCGGCGACGTACCCCGAGTACATGTCGAGGAAGTCCTTCCACTCCTGGTCACCGTAGCGCACCGCCCATCCGACCGGCGAGTTCCCGAAGTCCTCGCCGGGGAACGCCATCCGGCCCCACTCGGCGTTCTCGGGGACCTGCAGCCACCAGTTGATGTTGATGATCGGCAGGATGGTCACGTCGGTGTCGCCGCGCTTGGTCGGCGCCAGGGTCTCGACGTCGGCCTGGATCTGGAGCGCCTGGAACTGCGCCTTGGGGAACAGCCGCTTGCCCGTCTCGTACTCGCGCGACCCGAGCCCCACCGCGATCTTGACGTTCGGGTTGTTGAGGTCGGCGATCGTCTTGAGGTTCTTCTTGTTGTCCTTCCGGATGATCGCGTTCAGACCCTTGGCGCGGAAGGGGCGGACGAACGTGACCTCCAGCGCGCGCGGCGCGTTGTAGACGAAGCTGCTCCCGAAGAAGTCGCAGTCGCCGCGCTTGAGGGCGAGCACCGCGGTGTTCCACTGCACCTCGACCGGCTGGACCTTGACCTTCATCCAGGCCGCGAGATCGTTGACCAGCTCGACGAACACGCCCAGCCACTCGCCCGTCTTGGGGTCCTTGTACGACTCCGGCGAGCCCTGCGCGTAGCAGACCTTCATGACGCCTTCCTTCTTGACCTTGGTCAGCGTCGAGGTCTCCGACTGCGCATGCGCCACGCCGGCGAGCAAGAGGCTCGCCGCGGCGACGCTGATCACCCGTGACACCGTCATGGTCCACCCCCTTGTTGGGCTCGTCCTCGCCTTCGGCGCCGGTCGGCCGCGGGCCGCCCCACTCCATCCGGGCTGTCCGCGTGGCGCCGGTGGCCCCGACGCGCGCCGGCCATCCACGCCCGCGGTCGTTCGATCGAGCGCTCGTCATGCTACCCCGCGGACCGAAGGCGACGCAACGCCGGCACCGCCGCCGCTCACAGGCCCATGGCGCAGCCGTCCTGCCGGGGCTCCGACCCCGCCGCCCAGACGCCGCCCGGGAGCGCCTGGATCACCTGGGCCCCGCCCATGCCGCGGTGGCCGCGGCGCACGATCTCGTGGCCCCAGCGCGCGAGCGTGGCGCACGTCGCGTCGGGCACGCCCTCCTCGACGACGACGCGTCTTGCCTCCTCCCACCAGAATCGCGGATGGTCGATCGCGCTCTGCACGTCGAGCCCGTAGTCGAGCAGGTTGACCAGGATCTGGAGGTGGCCCTGCGGCTGCATGAATCCGCCGGTCACCCCGAAAGCAGCCTGCATCGCGTCCTGGCGCATCACCAGCCCGGGCATGATCGTGTGGAGCGGCCGCTTGCCCGGCGCCAGCCCGTTGGGATGAGCGGGGTCGAGCGAGAAGCCGGCGCCGCGGTTCTGCATGACGAAGCCGAGCCCTTCGGCGACGTGGCCGCTGCCGAAGTCGTCGTAGACGCTGTTGATGAAGGACACCGCGTTGCCCTCGGCGTCCACCGCGGCGAGATAGGCGGTGTCGGAGCGCCCCCCGGCCCGCGCGGCCGGCGCGGACGCGGCCCAGCCCTCGGGCCGGCGCGCGGCGGCGACCAGCTCCGCCACCGGAACGTCCGCGAAGCGCGGATCGGCGACGTGGCGCTGCGCCTCGACCATCCCCTGCTTCATCGCCTCGATCAGGATGTGCCAGCACTCCGGCCCCTGACGCGGATACGCCGACAGGTCGACGTCCCGAATCGCGTTGAGCGCGATCAGCGCGGCCAGCCCCAAGCCGTTGGGCGGACACTGGAGGATGCGATGGCCGCGAAAGTCCGTGCCGATCGGCTCCGGCCAGTCCGCGCGATAGGCGGCGAGATCCTGCCGCCCGAGGAGCCCGCCCATCCGCGCGGCGTAGGCGGCCAGGCGCTCAGCGATCTCGCCCTGGTAGAAGGCGTCGCGCCCGCCCTCCGCGACCAGCCTGAGGCTCCGCGCCAGGTCGCGCTGCACGAGCACCTCGCCTGCCCGGGGGGCGCGGCCGTCGATCAGCAAGGTCCGCGCGGCCTCGGGGTCGCCGCGCAACACCGCCTCGCTGAGGCCCCAGCTCACCGCGTCGCCGGGCGCGACGGCGAAGCCCTCCTCCGCGTACTCGATGGCCGGCTGGAGCACCTCGCGCAGGGTCATCCGGCCGTGCTCGGCCAGCATCTGCGCCCAGCCATCGACGCAGCCCGGCACTGTCCAGGCGAGCGGGCTCCGGCGCGGCACGGCGTCGAGCCCGCGGGCCCGGTATCCCTCGAGTGTGGCCGCGGCCGGTGAGGGGCCGCTGGCGTTCAGGGCGCGCACCCGCCGCTCCCGGGCCAGATAGAGCAGCGCGAACGCGTCGCCGCCGAGCCCGGTCTGGTAGGGATTGACGACGCCGAGCACGGCGGCGGCGGCCACTGCCGCATCGACCGCGTTGCCGCCTCCGAGCAGCGTGCGCATACCCGCCAGGCTGGCCAGCGGGTGGGCGGTGGCGATCGCTCCCCGCCGCGCAAGCACGGGCGAGCGCCGGGAGCTGAACTCGAGCACGTTGTAGCCGGCCGGCCTCACCGCGCCCGCGCCGTCCTCCCGCTCAGGCGAAGATGTCGGCGACCAGGTCGCCGGTCGCGACCGACTGGTTGCCGACCCAGCTGAGCGGGGGAAACGTCATGACGTAGCCGTCGGCGGGCATGCGGATGGTCTCCACCTCGACGCCGAACACGTCGCGCGTCCGCGCGATCACGGTGCCGGCCTCGATCAGGGTCCCGCACCCGACCTCGAAACTGATGAAGCCGCCGCGCGCGGCCCGGATGGTCGGCAGCGCGCTATGCTCGCCGGGCAGCACCAGGATGCCCTCCTGCGGCTCGACCCGGCCGTCGATCAGCCCGAGGTGCGCGAGCAGGTTGCGCGTCCCGCGCAGGGCCACCGCCACGGTCGGCTCGTCGAGCACCCGCGCCATCGGCAGCTCGACCATGAAGGCCGGCTTGCCGGCGTCCAGGCACGCCCCGGCCAGGCACAAGGGATTCGGCGCGGTCGTGATCACGGTGAGGCCGAAGGCTCGCGCCATTGCCACGCTCTTCGTCCAGGCCGGCGATCCCACCGCCTCCCGGTGGCCGCCGCGGTACAGGAAGCAGAACGGCATGGCCGGGTAGCCGACGGCGTGCAGGTCGACGGCGCACTCGCACTGCCGCACGACCTCGGACCACAGGAAGTGCGCGATGCGCTGGGTCAGGCTGCCCGCGGGGTCGCCGGGAAACAGCTTGTGCAGGTCGCCGGCGAAGGGCACGCCCTCGCGCGCCGCGTAGTGGGGGGCGACGCGGGTGGCGAACTGGTGCGCGAGCATGTTGGCCAGCGGCACGGCGATGACCGCGCCCCGGAGCCGGGCCGGGGCGAGCTCCGCGCGCAGCCGGCGCAGCATCTCGACGGAATAGCTGGTCTCCTGTCCGTGCGCTCCGGCGTGCAGGTAGACGACCGGCCCGTCCTGGCTGCCGTTGACGATCCAGACGGGGATCTGCACGGCGGTGACGCCGTCGGCCAGGTCGCCCACGCGCACGAGCCCGCTCGCCGTGGCGCCGCTCGGCGCCTCGATCGGTCCGACCCTCAGGGGCTGGCGCATCGCAGCTCTCCGGCGACGCCGCGGCGCGATCCGCCTCAGGCCCGCGGCACGACGCCGGGATTGACCGGCGACCGCGGCCGCTCCTGACGCAGGATGCGCACGACCTCGCGCGCGGCCTCGACCGTGACGTGCTCGCGCGACTCCTCGGAGTACCAAGCCACGTGCGGGGTCAGGATCACGTTGTCGAACGCGAGCAGCGGGTCGTCGGGCGGGGGCGGCTCGGGATCGGTGACGTCGAGCCCGGCGCCGGCAATCCGCCGCTCGCGCAGGGCGGCGACCAGCGCCCCCTTGTCGACCACGCCGCCGCGCGCGGTGTTGATCAGGAACGCGCTCGGCTTCATCAGCGCCAGCTCCCGGGCGCCGATCAGGCCGGCCGTCTCGGCCGTCAGCGGCACGTGGATCGACACCACGTCGGCGCGCCGCAGCACGTCGGGCAGCGGCGCGAACTCGACGTGCTCCGCCGCCGCCGGCCGGCGGGTATGGGCCAGCACCCGGAGACCCAGCCCGTGCGCCTTCGCGGCCAGCAGGCGCGCGGTGTCCCCGAAGCCGACGAGGCCCAGGGTCTGACCGGCGAGGCGATGGCGCGGCACGGCGTCGCGGTAGCTCCAGCCGCCCGCGCGCACGTGCCGATCGAACGCGATCAGCCCCCGCGCCCAGGCGAGCATGAGGGCGAGCACGTGGTTCGACACCTCGTCCCAGTTGGCGTCGCGCACGTTGGTCACCCAGATGCCCCGGCGCGTGGCCGCCGCGACGTCGATGTTGTCGACGCCCTTGCCGAAGTGCGCCACGCCGCGGCAGCGAGGCCACGCCTCGAGGACGCGCTCCGTCACCGGGCAGTGCTGGTTGATCACCGCGTCGGCATCGCGACCGAGCAGGATGGCGTCGTCCTCGCCGCGACACTGGCCGACCACGAGGTCGACTCCCGCCTCGGCGAGCACCCGCTCGGCCCCGAGAATGTCATGGTAGTGGTGATCGGTGATGACCACCTTCATCGCCGGCACTCTAGGCAGGGCCCGAATCGTTGTCAATCATGGCGGGACACGCGGGCCGGCACGTCGGCGGCGTGACCTGCGCGCCCGGCCGGAGCGGTCTCGATTGACGGGGTTGACTTACTAGAAGCGGATCGATAGCATAGATGTAAGACGATGGAAATAGTGACGCTCTCCAGCAAGTATCAGCTCGTTTTGCCGCGGGCTACTCGCGAGCGTCTCCGGCTCCAGCCCGGCATGAAGCTCACCGTGCTCGCGAAGGGCGACGTGATCTTTCTCGTCCCCGCGCGGCCGATGCGGGCGTTTCGCGGGGTCGCCCGTGGCACGAGCGGTCGCGACCTCCGCGAGAAGAAAGACCGCCTCTGATCCTGGTCGACTCGAGCGGCTGGATCGAGTATCTCGCCGACAGGCCGCGGGCCACTCGCTTCGCCCGTTATCTCGAAGGCGCCGAGCCGCTTCTGGTGTCGGCGATCGAGATCTACGAGGTCTACAAGGTCATCCGTCGGGACGTGTCGGAAGAGCGCGCCGTAGAGGCGGTGTCGGCCCTTCGCCGTGCCACCATCACCCCGATTGACGAGTCGCTCGCTCTGGAGGCGGCCGATTTGTCCCTCGCCCATGGCCTGGCAATGGCGGACTCGCTCGTCTACGCGACGGCTCGCCGACACGGCGCGACGCTCGTCACCGCCGACGCGGACTTCGACGGCCTCGCCGACGCGATCGTCATCCGATAGGAAGAGGCGACCGGTGGCCCGGCCCCGACGCGACTGGCCCGGAGCCCCGGCGGGAGATCGGGGAACCTACTCCGACCGGTAGTTCGTGAACTGCATCTCGATCCCGAGGTCCTGCTCCCGGAGCATCTTGATCACCGCCTGGAGATCGTCCCGGTTCTTCCCGAAGACGCGGACCTGGTCCTCCTGGATCTGCGCCTGGACCTTGAGCTTCGCGTCCTTGATCAGGCGCACGATCTCCTTCGCCTTGTCCATCGGGATCCCCTGCTGGACGTCGATCCGCTGGCGCACGGTGCCGCCCGCGGCGGACTCGACCTTCCCGTAGGCGAGCGCCTTGAGGGGAACGCCTCGGCGGTGGAGCTTCGACTGAAGCACGTCGAGGACCTGCTTCAGGACGTAGTCGTTGTCGGTGTGGACGGTGATCGCGTCCTTCTCCAGCCCGAGCTGGGTCTTGGTCTGCTTGAGGTCGTAGCGCGTCTGGATTTCGCGGGTCGCCTGGTGGACGGCATCGGTGACCGCCTGCGGATCGACCTTGCACGCGACGTCGAAGGAGTTCTCGCCCTTGGCCATCGGTTCTCCTCCCGTGTCAGTGCTGGACGACCACGACGCCCGGCGGCGGCACGAACACGAACAGCGAGTCGGACAGCCCCGAGTTCACCACGATGTCCCCGAAGCGGACGGTCACGGTGTTCCCGAGCTCGTCGTGGACGATCGCCTGCCGCACCAGCCAGCTCCGGGGGTCGACCGAGAGGATGAGGCGCGCGAGCAGCGGCTGCGGCCGCTTCGGCGCGAGGTCCAGGACGATCAGCCCGTCGGCGTCGGTCGGCTGCGCGGGATTGAGGAAGCGGACGTCGAAGTGCTCCCGCACCTGGCCGAGCCCCTGGAGGAAGCTGCCGGCGGGGCCGGCGAGCGCGGCGGGCGCGGCGCTGACGTTCACCTGCTTGAGCTCCGGCGTGTAGATCCAGAGCTTCGCGCCGTCCGAGACGATCTCCTGCGGCGTCGGGGTCTGGTACTCCCACCGGAGGCGCCCGGGCTTCTTCAGGTAGAGCGTGCCTCGAGCGTCGATCGTCTGGTTCATCGCCTTGTTGTGGGCGGCCTGGCGGAACGGCGCCTTGAGGTCGGTCACGCGTCGCTGGGCCTGCTCCAGCGCGCCCACGGCCTCGTCCAGGGTCGGCGCTGCCGCCGCGCCGGCGCCGAGCACCAGGACGCCGGCGAGCGCCAGGAGCAGGGAGAGCACGAGAGAGCGGGTAGCCATCGCAGCAGCGGGGCGACGCCGGCCCGGGCCGGCGTCCGGCCTAGAGTCCGAGCTCCTCGAGGGCCTCCACGATGACGGCCTTCGACGCGAGGTGGACGTCGTTCAGGTGGATCAGGTAGCCGGACAGCCCGTCGGGGAGCTGGAAGGGAATCTCGCACTTCCGGCACCATTCCTGACGGGCCGGGATCTCGATGCGATAGGTCTGGATCACCCACCGCAGGAGCTGGCTCTCGCGGCGCACCCCCACGCGCTGGGTCGGCACGCCGAAGGCTTCCTCGAACATCTGGGCGACGGCGCACGCGCGCTCGCCGTCCGTCAGCCTGCCGAACGCCTGCGGGCGCGTACTCTGCCGCAGAAACTCGCTGAGCTTCATCGCGTCCCATACGATGCCCGACCGGCCCGGGCACTGTCAACCACCTGAGGAGGTGCCGGGAGTGTCACTCTGGCATCCGACGCGCTACACCACCGGTCGTGGCCCGGCCACGAAGGGCCCCCGTCGCGTGGGTCCGCGCGGTGCGTCAGTGGGAGGCGGAGCGGCGGAGCAGGTACTCGGGGCCGACCAGGATCTGGCGCGGCTTGGCCCCGTCGCCGGGACCGATGATGCGGTCCTGCTCCATGAGGTCGATGAAGCGCGCCGCCTTCGGGTAGCCGAGACCCATACGGCGCTGGATGAAGCTGATCGACGCCTGCTTCTGGCTCACCACGAGCTCGACGGCGCGCCAGTAGATGTCGTCGCGGTCGTCGTCGCTCCCCGCGCCGTTGCCCGCGCGCTCGTCGCGGATCGGCTTGACCAGGCCCTCCTCGAAGACCGCCTGGCCCTGCTCCTTGAGGAAGCGGACCACCTCGCGGACCTCGGGCTCCGCGATCCACGCACCGTGGATGCGGATCGGGCGCGACGAGCCGGGCGGCACGAAGAGCATGTCGCCGCGGCCGATGAGCTGCTCGGCGCCGTTCTGGTCGAGGATCGTCCGCGAGTCGACCTTCGTCGCGACCTGGAAGGCGATCCGCGCCGGGAAGTTGGCCTTGATGAGCCCCGTGATCACGTCGACCGAGGGTCGCTGGGTGGCGATCACCAGGTGGATGCCCACCGCCCGGGCGATCTGGGCGAGCCGCGCGAGGGAGGTCTCGACGTCCCCGGCCGACACCATCATGAGATCGGCCAGCTCGTCCACAATGATGATCCAGTAGGGGAGGCGCTCGGCCGGATCGACCTCCTTGTTGTAGCCCTCGATGTTCCGGACCGACTTCTCGGCGAGCAGCTTGTAGCGCTCGTCCATCCGCCCGACGATCCACCGGAGGCGGGAGGCGGCCTCCTTGGCGTCGGTCACGACCGGCGCCAGGAGGTGCGGGATGCCGTCGTACATCCCGAGCTCGAGGCGCTTCGGGTCGATCATGAGGAAGCGGGCCTCGGCCGGCGTGCGGCGGAACAGGATCGAGCAGATCATCGCGTTGAGGCCGGCCGACTTCCCGGCGCCCGTGGCGCCGGCGACAAGGAGATGCGGCATCGACGCCAGATCTGCCACCGCCGGCTGGCCGATCGCGTCGCGGCCGAACGCGAGCGTGAGCGGGCCCTTCGACTCCTTGAACTCCTTCGACAGCAGGATCTCCCGGAGCGAGACGGTGGACGGCTCGGGATTGGGCACCTCGATGGCGACGCTCCCTCGCCCGGGAACCGGCCCGAAGACGCGGACCGCGCCGGCCTTCATCGCGAGCGCGAGATCGTCGGCCAGGTTCACCACCTGGTTCACCTTGATCCCCGGCCCCGGCTCGAACTCGTACCCGGTGATCACGGGCCCGGGGTTGATCCGCGCGATGTGTCCCTTCACCCCGAAGTCCTCGAGCCGCTTCCGGAGGTGCTCGGCGTTCTGGCGGAGCTCCTCCTCGCTCTCCGTGCGCCGCCGCTCTCCCGCCGCCGGCGGCTTGAGGAGCGAGACCGGGGGCAGCTGGAACGTGGCGCCGGGGTGCGCGAACCCGAAGATCTCCTGCTTCGCGCGGCGGCTCTCGGCCGGGCGCGGGCGCTCCTCGCCCGCCCCCCCACGGTCCGCCGGCGGCCGCGCTCGGTCCTCGCTCCGGGCGCGGGGCCGCTCAGGGGCGCGCTCCGCCGCCGGGGCGACCGGGGCGAGCTCGGGGGGCAGCGCGATCTTGGGCGCCGGCGGGGCCGGGCGCGGCTCGACGATCGTCGGCACCGGCGGCGCGGGCGCCGCCGCCGCCGTGGCTCCGGTGGCGCGGACCGCGGGCCGGCGGGCCCGGCCGAGGCGCCCGAGCGCGGCCAGGCGGCCGATCAGCGATCGCGTGAGGCCCGCGTAGGACGCCTGCGTGATGCAGAGACCCGCGACCGCCATGAGCGTGAGGAGCAGCACCAGCCCGCCCACGTCCCCGAGCGTGCGGCGCAGCGCCCCCGACACCGCCCAGCCGAGCCAGCCACCCCGGTGGAGCCAGACGCCGCCCACCGGCCCCGAGAAGTGCGCGAGGAGCCCAGTGACCGCCAGGAGCCCGAGCGCCGCGCCGACGGCGATCGAGAGCGTCCCGACGGCGACCGGTCGGGTGAACGCCGCGAACGCCCACACCATCAGCACGGCGGGGACGAGGTAGGCCGCGTAGCCGACCGTCGTGAAGAGCGCCCAGCCCACCCACAGGCCCACCACCCCGACCCGCGCCTCCTGGTCCACCCAGCGGAGCGCCGGGTCGTAGGACAGGAGCGCGACGCCCAGGTATGCGGCGAGCCCGAGGGCGACGACGCCCTGGGCCTCGCGCAGCCACCGCGCGGCGACCTTGGGCTGGGGGGGATGCGCCTTCGCCTTCGCCATCAGACTTCCATGACCAGCGGCAGCACGATCGGCTTCCGATCGTACCGCTGGCTGATGAAGCGGCGGAGAGTCCCCCGGAGCAGCGCGAGGAGAGCGTCCCGCCCGAGCGGCGTCTCACTCGACTGGTCGGCCAGGGCCTCGCGGACCGCCGCCTTCGCCTCCTCCAGCACGGCCTCCGCCTCGCGCTCGTAGACCCATCCTCGCGAGACGATCTCCGGCCCCGCGACGACCGCGCCGGTCGCGCGATCCGTCGTCACCGCGACGACCACCATGCCGTCCTCGGCCAGGAGCTGGCGGTCGCGCAGCACCACCGGCCCCACGTCGCCGACCCCCTTCCCGTCGACCAGCACCCGGGCGAGGGGCAGGCGCTCGAGCACGCGCGCGCCGGTCTTGGTGAGCTCGAAGCCCTGCCCGTCCTCGACGACGAACACGCGCTCGGCCGGGAGGCCGACGTCCTGCGCCAGACGGGCGTGGGCCAGGAGGTGCCGGTACTCGCCGTGCACCGGGACGAAGAACTGCGGCCGGACGAGGCTCAGCATGAGCCGGAGCTCGTCCTGGGACGCGTGGCCGGAGACGTGGACGAAGGCCACGTCCTCCCACAGGACGTCGGCGCCCTGACGGGACAGCTGGTTCACCAGCCGCGTGATCGTGCGCTCGTGGCCAGGAATGACCCGGGCCGAGAGGATCACGAGGTCGCCCTCGCCCACCCGGAGGGACTTGTGCTCCGCGGCCGCCATGAGGGCCAGCGCCGAGTTCGGCTCGCCCTGGCTCCCGGTGGAGATGATGACCTGGCGGTAGGGCGCCAGCGCCGACAGCTCCTCGAGGGGCAGCAGCGTCCCGTCGGGGACGCGAAGGTAGCCGAGCTCCGCGGCCAGGCGCACGTTGGTCTCCATGCTCCGCCCGAGCAGCGCGACCTTGCGCCCGAAGCTCGCGGCGAGATCGAGGAGCTGCTGGATGCGGTGCACGTGCGAGGCGAAGGTGGCGACGATGATCCGTCCGGGGGCGCCCCGGAACCTGTCCGTCAGGGCGCGCCCGACCTCGTGCTCGGACGGCGTCGTCCCCGGCCGGTCCACGTTCGTGGAGTCGGCCATCAGGCACAGCACCCCGCGCTCGCCGAGCTCGGCGAGGCGGTGGTAGTCCGAGCGCTCGCCGTCGATCGGGTTCGAGTCGAACTTGAAGTCCCCCGTGTGCACGACGGTCCCGACCTGGGTCTCGATCCCGTAGCCGAGGCCGTCGACGACCGAGTGGGTGACCCGGAGCGGCTCCACCCGGAAGCCGCCGACGTCGAACGCGCGCCGCGGCTCGACCGGCAGGAGCCGGGCCCGCTCCTGGAGGCCGTGCTCGCGAAGCCGCTCGCCGGCCAGGGCGAGCGCCATCCGCGGCCCGTAGACGGGGACGTCCAGGTCGCACAGGAGATACGGGAGCGCCCCGATGTGGTCCTCGTGCGCGTGCGTGAGGATCACCCCCCGCAGCTGCTCGCGCCGCGCGCGGAGGTACGAGAAGTCCGGGATGACGTAGTCGACCCCGGGCATGTCGTCGTCCGGGAACATGAGGCCGCAGTCGATGGCGAGGAGATCCTCGCCGGACTCGAGCAGCATCATGTTGAGGCCGATCTCCCCGAGGCCGCCGAGCGGGAGGATGCGAACGCTGGGCTCGATCGCAGGGTCGCCCGGAGCCCCGGCCGTGGCGCTGGCCGGGATGACGCGGTCGGTCATACCGGGAGGTAGCGTATCACGCGGCCTCGGAGCCCCCTAAGAACCGGGATCGCGTCCGGGAGCGATCCGGACCCGGCGGGATCAGCCCGCCGCGGGGCGCCCGAGCGCGTCGGCCAGGCGAGCGAACTCCTCGAGCGAGAGCGTCTCGGCCCGGCGCCCGCCGTCGATCGCCGCCTCGGCCAGGGCGGCGGCGAGACGCTCGTGGCTCCCGAGGCCTCCGCCGCGGAGGGCGTTCCCCAGGGTCTTCCGGCGCTGGCCGAAGGCCGCCCGGACCACGCGGGTGAACAGGGCCTCGTCGCCGACGGCGACTCGCGGGACGGCCCGGAAGCCGAGCCGGATGACGGCCGACTCGACGGCGGGCGGGGGCCGGAACGCCTCGGGCGGGACGATCTCGAGCGGCGTCACGTCGGCCCAGCGCTGCCAGAAGACCGAGAGCGCGCCGTACTCCCGGCCGCCCGGGCTGGCGCCGATGCGCTCCGCCACCTCGCGCTGGAGCATGAGGACCGCGGCGTCGAGCGCCGCGCGCGCCGCGAGCAGGCGCGCCAGGATCGGCTTGGACGCGCTGTACGGGAGGTTCCCGGCCACGAGCACCCGCCCGGTCGGCGCGGGACGGAGGGCGCGGAGGTCCTCGTACGCGAAGGCGCGCGCGTCGGCGAGTCGGATCTCGACGCGCCCGGCGTCGGGCCACGTCCGCGCGGCCTCGGCAAGCCGCGCGTAGAGCGGCGGGTCGATCTCGAGCGCGACCAGGCGGCCCACCCGCGCCGCGAGCGCCCACGTCAGCGTGCCCGGCCCGGCGCCGATCTCGCACACGACGTCGGCGGTCGTCGCGCCGACCGCCTCGACGATCCGCGCGGCCACCCCCGGATCGGTCAGGAAGTGCTGGCCCAGCGCCCGCCGGTGGCGCCCGGTCGTTCGTGGCAGACGCTGGCGCGGGCCGGCCGGGCCGGCGGTCACGGCGCGGGGCCGCCCGCAGTCCGCCGCGCGCGATGCTCCGCGAGCAGGGCCGCGTGGACGGCGCGCACCTGGGCCGCGGTCTCCTCGGGCGCGCCCGAGTTGTCGACGACGAGGTGGGCATGCCGCACCTTCTCGGCGAGCGGCATCTGGCTCGCGAGGCGCCGCTCGGCCTCGGCGCGGTCGAAGCCGTCGCGGCTCATGAGCCGCTCCAGCTGGATCGCGCGCTCGGCGTAGACGAGGAGCACGCGGTCGACGTGCCCCGCCGCGCCGATCTCGATGAGGAGCGGGATGTCGAGCACCACCAGCCCGTCGAAGCCCTCGGCGGCCCAGGCGTCGAGGATCGCCTGGCGCCGGGCCATGATCGCCGGATGCGTGATGGCCTCGAGCGCCCTGCGGCGCGCGGGGTCGGCGAAGACGAGGGCGCCCAAGCGCTTCCGGTCGAGCTGGCCGTCGGGCCCGACGACCTCGCGCCCGAACGCCTCCAGGATGGCCCGCCACGCGGGCTCGCCCGGCGCGACGACTTCGCGGGCCAAGAGGTCGGCGTCGACCAGCCGGCAGCCCAGCTCTTGGAGCTGCCGGCTCACGGCGGACTTCCCCGACGCGATCCCGCCCGTGAGCCCGACGCGGAGGAAGGGGCATGTCGACGCCCAGCCGGTCATCTCCGTCGCGTCCGGAGGCTCAGCCGGGCAGGCGGAGCTCGCCGCGCGCCACGGTCACGGCCGAGCCGCCCACCTCGACCCGCTCGATCCCGTCGGCGGTGCCGTCGACGCGGGCGAAGAGGAGGCTCGGCCGGTCGATCTCGGCGCCCTGGCGGATCTCGATCTCCTCCCCGAACGGGACCCGGCCGTGGCGCGCCAGGTGGCAGGCGAGCGGGCCGGCGGCGGAGCCGGTGGCCGGGTCCTCGGGCGTGCCGCCGCCGGGCGCGAAGACACGCGTCTTCCAGCGGCGCCCCGCGCCCGCGAAGCAGCTCGTCGTGGCGCGCGGGTAGAGACGCGCCAGCGCCTGGAAGTCCGGCTGGAGCGCGGCGACCTCCGCCTCGCCGTCCAGCGCGACGAGCACGTGGCGCGGCCCGTTGTCGTAGAGCTCCACGGGCAGGGCCGCGCGCGGCACCCCGAGCGCGCGCAGGAGCGGGCCCGGGTCGGGGACCGGCTCGATCTTCGGCACCGGCTGGACCATGCGGCCGAAGACGATCTTCGGGCCGTCCCGCTCGATCCGAACGGGCACGGGCCCGGCGCCCGTCTCGAGGACGATCTCCGCGAGCTGGAGCGGCGCTGCCAGGACGAAGGCCGATCCCAGCACCGGGTGCCCGGCGAAGGGCAGCTCGCGCCGCGGCGTGAAGATCCGGATGCGCACGTGGCCCGGCCCCCGCGCGGGGTAGCAGAACACGGTCTCCGAGAGGTGCATCTCCCGCGCGAGCGGCTGGAGGAGCGAGTCCGGGATCCCCCGCGCGTCCGTGAAGACGGCGAGCGGGTTGCCCTCCAGCGGGCGGTCCGTGAAGACGTCGCAGATCACGTAGCGGAAGTCGGGCATCCCTCGCTCCTGCAAGTCAAAATCGGGGTCGGACCCCGCAGTTAGTTAGACTTCCGCCCAGTCGCGGCCTTCCTTGACGTCGACCCTGAGGGGGACCGCCAGCGCCACGACGGCCTCCATGACCTCGGGCAGGAGCTCCCGCACGACGGCCGCCTCCGCCTCCGGCACCTCGAGGAGCAGCTCGTCGTGGACCTGGAGCAGCATCCGGCTCCGGAGCCCGCGCCCGGCGAGCTCGGGTGCCAGGCGCACCATCGCCAGCTTGATGATGTCGGACGCGGTGCCCTGGATCGGCGCGTTGGCCGCCATCCGCTCGGCGGCGTTCCGGGCCACGGGGTTCCGCGCGCCGAGCTCCGGGAGATAGCGCCGCCGGCCGAGGAGCGTCGTGACGTACCCCTGGGCCCGGCCTTCCGCGACCACGCGGTCGATGTAGGCCCGGACGCGCGGGTGGCTCGCGAAGTAGTCGTCGATGAACTTCTGCGCTTCGGCCCGGCCGATCGACACGGCCTGGGAGAGCCCGAAGCCCGAGAGCCCGTAGAGGATCCCGAAGTTCACGACCTTGGCCAGGCGCCGCATGTCGGCGGTCACGCCCTCGGGGCCCACGCCCATGATCTGGGCGGCGGTGCGCGTGTGGATGTCCTCGCCCTGCCGGAACGCCTCGACCAGCGCCGGCTCCTCCGTGAAGTGGGCGAGGATCCGCAGCTCGATCTGCGAGTAGTCCGCGGCCACGAAGCGCCAGCCCTCCTCCGGGATGAAAGCCTGGCGGATGCGCCGCCCGAGCTCGGCCCGGATGGGGATGTTCTGGAGGTTCGGATTCGACGACGAAAGCCGCCCCGTGGCCGCGACGAGCTGGTTGAACGAGGTGTGGATGCGGCCCGTCCGCGGATGGATGAGCGCCGGCAGGGCGTCGGCGTACGTGCCCTTGAGCTTGGCGAGCTGGCGGTACTCGAGGATCTTTCCGGGCAGCGTGTGGCCGAGCGCCAGCTCCTCCAGCACGTCCACGTCGGTGGAATAGCCGGTCTTCGTCCGCTTGACCGGGGGCAGCTTGAGCTTCTCGAACAGCACGACCGCGAGCTGCTTCGGCGAGTTCGGGTTGACCGCCTCGCCGGCCAGCTCGTGGATGTCCCGGAGGAGCGCGTCGAGCTGCGTGTCGAGCTCCTTGGCGAGCTGCCCCAGGCGCTCGGGGTCCGCTCGGATGCCGACCCGCTCCATGTCGGCGAGGATCGGCACGAGCGGGACCTCGAGCGTCTCGTAGAGGCGCTCGAGCCCGTGCTCCCGGAGGAGCGGGCCCTGCGCCGCGGCGAGCCGCCACACCCCCTCCGCCCGCGCGCCGGTCCACGCGGCGATCTGCGCCGGGTCCGCGGCGCCCGCCTCCGCGCCGGCGAGGAGCGTCTCGAGCGCGCCCGGCACGGCCGACGCCCCCGCCTCCGCCGCCAGCTGATCCAGGGGGTAGCCGCTCCGGCCGGAGTTCAGGAGATACGCGGCCACCGCCGTGTCGTCGACGGCGCCCGCGCCGAGGGACGCGCCGGCGCCGCGCGCCCAGGCGACGAGCGCCTTCGTGTCGTGCCCCACGAGGCGAACGTCCAGGGGCAGGTCCGGCCAGCCCACGTGGTAGACGGCGCCCGCCTCCGGCGCGTAGGCCGCCACGCCGGCAAGGGCGACGTCGGGCGGGCCGCCGGTCAGAACTGGCTCGACGGCGACGCGTCCGCCGGCGCGGGCCAGGAAGTCCCGCCATCCCGGCCGGTCGACCACCGACACGACGCCCGCCGGCGGGGTCACGGCGCGCGCGGGGACCTGGCGAAGCAGCGTGGTGAACTCGAGCTCGGTCCAGAGCGCGCGGAGGCGCTCCCACTCGGGCTCCCGGACGCGGAAGCGCTCGAGGTCGAGCTCGATCGGCAGCGCGCCCTCGAGCACGGCCAGCTGGCGCGACAGGAACGCCTGGTCTCGGTTCTTCGCGAGCGCCTCGCGGAGCTTCGGGCCGGTGACGACCGCGAGATTCGCGTAGAGGGCCTCGAGGCTCCCGAACTCGCGTAGGAGCTTCTGGGCGGTCACCTCCCCCACCCCCGGCACCCCCGGGATGTTGTCGATCGAGTCGCCCATCAGCGCGAGGACGTCGGGGATCCGCTCCGGCGGGACACCCCACTTCTCCTGGACCTTCGCGGCGTCGTAGACGATGCGCTCCCCGGTCCGGCCCAGCACCGAGAGCACCGTGACGCGCGGGCCGACGAGCTGGAGGGCGTCCTTGTCGGCCGTGACCAGCACCAGGTCGATCGCCGTGTCGCGCAGCCGGCGCTCGGCCGTGGCCAGGATGTCGTCCGCCTCGTAGCCGGGCGCCTCGATCAGCGGCAGCCCCATCGCCTCGAGCGATCGGCGGACCCACGGGATCTGCTCCACGAGGTCCTTCGGCATGCCCGGACGCTGAATCTTGTACGCCTCGAACTGCTGGTGCCGGACGGTCGGCCCCGGCGCGTCCCAGGCGATCCCCATGTAGCTCGGCCGGTCCTCGCGCAGAAGCTTCCAGAGCATCATCGTCATCCCGAGCGTCGCGTTGGTCGGGAGCCCCCGCGACGTCGAGAGGTGGCCGATGGCGTGATAGGCCCGGTAGAGGTACGAGGGGCCGTCCACCAGATAGAAGCGCTCGGGCGCCGCGGCGCTCACCCCTCCCCTCCCACGACCTGACGATACTCCCCGCGCACAAACTCGGCCACCGCGCGGTGCCGCGCCAGGAGCGCCCGGCCGCCGGCGTCGCCGGCCTCACGGGCGAGCCGCGCGAGCACGTGGCCCGTCGTCGGGAGACAGTCGGGGGGCCGCGCCTGGGCGAGGCGCAGCGACCGGAGGAGCCGGCGAAGGAACGCGTAGGCCTCCAGGAGCCCGTCGGCCGCGGCGGCCGGCAGGAGGCCGAGGGCGCCGAGCCGCGCGAGCGCGAGGCGCGTCGACGGGGTCCGGAGCCTCCCGTGGCGCGCGCCGTGGGTCAGCTGGAGGACCTGGACCAAGAACTCGACGTCCACGAGCCCGCCCGCCCCGAACTTGAGGTGGATGCGGCCGGGCCCCTCACGCCCGAGCTCCAGCTCCATGCGCGTCCGGACGCGCCGGATCTCCGCGCGCTCCGCCGCCGAGAGCCCGGGGCCGAAGACGCGCGCGCGGCGGAGCCTCATGAACCGGCGGGCGAGCGCCGGATCGCCGAAAATCGGGCGGGCGCGCACGAGCGCCTGGCGCTCCCAGAGGGCCGCCTCCTCCCGGAGGTAGCGGTCGAGCGTCTCGAGCGAGTGGGCGAGCGCCGTGGCCTTGCCGCCCTGGCGGAGGCGGAGGTCCACGCGGAATACCTGGCCCGTCCGCGTGATCGCGGTGAGCAGCGTGGAGAGGCGGTCGACGACGCGATCGAAGTAGACGTGGGCCTCCGGGCCGGTGTCTCCCGGCCCGCCGTAGAGGACGACGAGGTCGAGGTCGGACCCGTAGTCGAGCTCGCGGCCGCCGAGCTTCCCCATGCCGACGACCAGCACCGGCACGGGTCGCCCGCCGGCCAGGGGCTCCCCCAGCGCGGCGCGCGCCTCGGCGGCGGCGAGCTCCCAGGCGATGCCGACGGTTGCCTCGGCGAGCTCGCCGAGCGCCCACGCGACCCGGGTCGGTCGCTCTCCGAGGACGAGATCGCGCCAGGCGATCTCGAGCTCCTCCCGCTGCTTGAAGAGCCGGAGCCGGTCGGCGTCGTCCGCGCCGGGAGCGGCGAACGCCCGGAACGCGGCCCGCAGCCGGCGCGCGGGCCGGGGCCGGGTCCCGGCCGCCGGGGCCACGGCGTCGAGGAGCTCCGGCCGCGAGATCAGCGTCTGCGCGAGCCGCTCGGACCGCGCGAAGAACGTGAGCACTCCGCCGAGGAGGGCCGGCGTCGAGGCGAGCCGGGCGAGGTAGGCCGTCCGCGGCCCCGCGGTGGCGACGAAGCGCTCGAGCGCGTCGAGCGCCGCGTCCGGATCCGGCACCGCCCGGAGCGCGTCGAGCGTGGCGGGGAGCAGCGTGCGGAGCGCGGTCCGGACGGCGGCGGGGACCGCGACCAGAGCGGGCCCCTCCCACAAGAGCCGCAGGTTCTGCCGCGCACGGTCGGGATCCGCGAAGCCGACCGCGGCGACGGCCGCCGTGGCCCACGGCGACGCTTCCGGCGCCTCCCGCGCCGCCGCGTCGAAGAACCCCTCGAACGCGGCGCGGACCTCGCGGCGCGTCCGGTCGTAGTCGAGGAGGAATGGGTCGGCGGCGGCTTCCCGGTCCCCCGCGTAACCGAGGCGCCGCGCCAGCTTCGCGAGCTCGTCCGGATCGGCGGGCAGCGTGTGCGTCTGGAGCGCGTGCAGGATCTGGAGCCGGTGCTCGACGGTCCGGAGGAAGACGTAGGCATGCGCGAGCCGCCCCGACTCCTCCCAGGAGAGGTAGCCGCGCTCGGCGAGCCGATGGAGGGCCCGGAGGCTGTTCCGCTCGCGGAGCCAGGGATCCTGCCCGCCGTAGAGGAGCTGGAGCGCCTGGATGTGGAACTCGATGTCGCGGATCCCGCCGACGCCGAGCTTGACGTGGCGCTCCTGCTGGCCTCGCGCGCGCAGGCGCCGGTCGATCCGGTTCTTCATCGCCCGGATCTCGCCGAGGGCCTCGCGCTCCTGCCCGGGGCGATAGACGATCTCCCGCGCCAGGTCGAGGAACGCCTGCCCGACCCGCTCGTCCCCGGCCGCCATCCGCGCCTTGATCAGCGCCTGGCGCTCCCAGAGGGCCCCGCGCGTCTGGTGGTAGGCGCGGTACGCGGCGAGCGGGAGCGCGAGCGGGCCGCCGGTCCCCTCCGGCCGGAGCCGGAGGTCGACCCGGTAGACCGTGCCCTCCTCCGTCATCGCGGTCAGCGCGCCGACCAGCTGCTCCGACAGGCGCGCGAAGTACGTCCGGCTCGACACCGCCTCCGGCCCGTCCGTCTCGCCCTCGGCCTCGTAGACGAAGCAGAGGTCGATGTCCGACGAATAGTTGAGCTCGGCCCCTCCGTGCTTGCCGAGCGCGATCACCGCGAACCCGGTGGCGGCTCGCTGGCCGTCCGGCGCGACGTGCGTCGGGCGCCCGTAGCGCGCGTGGAGGGCTGGCTCCACCAGCGCCCAGGCCTGCGCGAGGCAGGCGTCGGCGAGCTCCGACAGCTCCTGGGTGGTCGTCACGAGGTCCGCGTCCCCCAAGAGGTCGCGGAGGCCGATCCGGCACAGCTCCCGGCGCTTCACCCGCCGGAGCGCGTTGAGCCGCGCCTCCTCGGTCCGGAACGGCCGGCAGGCCCCGGCGACCTCCGCATGCATCGCCTCGCGCGAGCGGGCCTGCATCACCCGGGGGTCGAGGAGCCAGGGGACCGTCTGCGGGGAGCGGATCAGCGCGTCGACCAGGAACTGGCTCGCTGCGGCGAGCCTGGTCAGGATCGGGATGGCCTCGGGGTGCGCGGCGAGCAGGGCGTTGAAGCCGCGCCGGTCGAGGGCCGCCGCGGCGAGGCGCTCGAGGTTGTTGAGCGCCATGTCGGGATCGGCGCAGGCGCCCAGGTGGTGGAGGAGCCGCGGCAGGAGCGGCGCCACCTGATCGCGCACATCGGGCGTCTCGGCGAGCCGGCGGAGGTTCGCGAGGGCGCCGGCGGGGTCGACGAAGCCCAGGCGCGCGAGTGCCGCCAGGCACGCGGGCGGCGGCACCGCCGGGTCGAGAAAGTCGGCGGCCGGCGGGAGCGCGAGCGGGGCCGACCGCTCCGTCAGCACACTGCCATCCCCCGGGCGCCGGCCGCGGCGGGGGGCCGGGGCCGCGCGCCGCCGCGGGCCGGTGGCGCGCTAGATGGCGTCTTCGCCCCGCTCGCCCGTCCGGATGCGCACGGCTTCCTCCACGGGCAGGACGAAGACCTTGCCGTCGCCGATCGAGCCCGTCTTGGCGGCGGCGATGATCGTCTCGACCACCTTGGACACGAGCAGGTCGGCGACGACGAGCTCCACCTTGACCTTGGGGAGGAAGTCGATCGTGTACTCGGAGCCCCGGTAGAGCTCGGTGTGCCCCTTCTGGCGTCCGAACCCCCGGACCTCCATCACCGTCATGCCGATGACGCCGATCTCCGTCAGCGCCTCCTTCACGTCATCGAGCTTGAACGGCTTGATGATGGCCTCGATCTTCTTCATGCATGCCTCCGGGCCTTCTTCATGGCCCTCCGGTAGCAGGTGACGTACGACTCGGCCGAAGCGTCCCACGAGAAGTCGGACGCCATGGCGTTCGCGACGAGGCGCCGCCAGGCCGGCGCATCCGCGTGCGCGGCGAACGCGCGCTCGAGCGCCGCCGCGCAGCCGTCGGCCGACAGCTCGTCGAAGAGGAATCCGGTACCCTTGCCGCTCTTGGCGTCCCAGGGGCGCACCGTGTCGGCCAGCCCGCCGGTCCGCCGGACGACGGGCACGGTCCCGTAGCGGAGCGCGATGAGCTGGCCGAGCCCGCAGGGCTCGTAGCGCGACGGCATGAGAAAGAGGTCGGCGCCCGCGTAGATCCGCCGGGCGAGCCGGTCGTCGAAGCCGATACGCACGGCCACCGACTCGGGATGGGCTCTTGCCAGCGCGCCGAGCAGCCGCTCGAGGGGCTCCTCGCCGGAGCCCAGCACGACGAGCTGGCCGCCCGCGGCACGGATGGCGGGCACCGCCCCTGCGACCAGGTCGAGCCCCTTCTGGGCGGCCAGGCGGCTAACGACCCCGACCAGGGGCGCCCGCCGCCCGGAGTCGGGCAGCTCCATTTCGTCCCGGAGCGCCGCCGTGCACGCGGCCTTGCCGTCGAGGTCGTCCCGGTCGAACCGCTTCGGGATGTCCGGGTCCGTGGCCGGGTTCCAGGCGAGGACGTCGAGCCCGTTCAGGATGCCGGTGAGGTCGGCGCTCCGCTCGCGCAGCACGCCGTCCATCCGCTCGCCGAACGCGGGCGTCTGGATCTCGCGGGCGTACGTGGCGCTCACCGTGGTCAGGAGGTCGCCGAAGACGAGCCCGCCCTTGAGCAGCGACAGGTGGCCGTAGAACTCGATCCCGGCCGGCGTGAAGAGGTCCCAGCCCAGCCCCGTCATCGGCAGGTCGTAGTGCCAGAACACGCCCTGGTAGGCGAGGTTGTGGACGGTGAAGACCGTCGCTACGTCCGCGTACGCCGGCGCGTCCCGGTAGAGCGTCTCGAGGTACACGGGGACGAGGCCGGCCTGCCAGTCGTTCGCGTGGACGACCTGCGGCACCCACCCGAGGGCCGGGAGCGCGCCGAGGACGCTCCGGCAGAAGAAGACGTAGCGCTCACAGTCGTCGCTGGCGCCGTAGAGCGCCGGGCGGTCGTAGTACCCGTCGTGGGCCACGAAGTACACGGGCACGCCGTTGCCGAGCCGCCCCTCCAGGATGGCGCCCTCGACGGGGCGGTCGCCGATCGGCACGGTCAGGCGGGGCACGGCGACCCGGAGCGGGCCGGCGACCTCCCTCACGCCGCGGTGGAGGGGCATCATGACCCGGACGTCGTGGCCGAGGCGGTGGAGCGCCTGCGGCAAGGCCCCCGCGACGTCGGCGAGCCCTCCGGTCTTGGCGAACGGGGCGACCTCGGCCGCGACGTAGAGGACCCGGAGCCGGGACGTGGGGCTCACTGCTCGACGATGGGATACACCAGCGCCGTCACGTGCGAGCTGATGCGCTTGAGGTTCGTGAGGACGTCCAGGTGGATCTCCGAGGTCTCCACGGACTCGGCCAGCCCGGCCCGGAGGCGGTCGATGTGCGACTGCCGTAGCTCCCGCTCCCGCTGGCGGACCAGCGGCCGCTGGTCGAGGACCTCGTTCGCGAGCGCGCGGTCGCTGGCGGTGAAGGCGACGACGGCGCGCTCGAAGTTCTTCGAGACGAGCGCGTGGAACTCCATGAGCTCGGCCTCGCCGGGCTCGGAGAAGCGGCGGCCCTGGTAGAGCTTCTTGCGGGCGAGCTCCATGAGGTTCTTGTCGATGATGTCGCCGATGTTCTCCAGGTTGCCGATGAAGCCGAGCAGCGAGATCTCCCGCCGCGCGAGGTCCTCGGTCATCGTCTGGCGGTCGAGCCGCGTCAGGTAGAGCTTCACCTCGCGCTCCAGGTAGTCCACCTGGTCGTCGCGCCGCACGACGTCCTCGAGGAGCTCCTGGCTCCCGCTCCGGAACACGGCGGCCGCGTCCCGGAGCATCCCCTGGACGATGTCGGCCATTCGCCCCGCCTCGCGGGAGGCCTGGCCGATCGCGAGGCTCGGCTGCTCCATGAACCGCTCGTCCAGGTACCGCGTGCCGAAGCGCTGCTCCGCCTCCGGCCGGTCCGGCACCGCCGCGATGATCGCCCGGGCCGCGAGGGGCTGGAACGGCAGGAAGAGGAGTGACATCGCCACGTTGAAGAAGGTGTGGGCGTTGGCGATCTGGCGGGCGGGGTCGGCCGCGCTGGCGGCCACGATCGAGACGAACGGCCCCAGGAACGGCAGCACGATCGCCACCCCGAGGAGCTTGAAGCCGATGTGGGCCGCCGCGACCCGCCGCGCCTCCGTCGAGGAGCCGAGCGACGCGGTGAGCGCCGTCACGCAGGTGCCGATGTTGGCGCCGAGGACGAGCGGGAGCGCGCCCGGCAGCGAGAGGAGCCCGTGGGAGGCCAGCGCGATCACGAGCCCGATCGTGGCCGCCGAGGAGGCGACCAGGGCCGCGAAGGCCGCGGAGGCGGCGACCCCGAGGATCGGCGTCTCGGCGAAGGCCACCAGCGCCTGCGCGAGGACGGCGTTGTCCTTGAGCGGCTCCATGCCCTCGATCATCAGCTTGAGCCCGAGGAAGATGAGCCCGAACCCGAGGACGGCGTGCCCGAGGTCCTTCAGGAGACGCCGCCGGCCGAGAAAGGTCATCGCGAACCCGATCCCGACGAAGAGGAGCGCGTAGTCGTAGATGTGGAACGCCAGCAGCTGGACCGTGAACGTCGTCCCGATGTCGGCGCCCAGGATGATCCCCATCGCCTGGTAGAGGGTGAGGAGCCCCGCCTGGACGAACCCGATCACCATGATGGTGGTCGCGGTCGACGACTGGATCAGCGCGGTCGCGCCGGCGCCGGTGAGCAGGCCCACGAACCGGTTCGCGGTGAGATGCGTCAGCACCTGGCGCAGCCGGGCGCCCGCCACCCGCTGGAGCCCGTCCCCGGTGTGCTGCATTCCGTAGAGGAGCAGCGCCATCCCGCCGAGGAGGACGATGAGGATCCGCGAGGTCACGGGGCGGCCGCCTCCGCGGCCACGCCGTCGAGATGACGGGTCTCGTTCCACGCGAGGAGCCGGCCGGCGGGCAGCACCACGCGAGTGATCGACGCGTTGTCGAGCCGGAGCGACCAGATCGCGTCGAGGGGCCGTCCGAGCCAGGCGCAGAGAGCGCTCGCGATCGCGCCGCCGTGGGAGACCACGAGCACCCGGCCCGCCGGGTGACGCGCGGTCAGCCCGTCGAGCGCGGCGCGCACGCGGCCGGCCAGGCCCGCCATGGGCTCACCGCCCGCCGGCGGGTGGGCGACGGGCGCCTCCCGCCAGCGCCGGTAGCGCTCCCCGTCACGCGCCCGCACCGTCTCGAGCGTGAGCCCCTCCCAGGCGCCGAGCCCGATCTCGCGCAGATCGTCCAGCGCGATCGGCTCGAGGCCGAGCGCGCTCCCGCACGCCACCGCCGTCTCGCGCGCCCGGCTCAGCGGGCTCGTGTAGAGCGCGTCGAATCGGGTGCCGGCGAGCCCGGCGGCGAGGGCCGCCGCCTGGGCGTGGCCACGCGGGGACAGCGGGGCGTCGAGCCGGCCCTGGAAGCGCCCCTCCGAGTTGCAGCTCGTCTCGCCGTGCCGCACCAGCCAGCACTCCATCGGAGCGCCCTACGCCCGCGGCACGCGATCCCGGAACGCATGGAGCCGGCGCAGCGTCGTCTCCCGTCCGAGGTCGGCCATGACCCCGAAGATCGGGGGGCTCGCGGTCTCGCCCGTGAGCGCGAGGCGCATCGGCTGTGCCAGGTCGACCAGCTTCACGCCCAGCTCCGCGGCGAGCTGCCGGCATCCGCCCTCGAGCTCGGCCTCGGTCCAGGGCTCGAGCCCCGTCAGGCGGGCGAGGAGCCGATCCAGGCGCGGCCCGAGGGCCGGCGTGGCCAGCTTGCCGAACGCGGTGGGGTCGTACGCTGCCGGGTCCTCGAAGTAGAAGCGCGCCTTCGGGACCATGGCGGCGAGCGTGGTCACCCGCGTCGCGAGATTCGCCACCGCCGGGATGACCCGCGTCTTCGGCGGACCGGCGATCCCCGCCCGCTCCAGGTACGGAACGAACGCCTCCACGAGCCGCTCGCGGCCGGCCGGGTCCTCCACCAGTCGCTTCATCCAGACCTGGTTCAGCCACTCGAGCTTCGTCCGGTCGAAGATCGCCGGCGTGGCTCCCACGTGTCCGAGGTCGAACAGCCGGATCAGCTCGTCCTGGGTGAAGACCTCCTGGTCCCCGTGCGCCCACCCGAGCCGCGCGAAGTAGTTCACCATCGCCTCGGGGAGGAAGCCCTCGTCACGGAACGCGAGGACGGACGTCGCCCCGTGGCGCTTCGACAGGCGCTTCCGGTCCGGCCCGAGGATCATGGGGATGTGCGCGAACACCGGCAGCGGGTAGCCGAGGGCCTGGTAGCAGAGGATCTGCTTCGGCGTGTTCGAGAGGTGGTCGTTGCCCCGGATCACGTGCGTGATCTTCATGGTCACGTCGTCGACCACCACGCAGAAGTTGTAGGTCGGCGTCCCATCCGAGCGGACGAGGATCCAGTCGTCGAGGGTGGCGCGGTCGAACGTGACATCCCCGTGGATCAGATCGGGCACGACCGTCGTCCCCGCATCCGGGATCCGGAGCCGGAGCGCCGCAGGGGCGCCGGGACGGAGCGGCAGGTCGCGGCAGCGGCCGTCGTACCGGAAGGTCTCCCCGCGCGCCTGGGCCGCTTCCCGCCGGAGGTCGAGCTCCTCCGACGTGCAGTAGCAGCGGTACGCCCGGCCCTCGGCGAGGAGCCGCTCGGCGTGAGCCCGGTAGATCTCGAAGCGGCTGGTCTGGCGGGAGTACCCGCCGTACCTCCCGTCGCCCTCGGGGCCCTCGCGGTCCCAGTCGAGCCCGAGCCAGGTCATCGCGTCGAGGATCTGATGGATGGCCTCGTCGGTGGACCGGTCCCGATCGGTGTCCTCGATCCGGAGCAGGAACACCCCGGCCTGATGGCGCGCGAAGAGCCAGTTGAAGAGCGCCGTCCGGGCGCCCCCGACGTGGAGGTGCCCGGTGGGGCTCGGCGCGAAGCGGACGCGGACAGACTCGGCCAGTGTGGCCATAGAAGATTGATTTTAGAGGAAATCCACCCCGCCCCTCAAGGAAGCGGGCACCCCGGCCCGGCCCCCTGGACGGGCTCCGTGTCAGTGGGCGGGGTGCTCGGCGTGGGCCCGGCGGCGGCGCGCCGCGAACTCGGGGGCTTCTCGAAGGGCCGTGGCGAGGATGGGGAGCGACCGCGCGAAGGCCTTGACACCCGTCCGCCGGATGACCGCCGGCGCCTCCCCCACCGTGGGGAAGCCCTGCCGGTCCGGAGCCAGGGACTCCCAGTTGGCGAACAGCCGACCCCAGTCGCTGTGCAAGCACGCGCGCATCTGCCGCCGGGCGAACAGGGGATACCAGAAGGAGTCGTGGTAGAGCACGCTCGCCAGGTACGCCCACGGCGCCAGCACCGTCTTGAGCGACCACTCGACCGGCCGCTTGAGCGGGCCCCAGTAGATCTGGTGCTGCATCCGAGAGGCGAACGTCATGCGGTGGAAGGGCCCGACGAAGTGCCAGTCCTCGGCGGCGGCCACCGTGTCCCCGACCAGCTCGATCTCGCGCACGTCACCGCACCCGAGGCCGGCCTCGTGCGCGAGGCGGATGTAGCGGATCGCCATGGGATCGAAGCCCATCAGGCGGGCCGCGACCGCGTCGATGGCGACCTGATCCCGGCTCGCCAGGATGACGTTCTTGACGTACGGCACCATGCAGCGAGGGCCGGGCCCGTCGCCGGCGAAGGTCCCGTCCATGACCGCGAAGACGCCCCGGTGGATCCGCTGCTGGATCATCAGGAGGTCGACCAGCGTCTCGTGGATCACGGGGTGGGTCCAGTGGCGGCGCTCGTTGAGCAGCCCTCCGAAGGCGTTCTTCATCGCGCCCGTGGTCGTCGTGAACACGTGCGTCTTCACCGTCGGGAGGTGGATGATGTTCTCGCCCAGGAACCGCCGGGGGATATGGAAGCCCTGCGGGTAGACGTCGTTCAGGCAGAGGAAGCGCCGGGTGAGATCACCGACCGCCTCGCGGATCGGGATCCACTCCTCGTCCTCGTAGAGGTGGATGTTGCGGAGCCCGTGCGCCTCCACGACGGGAAGCTGCTTGTTCTCCCGCTCGCCCAGGTGAGCGTCGATCACCACCGTCCGGTTGTGGCAGGCGTGGATCCGCTCCGGGGCGTAGCCGTCCTGCTTCATCGCGCGGATGACGCCGTCGAGCTGCCAGGGCGTCGTCGAGCAGCCCGGGAAGAAGAAGTGCCAGGAGATGTTGACCTTGAGCGCGGTGTCGGCGGCCGGGTCGACCACGTCCCGGTACCCGGCGAGATTGAGGAGCTCGTGGTAGTCGCCGAGCACCGTGCGCGGAGAGGTCCGCAGGAGCGCCACCACGCTTCGTCGTGGACGACCGGTCGCCATCGAGCAATTCTACCACCCGCCCCCCGCGCGCCGCCGCGCCGCGGGTCCGCCCGCCCGCGATCGCGGGGCGCGTGAGTCATCGCCGTCAGACGTCGTCCCGTTGACAGTGAGCGTCAAGGGCATGACGATGCTCGTCGTGACCCACGCCTTCCCGACCGAGATCCCGCAGCCGGCATGATCGGCCTGAACGCCCCCGCCCCCGACCTCGCCCTCGACGGGACCGCCGACGGCCAGACCCGCCGGTACCGGCTCTCGGACTTTCGCGGCCGCTGGGTGGTCCTCTTTTTCTACCCCGCGGACTTCACCTTCGTGTGCCCCACGGAGATCCGCGGCTTCCAGGCGCGGCGGGCCGAGTTCGCCCGGCGCGGCTGCGAGATCCTGGGCGTGAGCGTGGACCACGTCGAGAGCCACCGGGCCTGGGCGGCCGAGCTCGGCGGCGTGGCCTTCCCGCTCCTGAGCGACCCCGCCCGGGAGGCCGCGCGCGCCTACCAGGTCCTCGACGAGACCGAAGACCGGGCGTTCCGCGCGACGTTCATCATCGGTCCCGATGGGCTCGTCGCCTACTTCGTGGTGAGCCCGATGAACGTGGGGCGAAGCGTGGACGAGACGCTCCGGGTCCTCGACGCGCTCCAGACGGGACGGCTCTGTCCGGCCGACTGGCGGCCGGGCGATCCGACGCTCGACCCCGCGCTCCGGTACTGACGCGCCGCCGAGGACAGCGTGGCGACCCCCGGCGAGCTGGCGGCCCAGCGTCGGGACCTCGAGCGAAAGATCCGCGCCCGCGAGTTCGTCTTCGGGATCCAGGACGGCCTCCTCAGCACGGTCGGGCTCCTGAGCGGCGTCTCGGCCGCGACCCAGAACCGGGCCATCGTGCTCCTCACGGGCATCGCCGCGGCGATCACCGGCGGCGTCTCCATGGCCACCGGCTCCTACCTCGCGGCGCGGACGGAGAAGGAGATCTTCGAGAAGGAGCTGCTCGACCAGGAGCGGCTGGCGGCGACGCAGCCGTATCTGGCGCAGGAGGCGCTGCTCGAGTCGCTCGTCGGCGAGGGGCTCAACCGGCCCGAGGCGTATCGCGTCGTCCAGCTCTTCTCCCGGCACCGGGAGCTCCTGCTCCGCACCGTCCAGGAGAAGGTGCTCGGGCTCGGATCGGCCGACATCTCCCAGCCGGTGAAGGCCGGCGTGGTGATGTTCCTCTCCTTCGTCATCGGCGCCGCCATCCCCCTCGCCCCCCTCGTGCTCGTGGGGGGGCGGCTCGCCCTGCCGCTGTCCTGGGCGCTGTCCATCGCAGTCCTGTTGGGCGTGGGCATCCTGAAGGGCCTCCTCACCGGCCGCCCCCTGCTGCGGTCGGGCGTCGAGTTCGCCTCGGTGGCGCTCGGCTCCGCGCTGGTCGGGTGGCTGGTGGGGACGCTCTTCGAGCGGGCCTTCGGCATCGCCGGGCTCTAATCTAGCCCCCCGGCGCGGGGCGGCGGGCCCGCAGCGCTACGGCGCCACGTAGAGGATGAGGACGACCGCCGCGCCCCAGAGGGCGACGTCGACCAGGAGCGCGCGGTCCGTCAGGAAGTGCTCGGATGGGTTCCCCCCGAGCTCGTGGCGGTAGAGCAGATAGAGATAGCGGAAGATCCCGTAGAGGACGAACGGGAGCGTGAGCGGCAGCCGGGTGGTCCCGAGCCGCGTCTGCGTGTCGGGCGCCATGGTGTAGAGGGCGTACGCCATCAGCGTCGACGCGGTCACCACCGCGATCATCTGGTCCAGGAGCTGCGGCGTGTACTCCGACAGGATCGGCCGGTGGTCCGTCGCGCCCGACTCGAGCCCGAGCAGCTCGTGGCGGCGCTTCCCGAAGGTGAGGAACAGCGCGAGCAGGATCGTGCAGAGGAGGAGCCAGTAGGACGGCTCGATGCCGAGCACGACCACCCCGGCCAGGGCCCGCAGCACGAACCCCGCCGCGATGATGAGGGTGTCCACGATGACCACGTGCTTGAGCCCGGCCGAGTACGCGGCGAGCAGGAGTGCGTACAGGACGGCCACCAGGCCGAAGTCGCGCGACAGGGCGAACCCCGCCGCGGCGGCCGCGACCAGGAGGCCGATCCCCGCCGCGAGCGCCACCCTGCGGGACAGCCGTCCCGACGCGACCGGGCGATGCCGCTTCTGCGGGTGAGCCCGATCGCGCTCGGCGTCCGCCACGTCGTTGATGAGGTAGATGCCGCCCGACAGGAGGCAGAAGAGGGCGAACGCCAGCACCGATCGGGCCACCAGCGCGGGCTCGTGGAGGCCTCGCGAGAAGATCAGGCCGGCGAAGACGAGCAGGTTCTTGGTCCACTGGCGCGGTCGGAGCGAGGCGACGAAGGCGCCGAGCACGCGAGCGCGCCCGCGCCTAGCCGCGACCGGTCTCGCGGAGGTGGACAATCACGCGCGCGAGGCTCTCGTCGAGCGACACGCGCGGCCGGTATCCGGCCACCCGCTCCGCCTTCCGGATGTCGGGCACGCGCCGCCGCAGGTCCTCGAACCCCGGCTGGTACGCCTCGTCGTACGGCACCAGGCGGATGGGCGACACGCTGCCGACCAGCGCGCGGACGCGCTCGGCGAGCGCCGCGATCGTCAGCTCGTGCGTGGTCCCCACGTTGAACACCTCGCCGACCGCCGCCGGCTCCAGGGAGAGCGCGATCGTGGCGCGCACGGCATCCTCGACGTCCGTGAAGCACCGGGATTGCCGCCCGTCGCCATAGACCGTGATCGGCCCCCCGTCGAGCGCCTGCCGGACGAAGCGCGGCACGACCATGCCGTAGCGGCCCGTCTGCCGGGGCCCGATCGTGTTGAAGAACCGGACGATGGTGACGGGCAGGTCGTACTCCGCGTGGTACGCGAGCCCCAGGAACTCGTCGATCGCCTTGGAGCACGCGTAGCTCCAGCGGCTCTTCGTCGTGGGCCCGAGGAGCCGGTCATCGTCCTCGGAAAGGGGCACGCGGTCGTTCTTGCCGTAGACCTCGGACGTGGACGCCAGGACCACGCGGGGTCGCCCCTCGCGCGCCGCGCGGAGGATCGCCTCGGTGCCGACGACGTTGGTCTCGATCGTCGCCACCGGCCGGTCGAGGATCAGCCGCACGCCGACCGCGGCGGCCAGGTGGTAGACAACGTCGGCGCCGGCCACGGCCTTCCGGACCAGGGTCTCGTCCGTGACCGACCCGAGGCTTACCTCGAGGCGCGGGTCACCCTCCACCGCCGCCAGGTTCTCGCGCCGCCCCGTCGAGAGGTCGTCCAGGACGACGACCTCGTGGCCCGCCGCGAGCAGCGCCTCCGTGAGGTGCGAGCCGATGAACCCGGCGCCGCCCGTGACCAGCGCTCGCATCGGCGCCCTCGCGGCGGTCAGCGTCCGACGACCCGCTTCGGGATCATGGCCGCGTCATTATTGACACCGCCCCGCGAGGTGTCAAGAAAGCGCCGACCCCGCGGCCGCCGACCGGCGCCTCACTCGAGCCGCACGGAGGCGCGCACCACCGCCACGCCGTACGTCGCGCAGGCGCCCTCCAGGCGGCGGAGCCGCTCGAGCGGGATCTTGCGCGAGGCGACGACGACCTCCTCGACTCCGTGCGCCCGGAGGAGCGCCTCCAGCTCGTCGAGCGAGCCCAGCACGGACACCCCGTGGATGCGCGTCCCCGCCTTCGCCCGGTCGTCGTCGATGAACCCCACCGCCTCGCGCGCGAGCGCCCTGTTGTTGCGGAGCTCCCGGAGCACGAGCTCCCCGCCGTCGCCGGCCCCGTAGACGAGGACCGGCCGCGCCCCGGTTCGGGGCGCGCGGAGCGTCTCGCCGAGCAGCCGGAACGACACCCGACTCGCGCCGACCAGCATGGCGAGGAAGACCCAGTCCAGCACGAAGACGGCCCGCGACAGGCCGGCGAAGCGCGTCGTGAACAGGAGGTAGAGGACGGCCGCCACGGTGCCGAGCGTGATGCCCCGCCCGAGCCGCAGGAGATCGCCCAGGCCCGTGTACCGCCACATCCCCCGGTACGCGCCCGACAGCGCCAGCCCGGAGAGCTGGCACACGAGGACCGGCGCCAGCGTCCGGATCAGCATCGGCCTGTTGGCCGCGAACGTCTCCTCGAAACGGAGGACGTAGGCCGCGTAGTAGGCCACTACGATGAGGATCGAGTCGAGGGCGACCGACCCCAGCTCCCGCTTGAACGGGAGATCCTGCACGAGTCGGACGGCCGCTCCGCCCGGGGCCGCGGGCCCCGCCCGCACGACCTCGACCCGGCTCAGATGGATCCCGAGGAGGGCCAGCCCCACCAGGAGGAGCGGCAAGAGGATCACGGCCGTGCCGAGATCGGCCCGGTAGGTGAGGAGCGCGACGCCACCCCCGACGATCGACAGCCCGAAGAGCACCGCCAGGGCCCGCGCCTCGCTGCCGCCGAGCGCCACCAGCCGGTGCGAGGTGTGGTCGCGCCCGCCCTGCGACACCGGCTGCCCGCGGAGGAGCCGCGTGACCGTCACGAACGTGGTGTCGAAGATCGGCATCAGCACCAGCAGCACCGGCACGGCGAGGACGGCGGTGATCCCGCGCGAGTAGTAGGCGGCGTCGACGACGAGGCAGAGACCGCTCAGGAAGAAGCCGAGGAAGAGGCTTCCCGCGTCGCCCATGAAGATCCGGGCCGGCGGCGCGTTCCGGACCAGGAATCCCGCCACCGCTCCGACGAATCCCGCGGTCATCGTCGCGGCGGCCAGGTTCCCGTCGAAGAGGAAGAGGGCCAGCCGGAACCCGCCCGCGATCACCGCCATGCCGGCGGCGAGCCCGTCCATGTTGTCGAGCAGGTTGAACGCGTTCGTGATGCCGACCACCCAGACCAGGGTCAGCACGACGTCGAGCACGGACACCCCGGTGAGCCGGAGCACGAAGTCGCGCTCCACCAGGAGGCCCGCCAGGACGATCTGGGCCACCAGCTTGACCTGCGGACGCAGCGGCCGCACGTCGTCCACCAGCCCCACCGTCCCCATCGCGAGCGCGAGGAGCGTCAACTCCGCGAGGCGGCCCCGGACCCCGCCGACCAAGGCCAGTGCCGGCAGGACCCCGAGCATGATCGCGACGCCGCCGAGGAGCGCCACCGGCCGGCGATGCCAGCGGTCCGCCCGGGGCGAGACGACGAGCCCGAGCCGAGCGGCCGCGCGCTCGCACGCGAGGGTGGCGGCGAGCGCGACGACCAGGGAGACGGCGAACGCGACGGGGACGGCGCTCACGGGGCTACGCGGGCGGCCGTCGGCGCGCGCCGGCCCGTGCACCCATCGCGCGTCAGGGCGCCACGGTCGCGGCCCCGCGAAGGGCCGCGGGGACATGGGGAGGCCCGGCCTCGGGGCGCCGGTCCACGAACATCCGGTGCCAGAGCTCCAGCACGAGGAGGCTCCACAGCTCGGCGTGCCATCCCCGCACGCCGCGCGCATGCTCGTCGAGGAGCCGCCGCACGACCGGCTCGCGGAAGTAGCCGCGCTGGAGCGTCCGGGCGTCGAGGAGCACGTCGTGGGCCATCGCGCGGAGCTCCCCGCGGAGCCAGCGGTCGATCGGCACGCCGAAGCCCTGCTTGGGCCGATCGATCACGGGGCCCGGCAGGAGCGCGCGCACCGCTCGCTTCAGGAGGTACTTCGTCGTGCGGCCCCGGAGCTTCAGGCCCGCCGGCAAGCTCGCGCAGAACTCCATGAGCTCGTGGTCGAGGAACGGCGAGCGCCCCTCGAGCCCGTGCGCCATGGTCGCGATGTCGACCTTCACGAGGAGATCGTCGGGGAGATACGTCTCCACGTCGATCGCGAGCGTCGCATCGAGGAGATCGGCGCCCTCGGCCCGGCGGAACGCCTCCGCCAGATGCTCGAGCGAGTCGCGCTCACCCGTCGCCCGCCGGAACTCCTCGGTCGTCAGCTCCCGTTTCAAAGCCGGATCCAGATGGCTCGCCCAGCGCGCGTGGCGCCGGGCGGCGGGCTCCCCGAGCCCCGCGAGGACGCGGCGGGCGTACGCCATCCGGCGCCCCGACCCGGGAAGGGCATCCAGCAGCGCCGCTAGCGGGCGGCGGACGGGGCGGGTCAGGGCCGCGGCGCGCTCGGCGAGCCGGCTGGCCAGGTGGCGCCGGTACCCGGCGAGGCTCTCGTCGCCGCCGTCGCCGCTCAGCGCGACCGTGACGTGGCGCCGCGTGAGCTCGGCCAGGCGGAAGGTCGCGATCGCGGACGAGTCCGCGTAGGGCTCGTTGTAGTGCCAGACGAGCCGCGGCAGGAGGTCGACCGCCTCCGGTCGGACGACGAACTCATGATGGTCGGTGCCGTACCGGCGCGCCACCAGCCGCGCGTACGGGAGCTCGTCGTACTCCCGCTCCTCGAAGCCGATCGAGAAGGTCCGAACCGGCGCGGCGCCGGCCTCGGCCATGAGCGCCACCACGGCGCTCGAGTCGATCCCTCCGCTGAGGAACGCCCCGAGCGGGACGTCGGCGACGAGCCGGCAGCGCACGGCGTCACGGAGTCGGGCGAGGAGCTCCGCCGCCGCGTCGTCCTCCGAGAGCCAGCGCTTCGGCTCGTAGCGGAGGCGCCAGTAGCGCTCGAGGCGCAGCTGGCCGTCCTCCACGACGAGGAAGTGGGCGGGCGGGACCCGCCGGACGCCGGCGAACGCGGACCCCGGGGCCGGCACGTAGTGGTACGTGAGGTAGTCGGACAGCGCCGCCGCGTCCGGCCGCGCCTCGAAGGCCGGGTCGGCCAGGAACGCCTTGGGCTCCGAGGCGAAGGCGATCCCGTCCGCGTCGAGGCGGTAGTAGAGCGGCTTCTTCCCCGTCCGGTCCCGCGCGAGCAGGAGACGGCGCCGGCCACCGTCCCAGAGCGCGAATGCGAACATCCCGCGGAGCCGAGACAGGCACTCGACGCCGTGGGCGGCATAGGCGGCCAGCAGCACCTCGGTGTCCGATTGCGTGCGGAACCGCTGTCCCCGCGCGACGAGCTCCGCGCGCAGCTCCCGGAAGTTGTAGATTTCGCCGTTCAGGACGACCCGCACGCGGGGGTCCTCGGCCACCATGGGCTGACGCGCCGCGTCCGTCAGATCGATGATCGCGAGCCTCCGGTGGGCGAGGCCGACCGCGCCCTCGCACCACAGCCCCTCGCCGTCGGGGCCGCGGTGGGCGAGGAGCGCGCCCATGCCGCGCAGGACGCCGGGATCCACCGGCGCCCCGGTGCGGAAGTTCAGGCGGCCCGCGATCCCGCACACGCCCGATGCCTCCGGCGGTCGGCGCCCGTCAGCGCCGCGCGCGCTCCGCCAGATACCAGCGCACGGTGCGCTCGAGCCCGACCTCGAAGGTCGTGCGCGCTCGGAAGCCGAACTCGCGCTCGGCCCGCGACGTGTCGAGGCAGCGCCGCGGCTGGCCGTCGGGCTTCGAGCGGTCCCACACGACCCGCCCCCCGAAGCCCGTGAGCGCGACGATCCGCTCGACGAGCTCCTCGATCGAGATCTCGACGCCGGCGCCGACGTTCACCGGCTGGGCCCCGTCGTAGCGGGCGGTGGCGAGCACCACCGCCTCCGCCGCGTCCTCGACGAAGAGGAACTCCCGCGTGGCCTTGCCCGTGCCCCACACGACGATCTCGTCCCGGCCCGCCTCCCGCGCGTCCACACACTTCCGGATGAGGGCCGGGATCACGTGCGCCGTCGGCGGCTCGAAGTGGTCGCCGGGCCCGTAGAGGTTCACCGGCAGGAGGAAGACGGCGTTGAGCCCGTACTCCTGGCGGTAGGCCTGCCCCTGGACGAGCAGCATCTTCTTGGCCATCCCGTAGGGAGCGTTCGTCTCCTCGGGGTAGCCGTCCCAGAGGTCGTCCTCGCGGAAGGGCACCGGGGTGTCCCGGGGATAGCAGCACGCCGTGCCGATGGCGACGAACTTCTCGACGCCGTGGCGGCGCGCGTGCTCCATGAGCAAGGCGCCCATGATGAGGTTGTCGTAGAAGAAGCGGCCGGGGCTGGCGCGGTTGGCGGCAATCCCCCCGACACGAGCCGCCAGATGGATCACGATCTCCGGCCGCGCCGTCTCGTAGAGACGCCGGACCGCCGCCTCCTCCACGAGGTCCGCGTCGCGGCGCCGCGGGATCGCGATGGCGCGGCACCCCAGGCCCTCGAGCCGCCCCACCACCCACGAGCCGAGGAACCCGGCGCCGCCGGTCACGAGCACTCGCTTCCGGGCGAGGTCCCTCATGACCCGGCTATCTTCGCACGGCGCCGGGATCAGGCAGGCGCGCTCAGCCACCGAGCGCCTGGATCGCCCGCCAGCGCTGGCGGAAGGTCTCGGGCAGGTCCGGCTCGATCCGCATGCGGTCGACCGCGAAGCTCCCCCGTCCCGTCGCCTCGACCTGGAGGGCCACCGGCATCGGGGGCCCCTCGTGGACGAAAGGCACCGAGACCTCCACGACGCGACGGCCGTCCCCGAGCGCGTCCGTTCTGACCGGCTCCGCCGCCAGCAGGCGGCGTTCCGCGAAGACGCGGAGCACGGCGCTCTCCTGGCCCGCGCTGCCCGCGCCGCCCCGGAGCGTGAACCGCGCGCGGTAGGCGCCGGGGGCGAGGTAGAGGAGGGGCCGCGGGCCCCGGGGGCCGTTCAGGACCACGCCCGGGCTGTCGACGCCGCGCTCGAACACGAGGGCCACCGCGCCGGGCGTCATCGGGTCGCCGCCCAGCCGGCCCCGCGCGAGGAGCGCGTCGACGCGCACCTCCCGGGTGAGCGCCGGGGCGAGGAGCCGCGGGTCGAGTCCCGTCGCGCGCTCGAAGACCGGGGCCCACGCCTCGGGGCGGTCCGCGGTCTCGGCTAGCCGGCGGAGGGCGCCGACATAGCCGGGCGCCTCGGTCTCGAGCCGCGCCCCGATGCGCCGGGCGTCCTCGGCCCGGCCGAGCTGACGGTATGCGGTGCCGAGCAGGAGCAGGACCTCGCCGTCGCCGGGGCGGGCGGCCAGGGCGCGCTCGAGGTAGGGCACGGCCGCCTCCCAGCGTCCCCAGACGCCGTAGGCCTCGCCGATCTCCCGGGGCCCCGCACGGATCTGGAACAGGGCGGTCCGCCCCTCCGGCAGGAAGCCGATCCGTAGCCGGTAGAGCGCGGGACGCGTCGGCCACCACCAGCGGGGCCGGAAGCGGAGGACCTGCCACTCCCCGGGCTCGAGGGCGCGCCGCCGGGTCGTCCACCCCACCTCGACGCGGACCCCGCTCGTCTCGGGCCCGTTCAGGACGAACACGGCGACCTCGTCGACGGGCGACGGCGCCGCCAGGACCACGTCGTGGTCCTGCGCCCCGCCCAGGAGGAGCGTGCGATCGTCGCGATCGTAGGGGCCGGGGTCGAGAAACGCCACGCCGCCGTCCCAGGCGTGGTCGTAGGGCCGGGGCAGGAACAAGGCGGGCGCTCCGGTCACGCGCGGCGGACGCGTGGCGTAGACGGCAATGCTCGGGTGGGCGAAGCCGAGCGGCGCGAGGGCGAACGTCCGCATCAGCGGGACCTCCTGCGGCAGGGCGCGGAAGAAGGTCCCGGGCGCCCCGGGGAACACCCGCCGCGGATCGAGGTACCGGTCGTGCTCGAGCGAGCTCGTCACCAGGACGTCCGCCGTCGTGAGCGCCTCCGACAAGGGCCGCCGGGGCTCGAAGAAGCTCGCCCGGGGCCACTCGTTCACGCCGAGCGGGAAGTACCCCTCCATCGCGACCCGGGTCGAGCGGGGGACGTGAGCCTCGAACCAGCGCCCGGCCAAGGCGCGTGTGTCCGGCAGGCTCAGGAGGACGTCCTGCCAGGCCGAGCGTCCGAGGTCCCCCGCCAGGAGCGCCAGCCCCAGCAGCAGCACGGCGAGCCGCGCGAGCGGCCGGCCCCGCGCGCGGTCTGCGGCGCCGACGAGGAGGCGCGCGACCAGGACCGCCGCCGGCGGCACCAGGTAGACGAAGAACCGCTCGTCCATCCACGGGATCGCGGCGGCCGCCAGGAAGGCCGGCACGAGGAAGGCCAGCAGGACGAGGTCGGCGAGCCGTCGCCGCCATACCGCCACGGCGAGGCCGAGCCCGGAGGCCAGGAGACCGGGCCATCCTAGCCACTCGGCGAGAAGGCCGACGGCGCGCGCCGCGCCGTGCCCGACGGTCGACCCGTGGCGCGTGAGGAAGACCACGGCGAAGTGCGCCCGGTCGCGAGCCCCGACGAGCGGCGAGAGCGAGCGCCCGGTCTGGAACACGCTGACCCCGGCCAGGACCACGAGCAGGAGGACGAGCGTCGCGAGCCCGACCCAGACGACCCGGCGCCGGCGCCAGGCCAGCGCGAGCGCGGCTGCGAGGGGCGCCGCCACCACGAGACCGGCCGGCTTGAGCGCGATCGTGAGGCCGGTACCGACTGCGGCGCCGGCGTAGGCAAGCGCCCTCGGCCGCGCGGCCAGGCTCACGCACGCCGCCAGGGTGAGCGTCAGCGCCAGGACCATGGGGACGTCACGGTACGGGTAGTGGGAGTGGAAGCTGTGGAGCGGCGAGACGGCCACGAACGCCGCGGCCAGGAGCCCGGCTCGGCGGCCGAAGGCGCGCCGCCCGAGGGCATGGACGGCCGGGATGGTGAGGGTGCCCATCACGGCCGTGAGGAGCGCGAGGACGCTCCCGACCAGCGCGAAGCTCCACTGTGGCGGGTATCCCACGGCGCGCGCCGCGAGGTCGACCGCCTCCAGCGCGAGCCTGCTGAGAACGCCGTGCGCCGCGCCGAACCTGGCGTGTCCGAGCGGCCCCCCGAGGTAGAGGTGCCAGGCGCTCCACACCGCCAGGTGGGCGTCGGCGTGATAGATGAAGCCGTCCGCGAGCCCGTGGAGGATGCCCCAGAGCCGGAGCACCGCCCCCACGAGGACGATCAGCGCGAGCTGGGCGGGACGGGATCGCACCAGGCGGCCCACGGTCGCGCCGGACCGCAGCATCGGGCTCCCGCGAGGAGTGGCCGGCGACCCCGGGGTCAGCCGCGGCGGACGACCGCGAGCGCCCGCTCGGTGGCGACCGCGATCTCCTCGACCTCGCGCTCGCTCATCGGGGTCGAGAGGCAGCCGAGCCCGGTCGTGTGGAGCAGGACGCCCTCGTCGAGGAGCGCGCGGAACAGGCGCTCCACACGCGCCTCCACGGCCTGGTCGACGTCGCGGTAGCTCCGGAGCGGCCGGTCGGTGAAGAGGAGCCGGAAGAGCGACCCCGCGCCGGTCACCTGGCCCGGCACGCCGGCGGCGCGGAAGACCTCGCCGAGGCGCGCCCGCAGCCGGTCGCCCAGCGCCTCCAGGCGATCGAACTCCGCCGGCGTCATCGCGCGCATCGTCGCCAGCCCTCCGGTCATGCTGACCGGGTTGGCGCTGAACGTCCCCCCGGAGGCGATCCGCGCCCCCCGTGTCCCCGGGTCGAACACCTCCATCACCTCGGCGCGGCCGCCGGTGGCGCCGACCGGAAACCCGCCGCCGATGATCTTCCCGAAGGCGGTCAGGTCCGGGTCGCCGCCGTAGCGGCCCTGGGCGCCCCGGTAGCCGACGCGGAACGAGATGATCTCGTCGAAGACGAGCAGGACCCCGTGCTGGCGGGTGAGCTGGCGCAGGAAGGCGAGGAACCCCTCCGCGGGCGGGATGAACCCCATGCGGTTCGCGAGCGGGTCCACGAGCACCGCCGCCAGCTCGCCGGCGTGGCGCGTGACGAGCCGCTCGCAGGCGTCCGGGTCGTTCCACGGCAGGATCAGGGTCTCCAGCACGCGGTGCTTGGGGACGCCCCCCGAGGACGGCACGCTGGCCGGCGCGTCCTCCGGGCCCCACTCGTCGGGCCGCGAGCTGAAGCTCACCTGGACGTCGTCGTAGTAGCCGTGGTACGCGCCCTCGAACTTGGCGATCCGGTCGCGCCCCGTGTAGGCCCGCGCGGCCTTGATGGCCATCATCACCGCCTCGGTGCCGGAGTTGCCGAAGCGGATCCGCTCGAGGCCCGGCACGCGCTCGCAGAGCAGCTCCGCGAGGGCCACTTCCTCCGGCGTCGAGGCCGAGAACGCGGTGCCCCGGGCGAGCTGCCGGCTCACGGCGTCGACGAGCGGGGGGAACGCGTGCCCGTGGATCAGCGCCGTGAAGTTGTTGATCGCGTCGAGCCGTTCGACGCCGTCGACGTCGGTCACGCGGCAGCCGCGGCCCTCGGCCAGGTAGAACGGGTGCGGGCGGACGTGGAGGTTCGCCTTCGAGGTCCCGCCGGGAATGACCTGCCGGGCGCGCTCGTACAGGGCGCGGGAGTGCGACCCGGGATCGTCGAACCGCGTGCTCATCCTATTCCTCCATCGATCGCGGCGCGGCGCCGGGCGGGGATCACGACACGATCCGGATGTCCAGCCAGCCGAGGGGCGTCACCGTCGCCCGCTCGCCCGCCCGCAGGAGCGCCGTGGTCGTCGCCGCCTCGACGATCGTCGGACCCGTCACCACCTGCCCCGGCGCGACGAGGTCGAGGTCGTAGACCGGCACCTCGTGCCAGCCGTCCAGGTAGATGCGCCGCCGGCTGCGGGGCGCGGCGGGGGGCCGCGCGGCGAGCGCCGGCTCCTCGGGCAAGGCGGGCAGCTCTCCCACCACCGCGAGGCGCGCGTTGACGAGCACGACCTCCTGATCGGGCGCCGAGTAGGTGTAGAGCTCCTCGTGGCGCTTGTGGAAGCGCGCGACGATCTCCCCCATCGCGTCGGGGGCGTCCAGGTCGACATCGCCCAGCGGGACGTTGACCTCGAAGATCTGCTCGCCGTAGCGCATGTCCACCGCGCGCTGGATGCGCACCGGCCCCGAGAAGGCCTCGGCCAGGCGCCGGCGCCCCTCGGCCTCCATCGCGGCGAACACCTGCCGGAGCTGCGCCGCGCCCACCCGCCGCGCGTCGCCGATGTGGGTCCGCACCGTCTCGTACCGGAGGTCGGTGGCCAGCATCCCCCACGCGGAGAGGACGGCCGCGACCCGCGGCACGACGACCCGCCCGATCTCGAGGCGGCGCGCGACGTCGGTCACGTGGAGCGCCGCCGCCCCTCCGAAGGCGAGCAGCGCGAACCGGCGGGGATCGACGCCGCGGCGCACCGAGACCACCCGGATGCCCTCGGCCATCACCGTGTTGATGACCCGGTGGATGCCCTCGGCCGCCATCATCCGGTCGGTGCCGAGCCGCTCCGCGATCGCGTCGACGGCGCGCTCGGCGGCGCCGAGGTCGAGCCGGGTCCGGCCCCCCAGGAAGTTCCCGGCGTCCAGGTAACCCAGGACCAGGTTCGCGTCCGTCACTGTGGCCGCCGTCCCGCCCTTGCCGTAGCAGGCCGGGCCCGGCTCTGCGCCGGCGCTCTCCGGTCCGACGCGAAGGGTGCCGCCCGGGTCCACGCGGGCGATCGAGCCGCCGCCGGCCCCGATCGACACGATGTCGAGGCTCGGGAGCGCGACCTTCTGGCCCGCGACCGACCGGTCGGGCGAGAGGTGGGCCTCGCCGTGCTCGACCAGCGAGATGTCGGTGCTGGTCCCGCCCATGTCGAACGGGATGAGGTTGCCCTCGCCGAGGAGCCGCGCGCAGTAGCGGCTGCCCGCCACGCCGCCCGCGGGGCCGGACAGGACCGCGCCGGCCGCGAGCCGCACGGCGTCGGCGACCGGGGCGACGCCGCCGTGCGACTGGATGATGAGGACGGGCCCCCGGTAGCCCGTCCGGGCGAGGCGCTCGGCCAGGCGCGAGAGGTAGCGCGACAGCGCGGGCCCGACGTAGGCGTTGACGACGGTCGTGCAGACCCGCTCGTACTCCTTGATCTGGGGCAGGATCTCCGAGGAGAGGGACACGTAGGCGTCCGGCAGCGCCCGGCGGAGCGCGCGCTCGGTCGCCTTCTCGTGCCGCGCGTCCCGGTAGGCGTGCAGGTAGCAGACCGCCACCGCCTCGACGCCTGCGCGCCGGAGGTCGGCGATGGCGCGGTCGAGGGCCCGGAGGTCGAGGGGCGTCTCTACTCGGCCGTCGGCGCGCAGGCGCTCCTTGACGCCGAGCCGGTGGCCGCGGGGCACGAGGGGCTCGGGCGGCGGCATCCGGAGGTTGTACCGGTCGTCCTTGAGCCCCTCCCGCATCTCGATCACGTCGCGGTGACCGGCGGTCGTGAGGAGCCCGACCCGCGCCCCCTTGCGCTCGAGGAGGGCGTTGGTCGCGACGGTCGTCCCGTGGACGATGCGCTCGGTGTCGCGCAGGAGCGCGGCGCGGTCGCTCCCCAGGGCCTCGGCCAGGAGATCGAGCCCCGCCATGACGCCGAGCGACTGGTCCTGCGGGGTCGAGGCCGCCTTCGCGAGCGTCACGCGCCCGCGCTCGTCCACGGCGACCACGTCCGTGAAGGTGCCGCCGACGTCGATCCCGATGCGGTACACGTCAGCGCGCCTTTCGCTTCGTCGCGCGCCGGCGGCGCGCGGGTCCCCGAGTGACAAAGCCGTTCTCGCGATCGTAGGCGCGGGCTTCCGCCGCCCGCCGGCGCGGATCGCCGTACCCGCCGCCGCCCCCGGACTCGACCAGGAAGACGTCGCCCGGCCGCACGACGACGCCGACCTCCTTCGTCCGCAGCACCCGGTCGCGCCGCCCGCGCGAGCGCAGGCGGTAGCGATGCGGCAGGCCGTCCTGCCCGCCGAGGATCCCGTACGGGGCGTGGCGCGTGCCGTCGCCGGCGGTGTTCGCGCGCGCCGGCTCGGCGATCTCCGCGTGCAGCTCGAGGACGGACCCGGGGCCGCCCCGGTAGCGCCCGTCGCCGCCCGAGTCGGGCCGGAACTCGTGCCGCGCGAAGAACAGGGGGAACCGCACCTCGGTCACCTCGACGCTCCCGAACTTGATGCCCCCCGCCGCCTGGCCCTCCCCCGCGGTGGGCCAGCCGTCGCCCGCCGGGGACGCCCCGCCGCCCGGCCGCGCGTGAAACATGTGCCAGATGAACGGCCGGCCGCTCCGCGGGTCCCTGCCCTGGATCGCGATGCGGAAGCGCCGGCCCCAGCCCGCGAGCACGCGATCAGGGCAGGCGGGCGCCAGCGCCTTGATCACGGACTCGGCGATCTCCTGGGCGCAGTGGTTCGTGCAGAGGGTGAGCGGCGCCGGCGGGTTCGCCCAGACGACCGTGCCGGCCTTGGCGATCACCGTGAGCGGGCGGAACGTCCCATCGTTCTTCGGCGTCTCGGGATCGATCAGGTACGCGAGGGCCATGGCGACGGCCGACCGCATGTTCGGGTAGGACGAGTTCACGAAGCCGGTCACCTGGGGATGGGAGTCGGTGAGATCGACCGTGAGATCGCTCCCGCGCTTGGTGACCTTGGCCCGGATGTAGATGTCCCGGAAGGCGTGGCCGTCGTCGTCGAGCACCGCCTCGCCCCGGTACACGCCGTCCTTCCACGCCGCGATGCACGCGCGCGCCTGGCGCTCGGCGCCGTCCAGGATCGCGTCGATCGCCGGCCCGACGGTCGGGGCGCCGTACTCGTCGAGCAGCGCGAGGAGCCGGCGCTCGCCGACCCGCGCGGAGCCGATCATCGCGGCGAGGTCCCCCTGGAAGTCGCGCGGGTGGCGGACGTTGGTCGCGATCATCTTGAGGACATCGTCCCGCACCAGGCCGCCCTCGTAGAGCCGGAGCGGCGTGATGCGGAGTCCCTCCTGCCAGATCTCGGTCGCCCCAGGGTTGTAGGCGCCGTGCGTCGCGCCGCCGATGTCGCTCTGGTGCGAGCGGTTGATCGACCAGAACACCAGCCGCTGCTGGGCAAACACGGGCACGAAGGCGGTGAGGTCGGGGAGGTGGTTGTTGCCGTGATACGGGTCGTTCAGGAGGTAGACGTCCCCGGGCCGGACCCGGGCGCCGAAGAACTCCTGCACGGAGCGGACCGCCCACGGGATCGCGCCGACGTGGATCGGTACGTGCTCGGCCTGGGCCACGAGCCGGCCGTCCGCGTCGCAGAGCGCGGTGGAGAAGTCCCGGCTCGAGTTGAGGATCTGGGAGTACGAGGTGCGCAGCATCGCCTCGCCCATCTCCTGCACGATGGCCTCGAGCCGGTGCTGGATGACCGAGACGGTGATCGGATCGACGCGCTCGCCCACGGGGAATGGCCTCCTTCCGGCGTTCCAGCGGCGGCCGCGGCCGCGCGCACCATCTTACTCGACGGGCCCGGACGCGCCCAGGGGGCGCCCGCCCGGTACGTGGCCGTCGCAGGTCCGTTTGCTACAATCCGCCTTGGTCACGATGGCCGGCTGGCCGCCCTCTCCCTGCGGCGTCAGGAACGGGAGGACGTCGGTGTGCGGATCTTTCCAGAGAGCTTCGAGCTGAGGCGTCTCCTGACACGGGACGGAGCTGAGCCGACTCGCCTCGGACGCCGAGGAGAGGGCTGAGGAATGCCCGAGGGGGAGCGGACATCGGCGGGGCAGGAGCGCGCGGGTTTCCCCGGGGTGCCACAGGAGCTCGACACCCTGACCTCCGCGATCCGCGCGCTGGGAGCTACGAACGACGCCGGGCCCGCCCTCAACCGAATCGCCGCTGCGGCCCGGCAGCTGGCCGGCGCCGACGTCGCATACGTGATCGCCAGCGAGCCGGGCAGCGGAGTCCCGCGTGTCCTAGCGTCGTCCGACTCCGGGGCCACGACCGCGCCGCGAGGCGATCAGCCCCGTGAGGGCGGCGAGGTTAGCCTCCCCCTGGTCGTCGAGGATGAGGTGGTCGGCCAGCTCGCCGTGGCCTGGCCACGTGGCCGCCGCACCAGCGACGTCGATATGGAAGCGCTCGGGAGGCTCGCCGGTCTCGCGGCGCTCGCCGTTCGCCATCATCGCCTGGCAATGGCGCTGGTCCCCGGGCGGGATCTGGGCAGCGTCCGCGCTGGAGACCTCCTTCGCACGGCTGGACAGCTGCGCCGCATCGTGGATGCCGCGAAGGACGGCATCGTGACCACCGATGCGGGCGGGCTCATCACGTCGGCGAATCCGGCCGCGGAAGCGCTCTTCGGCTACCGGGCCGACGCCCTGTTCGGTCGCCCCGTCACGGTGGTCTTGCCGGGGGTCCAGCTCGGCGGCGCCGCAGCGAACCCTGGTGGGGCGGGTCACGAGCTGGAGGGAGTCCGGGCCGACGCCTCGCGCTTCCCCGCCGAGCTGTCGGTCAGCACAGTGGCTTCGGACACCGGCCGCGCGTTCGTCGTGATCGTCCGAGACGTGACCCAGCGACGGGCGGTCGAGGAGATGAAGGACGAGTTCGTGGCGACGGTGTCGCACGAGCTCCGGACGCCGCTGACGGCGCTGCGCGGCCACGTCGAGCTGGTCCTGGACGGCGACGGCGGCCCGGTGACGGATCTCCAGCGGCGCTTTCTCCAGATCGCGACACAGAGCGCGGATCGGCTGGGCGCGCTCATCAACGACCTCCTGGACGTGGCGAAGATCGAAGCCGGGCGCGTCCAGCTCCGGAAGGAGCTGGTCGACCTGGGGGCGGTCCTCCGCGAAGTGTCGATCACGTTCCAGGTGGAAGCCACACGCCACGGACTCGCCTTCCGGGAGGACCTGCCGCAGCTGCCGGCGGTGGTGGGCGACCGGGACCGCCTCATCCAGGTGTTCGGGAACCTCGTGTCCAATGCGATCAAGTACACGCGCGCGGGCGAGGTGGGCGTGACGGCACGGCCGACGTACGGCGCGGTCGAGGTCATGGTCCATGACACCGGCGTCGGCATGACACCCGAGGAGCAGCGCCAGCTCTTCACGAAATTCTTCCGGAGCAGGGACCGGATGGGGCCCGATCCGGGTGGCACCGGCCTCGGGCTGGTGATCGTCAAGGGCATCGTGGAGGGACACGGGGGAACCCTCGCCGTGGAGAGCGAGCTCGGTGTCGGCACGCGCGTCCGGGTCACCCTGCCCGCGGTCAGCGGCCAGGCCGCGCCGGCCGCCGACCGCGGACGCGAGGCGGCGACCGTGCTGGTCGTCGACGACGAGGTGACGATCCGGGACCTGCTCCTCGAGTACCTGCAGGTCTGGGGCTACGGCGCCGTGCCGGCGGGGAGCGGTGCCGAGGCGCTCGAGCTCGCAGGCCGGATCAAGCCCGACCTGATCATCCTCGACGTCGGGATGCTCCCCATGAGCGGTCTCGACGTGCTGCGGCAGCTCAAGCAGAACACCGAGACGCGTGCCATCCCGGTGCTGCTGCATTCGGTGGCGGACGAGCCCAACGAGATGCTGGCCCTCGGAGCAACCGACTTCCTCCGGAAACCGGTGACCGGGGCGCGCCTCCGCGAGGCGGTCACCCGCGCGCTGGACCGGACGCCCGTGCCGGTGTTCGTCCTCGACGGCGACGAGGGGCGTCGGGAACGCGTCCGGCGGGTGCTCGAGGACACCGGCGTGCCGGTGAGCCCGGCGAGGACCCTGGCTGAGGCGGTCGCGATACCACCGACGCCGCCGCCGGTCGTCGTGCTCGGGCCGACCCTCACCGACGGCGCGAGCGCCGAGCTGCTCGCCCGCTGGAGCGCCGACCCTCTGTTCCGAGACGCCTCGGTCATCCTCGCCGGCCCGTGGCCGGCGGACAGCGCCCGGCGGGACAGAGGCTGCCACGTCGAGGTCCTCCGGGGCCAGCGGGCCGCCGACGCGGCCGCCCGCGTCCGGGCTCTGATCGCGGACCGGCGCGTGCAAGGGCAGGACGCCGTGGGTGGCTAGGATCCTGGTGGCCAAGGACGACCCGCAGATCGGCGACATGGTGGCCTTCAAGCTCGCCGGCGCGGGCCACGACGTGCTCCGCGTCGCGACGGCGAGCGCCCCGATGCCATCTTCCTCGACGTGATGATGCCGCGCCTCGACGGGTTCGCGGTCCTCGAGCGCCTCAAGGCCGATCCCGACCTCAGCGCGATCCCGGTGATCATGCTGACCGCCCGCGGCCAGGAGCGCGACGTCCGGTCGGGCCACGAGGGCGGCGCGGCCGATTACATCGTGAAGCCCTTCAAGCTGGGCGACCTCCTCGCGCGTGTGGACGCGCTGCTCCGCCGACCGGTGACCGGGTAGTGCCCGACGGCCCCCGACCCCGCCCGCTCGCTCACGGGCGAAGACGGGCCGCGCCGAGGCGCCCGCGAGGGCGAGGTGGCGTCGGGGCCCACTCCCGCCACGCGGGCCCAGACCGCTCGCTCAGGGACTGGTGCTGTTCACGCAGGCCTCGGTCGCTTCCACCTTCTTCCGGCGCGTGCCGTCGAGGGACCCGAGCCGCCCGTCGGCCGACGAGTTGAGGGAGCACAGGACCGCGAACCCGGTGCTCGTCCCCGTGTTCGGAGCGTCCGTCGGGCCGGTCCCGGTATCGTTCCCCAGGACGACGCTCGACGACCGGAGCACCTCGACGCCGTTCACACCGTTCCCGTCGATCGTGCTGCTCGTGATGTCCGCCTGGGAGCCGCGGTCGATGCGGACGCCGGTGTTCGCGTTGCCGAGGATCTGGTTCGAGATGATGCGGGCACTCGATCCACGGTCGATCGACCCGTCGGACCGGGAAATCATCGGCGGTTTGGGTTCTCGCCATCCGAAGCCACCCATCCGCACGACCTCCTTCTCGGGTCGTGTCCAATGGCGAGGGGCCGGGCGAGCGCGATGGCGATCGCGAGCGAGGCCCCCCTAGGATCCGGCTCGGCCTGGATGCAGGCGGCCGCTCCGGGGCTGGATTAAACTTTACGCCATGACGCCGACGCACTCGGACGCCGTCAGACCGCGCGGGGACTGCCACCCGTGACTCGACGGCAGTTCGGCGAGGTCGTCGCGGGCCTGGGGGCGGCCGCCGCCCTCCCGTCGGCGCTCGCGCGCGCCGAGGATCCCGCCCCCGCGGCGAGAGAGCAGCAGGCCGTCGAGAACTGCCTCCAGCTCATCCGCAACTGCCAGCGTCCCGACGGGGCGTTCAACATGCGACTCGAGCGGGAGCCGAGCGCCGAGGAGGACCGGCAGCAGGCCAGGGCGGACGGGGAGGACCCGGCCGCCGTGTACGTCGACACCATCCGGGTGGTTCCGTACTTCGCCAACCACTCGGCTCTGGCGCTGCTCTCGGGGCACGCGCGCCACGCGCGGAACGTCGAGGACGTGAAGCGCGCGGCGCGCTGGATCGCCTTCTACGCCCGAGAGCAGAGCCAGACGACCGGCTACATCACCGACTTCAAGGGCTCGCGCAGCCGGGGCACCTTCTTCAGCAACGGGCAGATGGACTCGGTGGATGCGTACGCCTCGACGCTCCTCCAGGTGGCCGACCGCCACTGGACGGCGGTCTCCGTCCTGGCGCCCGCGGAGCAGCGGGAGCTGGCGACCCTGCTGCCCACGGGCACGCTCGTCCAGGCCGCCGCGCTCTCGCTCCGGGCCATCGAGTCCGTGACGGACCGCGACGGGCTGACCTGGGCCAGGCCTGACTACCGGGTGAAGTTCCTGCTCGACAGCGCCGAGGTCTACGGCGGGCTCCGCGCCGGCGAGTCGCTCTTCGCGAGGGTGGGAGCGCGATCGGAGGCCGCCCGCGCCCGGCAGCTGGCCGGGAAGCTCGGGCCGGCGCTCGGGCAGTTCTGGCAGAAGGAGCCGCAGCGCTTCGCCTGGGCGATCACGGCCGACGGCGCCCGGCAGGACGGCTTCACGGACAGCTACCCGCACGCGCTCGCCAATCTCGCCGCGCTCGCCTGGATCTCGGGAGAGTCGCGCGCGCTGTGGCGGGCGCTCCAGAGCCGGTTCGCGCCGGACATCCACGCACCCGTCGAACGATGGCTGATGGCCGCCATCGGGGTCGCCGACGGGGACGTGGGCGCGTGGCGGCAGCGCGCGGTGGACGAGGCCCTGCGCTGCACCGCGCGCACCAACGGCCAGCGGACCGCGCTCCTGGTGCTGGCGCTGTGCGAGGGCCGCAGCTGGATGCCGAGCGTGGCGGAGGAGCGAGGCCGGCGCTGACGGGTCCGCCCGGCGTCGCCGGCCGCCGCCGGCGCGCGGCGACCCCGGCCGGTCAGTCGGCGGGCGCGGCGCCCTCGGGCTGGTGCTTGCGCAGCGCGATCTCCACCCGCGCGGTCAGCTCCTTGAGGGTGAAGGGCTTCACGATGTAGTCGACCGCGCCGCCGCGAATCCCGGTCATCACGTCCTGCTCCCGTCCCTTGGCCGAGAGAATGATGACGGGAATGTCGTGCAGGGCGGGGTCCGCCTTGAGGCGGCGCAGCACCTCGAAGCCATCCATGACCGGCATCATCACATCCAGGATGATGAGGTCCGGACGCTCCGCCGCGGCCAGGCTCATCGCCTCGCCGCCGTCGCGCGCCGGCACCACCCGGTGCCCCGTCGCCTCGAGCTTGAAGGCCACCATGTCACGGACCCGCTGCTCATCGTCGGCCAGCATGATCTTAGCCATTGGTCCTTCCTCGTGAGGGTCAGGGGCTCGGCACCATCAGAAGTCCCAGAAGACCCCGCCCTCGAAGCCGACGCGCTCGTAGAACGGATTGTGATAGTACTCGGTCTGGAGCTTGAATCCCCACTGCTGGGTCAGCCAGTGCCGCCAGGTCAGCGTGACGACCTGGCTGGCGAAGTCCGTGATCGCTTCGTCCGGCCCCACCACCTGGTAGGCTTCCCGGCCGATCCCGACGCGGAGCACGATGTAGTACGCCTTGTTCCGCCCATAGGTGACCGCCGCGAACGGCCCCGGCGCGGTCACGTTGCCGGGCTGGCTGAAGTTGTAGCGCAGTCCGGCTTCCACGATCCACGGCGACTCGAAGTAGTAGGCGGCGCCGATGAAGGCGCTGAAGTCGTAGTGGACGTCCTTGGCGTCGTAGTAGCCGAACCCGATCGTGGTGATGAGGTTCCTCTGCTCCAGCCACTTCTTGCTGACGAAGGCGTCTACGCGGACTTTCGGCCAGAAGAAACCGCCGGCACTGGTGCCAACGCTGAGGCTGCCGTACCAGTCGGGATTGAGCACGTGGGTGAGGCCCACCGAGAAGAACGTGCCGTCGTCGCCGAATTCCTCCTCGTGGACGACCTCATAGGTGACGATGTTCCTGTGCTCGATGTCGACGGCGCCCCGCAGGTACTGCCCGAACCAATCCTCCTGGCCGTCGGTGAGGATGTGGTAGTTCAGGCCGGTCTCGATGAAGCCCGAGAGCTTGTCCCCGACCGGCCCGGCCTCAGGGGGCGGGGCGGGCTTGTCGCTCTCGCTGGTCGACGACGGACTCTGGATCCCCTGCGCGTGGGCGGGAGCGGCCAGGCCGAGCGCGAGCAAGAGCGCGAGCGCGCCGCCGAGCGTCGCCGGTTTCGCCGGCACTACGCCACGTCCCCCGACGACAGGCCCTTGACCAGCGTCTCGGCGATGTAACGGGCGGCATGGCCGTCGCCGAACGGATTCGGCGCCGTGCGCATGCCGTGATGCTGCCCGGCGTCGCGAGTCAGGCGCTCGACGTGGCGGACGATCGCGTCCGGATCGGTGCCCACCAGGATGCCGGTGCCGGACGAGACGACCTCGGGGCGCTCGGTGGTCTCGCGGAGGACGAGGACCGGGGTCCGCGTCGCCGCCGCCTCCTCCTGGATGCCGCCGGAGTCGGTCATGGCCAGCCACGCGTGCTTGAGGAGCCACAGCACGACCGGATAGGGGAGCCCGGGCGTCAGGAAGAGGCGCTGGGCCACGTCGCTCCCCAGCCGCTCGAACCCGGCCTGCACGGTAGCGTGCACCTTCGGGTTGGGATGCACCGGCCAGACGGCGACCAGGTCGGGATGCGCCTCGAGGAGCGTCCGGGTCGCGCCCGCGATCTGGGCGATCTTGGCCCCCCAGTTCTCGCGCCGGTGGGCGGTGATCAGGATCAGCCGCCGGCCTTCGAGACGGGCGGGCAGCGCCTCGAGCTGCCGCGGCAGGAAGCCGGGCTGCCCGGCCCGCTCGTCGAGCTGGGCGATGCCCCATTGGACGGCGTCCACGACCGTGTTGCCGACCTCGAAGATGCGCTCCGCCGGGACGCCCTCGGCGCGCAGGTTCTGGGTGCCCTGCGCCGTCGGGGTGAAGTGCCAGCGCGACAGCCGGGTGATGAGCTGCCGGTTCATCTCCTCGGGGAAGGGATCGAACTCCTGATGCGTCCGGAGCCCCGCCTCGACGTGCCCGACCGGGGTCTTCCGGTAGAAGGCCGAGAGGGCCGCGATGAATGCCGTCGTGGTGTCTCCTTGCACCACGATGGCGCCGGGCGCGATGTAGGTCAGGAGCTCGTTGAGCTCCTCCATTAGCAGCGCCGTCAGGTGGGCGAGCGTGTCGGTCCGACGAATCAGGTCGACCCGATAGGTGGGCAGGAACCCGAAGAACTCGTAGAGGGGCCAGACCGTCTGCCGGTCCGGCTCCGTCCCCGCTTCGTGCTGGCCGGTGTGGAGCACGATCGGCTCCAGCGCCGTCTCCTTGAGGGCGTGGTAGACGGGCGCCATCTTGATGACCTCGGGTCGGGTGCCGATGCAGAGGAGCACGGACGTGCTCATGTGCGGGCCCTCCTCTCCACGAGCGGGATGCCCGCGCGGTAGCGGGTCTCGTTGGACTGTACGGCGAAGATGTAGTACCCGTGGACCCCCGTCACGCGAGTCAGCCCGGCCGGGACCGGGAACTCGGCGGGGACCCAGCTCGCCGGGACCGCGAAGGCGATCCCCCGGAGGCCGGACGGGTTCGCGAGGCTGACGACGAGCTCGCCGTCGACGCGCTCGAAGGTGTATTCCGTCTTGAGGAACCGTTCCAGGAACTCGGCGAACGCGACCATGGTGTCGACGCTCAGGAGCCCCCGGGCCTGGAGGCCGGCCGCGCGCGCCACGAACCGCTGGAACGGCTCGCGGGAGATCGGCTCGAGCATGTCGTACCCATGGCTGTACATCAGGCGGATCGACCGCTCGGCCATCGTGTAATCGAGGAGGCCCTGCAGCCAGGCGTCGATCTCGGCGCTCGAGAGTCCCCCCTCCACCATCTCCGCGACCGAGGCGTAGCGCCCGTTGGGTGTGACCGGGAACGCCCACACCTTGCGGGAGACCATCTTGCCGTCGAAGAAGGTGCGGTTCGGCGAGGATCCCGAGTCGCCGGTGTAGTAGTAGGCCAGCATGCCGAGCCGCTCGAGAACCTGCGTCGCCACCGGCTGGGGGTGCACCCCGGCCGGCGCGGCGTAGGCCCGGATCGGGCCGCCGACCACGCGGGCCAGGCACTCGTTGTTGCGCCGGATGAGCTGCTCGATCTCGCTCTCGCTGAAGCGGTTCGCCTCCAGCCCCTCGCTGAACCAGTTGTGCGCCCAGCCGCCATGGGAGCCGAATCCCCCGAAGGGGACGAGCTGGCGAAGGAGCGCCGCGCCGCGCCCGCAGGCGTCGAAGCCGAGGTTGTCCCCCGGGCGGTCGCGGTCGGGACCGGCCGTGACGTGGAAGTCCTGCCGGAGGTCCGGACGGACGAGGCCGAACCGGAGGAGCGCCGGGATGCCGTCCATCTCGACGCGCGAGTCGAGGTGCCAGTTGATGACGAGACCGCCCACCCCGCGGGGCGACGGCACGAGGTGCGGCATCGAGACGAAGTCGTACAGGAACGTGCGGAGGACCTGCCGGAGCAGGAAGTCGTCGCTGTAGGCCTTGAGATAGCCCAGCGGCAGATTGACCCAGAGGGCCTGACCACGGCCGTATCGGCGCACCGATAGCACCGGCTCACCGCTGTCGGTGGCGAACGTCTCGACGTCGGGGTCGGTGACCTCCGCGGCCGTCATGGGATAGACGAGGCCGCCGTACTCGTAGCCGGTGAGGAGCCGGCCGTTGCGGAGCTTGCCCGCCGGGACGCGCCAGCGCTCCGCGGCGCGGGCGTCGTTGAAGCGGATGCTGCCCCGGCGATAGGCCTGCTCGCGCAGCGTGGCGTAGCGGAGATACTGGACCCCGACCAGCTCCGCCAGGAGACCTCCCGACCGGAACGCGCCCGACGACTCCCGGGTCCCGGGGTCGTACACGACCGCGATGCTCCCGCCGGCCTGCAGGTACTCCCGGGCGCGGTCCAGGATGCCGGTGGGCAGTCGCTGCGCCAGGCCGTCGGGGAAAACCAGGGCGGCGAAGCGACCGACGGTCTCGGCCCCGCCCCGGAGCAGGACGTCCGGAGTCGAGACCCACTCATGGGGGATGCCTTCCTCCTGCAGCACCGATTCGTAGGCCTCGCGGACGAACATCCGCTCGGCCGGCGTGCTCGGGTCGTAGACGAGGCCCACCTGGACCCGGGCGGTCGTCCCGGCGAGATGGAGCTGGGCGCCGCGAGCGATCGCCAGGGCGACCAGGACGCCTACGACCGCGAGGGTGATCCAGCGCGTCGCCTTCACGAGCCCGACACCACGCCGGTCCCCTCGGCGACCACCCAGCCGAAGACGCGGACGTCAGGGGCCAGCTCGACGCGTCCGAGCGCGTACACGCTCTTGAAGCCGCCCTCCTGGCCAATCGTGGTGCCCGGGCCGATCACGATGTCACCCTCCGCGAAGACGTTACCGCGGATCGTCGCCGGACCATCGATCTGGATGCTGCGCCGGCAGATCAGGCTGCCGTCGACCTCCGCGTCGCCGCCGAGGTGGAGCCGGCCGTACGCCTTGATGCTCCCGCGAACGCGGCTGCCCGGGCTCATGCGGACCTCGCCGCGGACGACCAGGTCCCGGTCCAGGGTGAAACCGCGGGGCATCGTGAGCCGCCGGCCCGTCCACATCACGTGGTCGTCGAGCGTCGCCTCGGCCTCGCCCGGCGCCGGGGGCGCCGCCCGCTCCGCAGTCGCGCCGGCGGCCTCGGTCGTGACGGGGAGGCCCCAGAGACGGCCGAAGGCGCACCCGGGCCCCAGGCGCAGTCGCCCGCCCGCGCTCGCCTGGTCCCCGAGCCGGGTGCCGGCGGCGACATCCGCGCCCCCCTCGGCGTCGAGCCACTGCTCGACGACGCAGCCGGGGCCGAGCGCCAGGATCCCGTCAGCGGCGAGCGATCGCACCCGGACGCCGGCCCCGAGCCGGGCGTCGCCCTGAGCGTAGAGGTCCCCGAGGCGCGCCCGCTCGCCGACGTCGGCCTTGCCGAGCACGATGGTTAGCGCCGGGCCGCTACCGTCCGGCGGGACGAGCAGATCCCGGTGTATCTCGTAGGCGTCCCCGCCGGGCCGCTCCGGATCCACGGGGCCGCGGGCGGGGATCCCGTCGCCCGCCCTCGCGCGGAGTGCGGCCAGACCCTCCCGGAAGGACCGCCCGGCTCGCCGCGGGTCGACCGTCACGTCGAGATCGATCTCGAGCGGCCGATCGTCCCGCGGACGGACGAGCTCCCGGATCCCCGGCACCAGGGGAAGCGCCAGCAGCGCCAGGAACAGCGCGATCAGGGCCAGGCCCTCGACGCTCACCGGGTCACCGGCGGAAGCGCTGCGTCTTCTCCCACTCCGGCATGCGGCTACCGAGAGCGTCGATCGCGGCGTCCATCATGCCGGTGGAGACGGCCCAGGTGTTGTAGAGGTACATGAAGAACATGAACGGAAGCAGGTGGAGGCGCTCGCGCATTCCGTCCAGGAGCGCGGCCGACGCCACCTGGTAGAACGGCGCGAAGTTGCCGAACGCATTGTAGATCACCACACAGAAGCTCACCACGAGCGTCCCCCACACCGGAATCGATCCGGTGAGGAACAGGACGAGACTCGCCACCAGTCCGCTCATGAGAAGCGGCGGGACCAGGTAGATGCCGAGGAGGAGCATCGCGTCGAGTTTCTGCAGTCGGGACAGGTACGGCGAGCGCGGGATCTCGGCCCAGTGCTTGAGCATCACCTGGGTGTGACCACGAGCCCACCGCCGGAGCTGGCGGAAGCGCACCTCCCAGGTCTCCGGAGCCTCTTCGTAGCACTCGGCATGGTTGGCGTAGGCAACGGTCCAGCCCCGGGTGTAGAGCCGGACCGTGAGGTCGGTGTCCTCGGCCAACACCCGAGGGTCGAACCCACCCCAGGAGAGCACCACGGAGCGCCGGAACCCGCCCACCGTTCCTCCGTACTGCGGCATCAGGTCCAGCGTGTAGCGTGCCTGCTGGTCGACCTGGTACCCGCCGGAGCGTTCCAGGTCGAGCAAGCGCGTGAGGAACCCAGCCCCGGCGTTCCGGGGAACGACACGCCCCATGACTGCGCCAACCTCCGGATCCACGAACGGCATCGCCAGCTCCCGGACAAGCGCGCGGCCGGGCTGGTAATCCGCGTCGAAGACCAGGACGATCTCGTGAGAGGCAAGCGCGAGGGCGTCGTTCAGCCCGGCCGGCTTGCCCCGGAGGCCGCCGCCCCGGCGATAGAGCGGCTTGATGAACGGATGAGCCGCGCGGTAGCGCTCGAGAATCTCGGGAGTGGCATCCGACGAGTGGTCGTCGATCGGGATGATCTCGAGCTTGCTCCTCGGGTAGTCGCTCAGGAGGAGGGCGTTGAGCACGCCGTCGGCCACGCGCTCTTCATTGTGCATCGGGATCAGGATGGTGACAGGCGGGCAGTCGCTGTCGAGGATCATCTCCCAGCCCGGGCGCTGGCGGCGGCGCGCCCGGGCGACGGTGAGCGTGAGGTGACGGCCGGCATAGAGGAGCATCACCCCCGCCAGCACCACCATCCAGAGCTGCAGGATGAGAGTCACCGCCGGAAGAGGTCCTGCTCGCTGATCCGGCGCGTGAGGCGGAGGGCGAACACGGCGAAGATGCCGACGAGGTAGATGACATCCAGGAGCGGCCCCAGGAAAAGATACAGGTTGGCCATCACCACGCCGCCGAGGTGAACGAGCAGCCAGACAAACAGCGCGTAGCGCGCGGCGGAGAAGACCATGTCGTAGGCGAGCGCGAGGATCACCAGCCCGATCTGCTCCAGCGGACTGAACGGGAGCGTCAGGCACATCACCCCCATGAAGGCCGGGGTGACCAGCCAGATGGTGACGACGGTCCGCAGGTAGAGCTGTGAAAAGTCGCCCGCGTCGTACCCGGGCCGACCGAAGAACAGGAGATAGTAGGCGGAGGCCGCGATCAGAAGCAGATTGTAGACGATGAGGTATCGGACCGGCATCAGGAGCCACCGGCGCTGCGTGAGCAGGACGATGGCCGCGACGCTGCCGCCGAGCCACAGCAGGAGCGCTTGATAGCTCAGCGGTCGCACGGTCTCGAACAGCACCGGAAGGAGCCGGACGCCGAGAAACTCGTCGGCACCCAGCTGCACGGCAGTGCGGCTGAAGCGAAGCAGGTCCACGGTGGCGAGGGCAAAGACCCGGACGATCTGCGGCAGATACCAGAACAGCGCGACCTCGAGGCCGATGAACAGCACGACGGAGAAGAGGACGCTCGTCGGCGCCAGCGGGGGCAGACGCCGGTATGCGCGAGGGGGGGCCAGGTCGAGGACGTCAGCCGTGGACACGCTCGATCGGTGACTCTTCCCCGGGAATGTCCCGAGGCGGACGCTCAGAGTGCGGATCCCCGAGGACGCTGATCTGGCACTCTTCGGTGGCCGGGTGACGACGCAGTGGCTTGCTCGCTGTGCTGGCGATCGGGCTCGGGACGACCGTCAGACGTCCTGAATGCGCGGTCGCCAATACACCGCTCCTGGACCTTGAATTATAGTGATCGGCCCTCCATCGGCCTAGGTTTTTGGGCAGCGGCGCCGTGAGTCGCCGACCCATGAGCCGGGCGTTCTCGCCGCACGGGCTCGCATGCTACAGGCGTTCCCGGGCCGGGCGGTGCCGGTCACGCCCGCGAAATCGGGCAGTCGAATCACTTTGCCCATGAATGGGGGGGGCAGGCGTCGGGTAGCTTTCTCCCGGACGACGACGACGCCCGGCGCCATCGGATCCGAGTGGGCCGGAAGCCCAGGTCTGCTGGCCGTCAGGCGCCAACGCGGGCCGATCCCCTGCCGGCCCGCGAAACCTGTCGGCCAGAAGGAGCCTCGCGCCCACGTGGACGCGGCGTTCCGGCGTCGCCGACGGGAACACCACCATCGCCGCCGCCAGCGCATCCCGAGGCTCTCGCGATAAGGCCACCACGCTGGACACTGGCGGGAGCGTCTGGTAACGTTACGGGCGCTTCAGGCGGTTCTTTTCCTCAGGTGGCCGCCCGGTGGACAGGTAGCTCAGTTGGTAGAGCACGGGACTGAAAATCCCGGTGTCGGGAGTTCAATTCTCCCCCTGTCCACCATTTCTTTTCCGCAGTTACGTCGCCCCCGCCTCCCACGACCGATGCCGCCGGGGCAGTAACGGGGTCAGTAGCGCTCGCGTGCGCGGGCTCCGTACGCACGAGTCGCTCGACCGCTTGCCGCTGATGCTCCGGGCTCAGATGCGCGTACCGCTGCGTCATCACCAGCGTCTTGTGACCGAGGATCTCCTTCACCGTGTAGAGGTCGACGCCCGCCATGACCAGGCGACTCGCCGCGGTATGCCGCAGGTCGTGGAAGCGGAGGTCGGTGATCTCGGCCGCTCTCACGGCCTTCGCCCACGCTCGGCCGAAGTTGTGGAGGAATCGCCCTTCCGGTGACGTGAACACCAGCCCGCCGAACGCCTGACGTTCTCTCCGGAGCGTTCGGAGCGTTGCGGCCACGACCCGGTTCATTGGCATCCGGCGACCTTCACCCGACTTGCTCTCTCTGACGACGAGGGTACGCGTGTGGAAGTCGACGTCCTGCCAGCGCAGGTTAGCCAGCTCGCCGCGCCGCATGCCCGTGTGGAGCACGACGATCACGAGCGGACGGTAGCAAAGAGGAAGCGCGGCCAGGAGGCGCTCCTCCACCGTGTCTGTAAGGACCCGGACGCGCGCGTTATTCTCTTTGAGGAGCTTCACCCCGCGGACCGGATTACGCTCAGCCTTGGCGGGCTCGGCCTTCATCGCGCGGTTGAATGTCACCTTGAGGAGCGCCAGGTGGCGGTTCACGCTGGCTGGCGACAGGTCCCGGCGAAGCTCGACGCCCAGCTGCTCCACGTCATGCGAGTTGATGTCCGAGACCGGACGCCCTCCAAGACTCCCGAGCAAACGTCGCATCCGGGCTTCGTCGTTCTCGGCCGATCTCTTGTGCTCGCGGCTGTAGACGAGAAACTCCTTCGCGATCTCGTCGAACAGGACGACACGCTTCGGGATCGGCTTGGGGAAGAACCGTCCCTCTCGGATCTCCGTCTTCCGCTTCCGGTAGAGCTCGATCGCGAGAGCTCGGGGTCCCACCCGCTCCTTGTGGAGCTGGCCGTGCTGATCGGTGTAGCGGATGTACCAGTCGCCTCGTGCCCTGGTCTCCGGGTGGACCTGTGTGCCCTTCCGGCTGTCCCGCCAGAACACGCCCCGCGCCCGCGCCTTGGCCGTTGTCATCCCCGAGCCCCTCTCACGCCTCAGCTCACACGCCGCGCTCGCCGCTGTGCGACCTCACCATCCCGGCCTGTTCGCACGAACGCCTCCACGTCGTTGGCGCGAATCCGCGTGAGCCGGCCTACCTTCACGCTCGAGAGCCGCCGCTGGTACAGCCACTTTCGGATGGCCGCCGGACTGCACGCGAGCATGCTCGCCGCCTCCGCCACGGTCAAGAGTCGATCCATTGCCCTTCCTCCTTGCCTTGGCGTCCTTCTCGGGTCTTCGGTCATC
>DATBGA010000187.1:0-99072 GCA_036558225.1 Candidatus Methylomirabilota bacterium | reverse complement strand
GATCTCGAGGAGCATCTTCATGACCGCGACGTTCGCCCCGCCGTGGAGCGGGCCCTTGAGCGCGCCGATCCCCGACACCACGCCGGAGTACATGTCGGACAGGGTGGCCACGGTGACGCGCGACGCGAACGTCGAGGCGTTCAGCTCGTGGTCCGCGTGGAGGATGAGCGCGGTGTCCATCGCCTTTTCGGCGAGGGCGCTCGGCTTCTTGCCGAAGAGCATGTAGAGGAGGTTGCCGGCGAGCGACAGGCGCGGGTTCGGCGGGATCGGTGCCTTGCCCTTCCGGATCCGGCTCCACGCCGCGACCAGCGTGGGCACCTGCGCCTGGATCCGCACGGCCTTCCGCAGGTTGGCCTCGCGGGAGTTGTCGCCGGCGTCCGGATCGTAGATGCCGAGCGCCGACACCGCGGTGCGGAGGACGTCCATGGAATCGGACTTCCGCGGCAGGCTTCGGACGAGCGTCAGAACCTTGGGGGGCAGCCGTCGCTGAGTCGCCAACGCCTTCCGGAGGGTGTCGAGCTCCGAACGCTTGGGGAGCGCGCCGTTCCAGAGCAGGGCCGCCGTCTCCTCGAACGAGGAGTGCGCGACGAGGTCGTGGATGTCGTAGCCTCGGTAGAGAAGCCGTCCCCGGTCGCCGTCGATGAAGCAGATCTCGGACGTCGACACGACCACGTCCTGGAGTCCGGTATCGGTCGTCTGAGTCGTCATGGGCCGCCCCCGTTGGCGCGTACTGATTGGCCGAAACACGCGCGGCCCCGCATCGGGGGCCGCACACACCGTGGTCATTGTGGCACACCGTCCGAGGCGCCGCAACCCGACCGGCGCGGGACCGGACACGCGCGACGTCAGGCCCGCGGCGCGAGGCTCCGCGACCGCGCGCTCGGCCCACCGGTCACTCGGGCGCCGAGCGTACCATCACCCGGACGGGACGCTCAATGTCGAGGGAGTCGCGAACCGAGCCGGATCAGTGGGGGCGCGCCTGCGGGATGCCGTGCTTTCGCATCTTGGCGTAGAGGGTCGGCCGGTGGAGGCCCAGCAGGCGCGCGGCCGCCTGCTTGTTCCAGCGGGTCGCCTCGAGCGCCGCCAGGATGGCCTGCCGCTCACGCGCCTCGAGGTTGAGGGTCTCGGGCGCCGCGGCCTGCGCGGCGCGAAGCTCGCGCCGGAGGCGGCGACGGTCGAGCGCGCTGGCGAGCACGCTGAGGAGGCGCTCGGGGCCGATGTCGCCGGGCGCCTCGAGGTAGTCCCACGCGCCGGCCGCACGCGCCTGGAACCCCTGGGCCCGCCCGCCGGGCTCGGTCACGACCACGATCGGCAGGTCCGGCCACCGGCCGGAGATGTCGGCCATCAGGGCCCCGGCCCCGTCATCGCCGAGGCGCAGCAGCACCGCCTCTACGTCACCCCCGCCGATCGTCTCGAGGGCGTCGGCCGCCGAGCCGGCAAGCCGCAGCTCGTAGGGGTGTCCCTCGAGGGACTGGCGGATACCCCCTACCAGCGTCTGATCCGGGTCCACGAGCAGGACACCCACCTGCGCCATGGCCTGTATGGAAGCCTAACACGGTCGCGCCTCTTGGGGGAGCGACGGGAGGAGGACGATTCTCGCGATCCCGGGGCGAGAGCCCGGACCGCGCCAGGCCCCGGGCCCGCGCCCGCCGTCCGGCCGAAGGGCCCAGCGCCCGGGCTCCGGACAGCGCGCCGGTCCGGGGATGGTCGCCGCTTAGCCGAGGAGCGCGCGGATCTCCTCGGCCGCCGACCGCCGCCACTCGTCGCCGTGCTGCGCGCGGAGCTGACGGCGCAGCTCGAGCTGCTTCTGCTCCATGTACTCCGTGATCTTGGGCGGACGCTCGATGAAGCGGGCGAGCTCCTTCATGTCCTCGTCGAAGAACACGAAGACCGGGATCGATCGGAAGAGCCCCCGGTTGAGGTACTGGTCCATGAGGTCCGGGCTCTGGTCGCGAAGGAACACGCGCATCTCGACGTTCGGCGCTCCTTCGACCATGCGCGCCAGCACCGGGAAGTTGGTCAGCGCGTCACCGCACCAGTCCTCGGTGAGCACGAGGACATTGACCTTTCCGCGGCCCGAGAAGACCAATCGGTCCTGCGGCGTGACGGTCGTGGCCGCCATCGTCTCCAGAAACTTGTCCTTGTTGGTGGACATCTGGTCGAGGTACTGCTGGAAGGTCATGCCCTGCGCGAAGCGCTGCTTGGTGACCATCGAGAGCGGTCTCCTTCCTCAAGCGGTGATATCAGCGGAACTTGCCGAGGTCGAGCGTGGCCCGCAGGACCTCCTTCTGGTCCGGAGGCGCTCCCCTTACCACCAGCGTCACGACGCCGGTCGTCGGAAGCCCTTCGAGTGGGAACACGTACACGTTGCGCGCGGCGAGGCGGCCGTCGTCCTGGACCAAGGGCGTGCGCTCGTTCTGGACGAAGCTCGCCTTGACCTCCCGGCCGTTCACGAGGAGGGTCGGCTGGTAGAAGCGCGCGAAGCTCCGGGACGGGCCTCCGTGCATCGTGACCAGGAGCTGGATCCGACCCTTGCCGCGGTCGATCTGCTCCTTCTGCTGCTTCTCCGTCAGCGCTTCGTCCTTCATCGCGGACGTGCGGGCCGCGAGCGCGAGCCGAGAGAAGGGGGTGCTGACGACGATGTCCTCGCCACCGGGCGTCCGAAGCTGCCACTCCTCGGCGAAGTCGTCCTGGGTGATCCCAGCGGTGCCGGCCTCGATCGCCTCGCGGATCCCGTCCGCGGTCAGGTCTCCGACCAGCGCCGAGGCGGGGCCGGGCAGGCCCCCCAGAAGGAGCGCGGCGAGGGCGAGCGCAGCGCCGCTCCCTCCCCCCGTCCGCCTCCCGCGAGCCCGCGTCTCCCTCACAGCCAGTCGTTCCTCTTAAAGAGCCAGGAACGCGCCCGCCGAGAGCATGAGGACGCCCGACGGGCGGCGGACCACGCCGAAGTGACTCATGTCAGGGCGTCCCGATCCCGGCCTCGCGGAGGTTGCCCACCAGCGCGAGACTCATGCCGTCCGGATCCCAGTGGGTCCGGACGGCCCGGAGCACGTCGTCGCTGGTGACGGCCGAGACGGACTGGCGGAAGCGCGCGGGATAGTCCATGCCGAGGTCGAACCGCTCGACGGCGACGAGGAGATCCGACACGTCCGACGCGGTATCCATCCGAAGGGGAAGGCTCCCCACGAGATAGGAGCGCGCGCGTGCAAGCTCCTCCTCCGACACCCGCTCGCGACGGAGGCGGACCAGCTCCTCTCGGACCACCGCCAGAGCTTCCCGGATCCGCGCGTTCTCGCTCTGGAGCTCCACCAGGAAGAGGCCGGCCAGCCAGGCCGGCGCGTACTGCGCGTACACGTTGTAGGCGAGCCCCCGCTCCTCGCGGATGCGCGTGTAGAGGCGCGAGGACGAGCCACCGCCGAGGATCTGGCTCGCCACCAGCAGCGGGTAGTAGTCTGGGTGCTTCCGGGTCACGGTAGCCTGGCCCAGGAGGATCGTGGCCTGGCCCAGGCTCCGCTGCACCGACTCCGTGCGCGACGGCAGCCCGAGCGCGCCCGGGACCGGCGCCGGCGGTGCCGGGTCCGCCACGGACCAGGCGCCCAGGCGCGTCTCGAGCTCGGTCCGGAGCGCCGCGGCGGTGACGTCGCCCGCCACCGCGACGATCGTGCGCTCGGGCCGGTAGGCCGCGCGGTGGAAGGCGACCACGTCGTCCCGGCTGATGGCGCGGAGCGAGGCCTCGGTCCCGGTCACGGGCCGCCCGTAGGGGTGCTCGCCAAAGACCAGCCGCCTCAGCAGGCGGGCCGCCACCGTCTCCGGATCCTCCTCCGCGCGCCGCACCGCCGCCGCGACCTCGTCGCGCTTCCGCTCGAACTCGGCCTCCGGAAAGGTGGGCCGCTGGAGGGCATCGGCCAGGAGGTCCAGGCCGAGCCCGAGGTCCTTGCGGAGCACCGAAAGCACCACCTCGCTCGCGTCCCGGCCTCCCTCCCCCTCGAGGCTCCCTCCGACGAACTCGATGGCGCGATCGACCTCGATCGCGGGCCGGGTCGCGCTCCCGCGCGTGAGGAGCTCCGCCGTCAGGTTGGCGACGCCCGCCCTGTCCGGGGGGTCGAGCACCGCGCCCGCCCCGACGGAGGCGCGCGCGATGACGATCGGGACGCCCGGACGCTCCGCGACGAGGACCACGATCCCGTTCGCCAGGGTGAAGCGGGACCACGGGGCGGTCGGCCCCGCGGCCGGCGTGGGCGGGGGCAGCGTCTGCGGTCGAGCCGGCGACGCGGCCGCCGCAAGGGTGGCGATCAGCGCGACGCTCACGGCAGTCGGACGCATGCCGGCATTATACCGGCTCCGCCCGTCGGCGAACCGGGCGGGACTCCGTCTACCGATCCAGGAGCGCGAGGACGGGCGCAAAGGCCTCGAGGCTTTCCAGCGTGTTGGGCTCGAGCCAGAGCTGCACGTGGGAGATCCCCTCGCGCGCGTAGGCCCGGAGCTCCTCAGCGAGATGCTCGGGCTGTCCCACGAGGGGCTCGAAGGTCCAGTGGGGCGGGCGCGGCGGCGAGGCACGGCGTCCCGGCACCATGTCGACGAACACGGCAACCGTGCGACCGACCGTCGCGGGGTCGCGCCCGGCCCTGCGGCAGGCCGCGTCGACCTTGTCGCGGAGCGGGGGTACGCCCGCCGGGCGATTCTTCGTGGGGGGGAAGTACGCGTTCCACAGATCCCCGTACTGGGCCAGCAACCCGAGCATGCGCTCCCCGGTCGACCCGATCAGGATCGGCGGGCCACCGGGCCTCGGACCGCGAGGCTCCAGCACGCACTCGCGAGCTTCATGGTACTGCCCGACGAAGTCGATCTTGCCGTGGCGAAGCAGTCCGTGGACGATGCGGAGCCCTTCCTCGAAGCGGCTCACCCGGTGGTCAAAGGGAAACCCGAACGCCCGGTACTCCGTCTCGTGCCAGCCGGCGCCGACGCCGAGGATCAGGCGGCCTCCGGAGATCTCCTCGATGGTGTCGGCCAGCTTCGCGAGGTAGGCCGGATTCCGGAAGGACATGCACGACACGAGGGGACCGATCTCCACGCGGGAGGTCACGGCGGCGATCGCGGCGATGATCGCCCACCCCTCCCACACGCCCTGGTCCCGCTGTCCCGCGTGCCGGAACAGCAGGTGATCCTCGATCCAGACGGAGTCGAATCCGAGCTCCTCGGCGCGCCGGGCCATGAGGCTGATGTCGCCCCAGCGCGGCGTGCCGTGGCGTCCCTTGTCCACCGCGATGGGCAGCTCCACGCCGACCCTCAGCGGCCGTCGTCTCTCTCGGGTCACGGGTGGTCCTCCAGGGTCGGCTCCGCCGCGCTCAGTCGAGCGACTTGCGGAAGCGCAGCACCGACAGGGTGAAGATGACAGCGCCGAACGCGACCAGGGGCCAGACGTCGGGCCAGAGGTCAGCCAGGCCGATGCCCTTCAGCACGATCCCGCGAATGATGCGCAGGAAGTACGTGATGGGCAAGATCCGCGCGAAGTACTGCGCCGGCTCCGGCATCCCCTCCAGCGGGAACAGGAGCCCGGACAGATAGATGGACGGCAGGATGGCGAGGAAGCCGAGCTGCATCGCCTGCGGCACGGTGCGCGACAGCGTCGACACGTAGATGCCGATCCCGAGGGTGCCGAGCATGAAGATCGCCGCGACGGCGTAGAGCAGCGCGACGCTCCCCCGGATCGGCACGGTGAAGACGTAGTGCGCCACCACGAGCGCCAGCGTCATCTGGCCGTAGGCGACCAGGAGATTCGGCAGGATCTTCCCGAGCATGATCTCCCAGCGCTTCAGCGGGCTCACCACCAGCGCCTCGAGGGTCCCCCGCTCGCGCTCCCTCACCACCGCCACCGCCATGATCGTGATGGTCGTCTGCATCAAGAGGGCGCCGATCAGGCCCGGCACGATGAACAGCGCCGACTCTTGGTCGGGGTTGTACCAGGCGCGGATCCGCACGTCGAGGCCGGCCCCGGGGTCGAGGCCGCCCCGCCTCAGGATCTCGATCGACCGGTCGAGGCCCAGCGCGGTCGCCGCGTTGACGGCGGAGACGGCCACCTGCGGGTCCGAAGCGTCCACGATCACCTGGATCGCCGCGGAGGCCCGGCCCCGGAGCCGCTCCGAGAAGTCGGGCGGGATGACGATCCCGACCTTGGCCTCGCCGCGGTCGATCAGCCGGGCCACCTCGTCGAGCGACCGTGCCTGGAAGCGGAGGTTGAAGTACCGTGTGTTCTGGAACGCCTCCAGCAGCTTCTGGGCCTCCACGTCCCGCGCCTGGTCGAGGACGACGGTCGGCAGGTTCCGGACGTCGGTGTTGATCGCGTAGCCGAAGATGAACAGGAGCACGACCGGGATGAAGAGGGCGAGCGTGAGCGCCATCGGGTCGCGCCGGAGCTGCACCATCTCCTTCCAGATCATGCCGAGGAGGCGCATCAGCCGGCTCCGAAAGCGCCGAGCTGCTGCCGCAGCCGGAGCTTCCGGTCCTTGTCCACGAACGAGATGAACACGTCCTCGATCGTCGGCGAGACCATCCGGGCGGACGCCTCGAGCCCGGCGTCCCGGAGGCGCTCGGCGACGGCCGACTCGGTGAGCCCCCGCTCCGCGGCGACGACCCGCACCAGCGAGCCGTAGCGGATCGCCTCCTCCACTGCGCGCCAGTCGGACAGCACGTCGATCGCCCGCTGAGGCGCCGGCGTCTCGACCTCGAGCACGGGCCGGCCGAACGCGTCGGCCTTGATCGCGGCGGGCGTCCCCTGCGCGATCAGCCGCCCCTGGTAGATGAACCCGAGGCGGTCGCAGTGCTCGGCCTCGTCCATGTAGTGGGTCGTCACCAGCACGGTGACGCCGCTGTCGGCCAGGCGCCGGATCAGCTCCCAGAACGTGCGCCGGGAGACCGGATCGACGCCGGCGGTCGGCTCGTCGAGGAACATGAGCTTCGGCGAGTGCACGAGCGCACAGGCGAGCGCGAGCCGCTGGCGGTACCCGCCGGACAGCTGGCCGGCCAGCGTGTCCTCGCGGCCGACCAGGTCCGCGAGCTGGACCATCCGGTCGATGCGCTCGCGCCGGAGGCGCCCGCGCACGCCGTAGACCATCGAGTAGAAGACCAGGTTCTCCGCGGCCGACAGGTCGTCGTAGAGCGAGAACCGCTGCGACATGTAGCCAATCGCGGCCTTGATCCGCTCGGGCTCCTGGCGGAGGTCGAGGCCGAGGACGCGCCCGTCGCCGTCGCTCGGCTCGAGGATGCCGCAGAGCATACGGAGGGTCGTGGACTTCCCCGCCCCATTCGGGCCGAGGAAGCCGTAGAGCTGGCCCGCCTCGACGCGGAGGTCGACATGGTCGACGGCGGTGAACGTGCCGAAGCGCTTGGTCAGGCCTTCGGTCAGGACCGCGGGCTCGACCGTCGTCACCGGCGGGACGTCGAGAGGAGCCGGCAACCGGCCGGGGCAACGTCCTCGGCGAGAGCCAGAGCTTTGCCTGCCAGGGTCTCCCCTAGTCCGACTAGGCCAACCGTGCCGAATTGCGCCATGAACACACCTCTCATTCGGGCTAACGGGCTCCATTGGCGGATGCTGGGAGGCGGGCGGCCTCGACAACTAGGGTACCGTCGTGGATCCGCCCGCGACGTGGGTCGGCAAGGCGCCCAAGCGGAGCGCCTCGGCGCGGAGGATCTCCCACGCGCGCTGCACGTGGCGCTCCTCCGTCCGGATGTTCCCGATGGCGAGGCGGATGGCATAGCGCCCGCGCAGGACGACGTGAGAGAGGAAGGCCTCGCCCGACGCGTTCACCGCTTCGAGCAGCCGCTCGTTCAGCCCGGCGAGCCTCGGATCGTTGGCCGCCCAGCCTCCCGGCCGGAGCCGGAACACGACCGTGCTGAACGGGACGGGGGCGACCCGCTCCCAGTCCGGATCGGCGTCGACCCACGAGGCGAAGAGCCGGCCGAGCCGCATGTGCTCGCGGAGCCGCGCCTCGATCCCCGACCGGCCGAACGCGCGGAGCACCATCCAGAGCTTGAGCGCGCGGAAGCGGCGCCCGAGCTGCGGCCCCCAGTCCATGTAGTTCTCGACCGCGCCGCCCTCCGGCGTCTGGAGGAAGGAGGGCACCAGCGTGAACGCGCGCTTCAGCACGTCGGGCCGCCGGCAGAAGAGGACCGAGCAGTCGATCGGGGTGAAGAGCCACTTGTGAGGGTTGACCACGATCGAGTCCGCGCGGTCGCACCCCGCCAGCACCTCGCGCCGCTCGGGCACGATGGCCGCCACCCCGCCGTACGCCGCGTCCACGTGGAGCCAGAGCCCCTCGCGCGCGGCGATGTCCGCGACGGCCGGCACCGGGTCGATGCTGGTCGTCCCGGTCGTCCCGACAGTCGCGCAGACCGCGACGGGCTGCCAGCCAGCCGCCCGATCCTCGGCGATCGCACGCGCGAGCGCCACTGGATCCATGCGGAACTCGTCGTCCGTCGGGATCTTCCGCACCCCTTCCCGTCCGAACCCGAGGATGATCGCGGCCTTGTCGACGGAGTTGTGCGCCTGCTCGGACGTGTAGACGCGGAGGCGCGGCACGTCGGCGCGCCCGGCCATCCCCTGCTCCCGTAGGTCGTGTCCGGCCGCCTCGCGCGCCGCGGCGAGAGCACAGAGCGTCGAGATCGACGCGGTGTCGTAGATCACCCCGTGGAAGGCTGCCGGCAGACTGAGGAGCTTCCTCAGCCAGTCGAGGACCACCTCTTCCAGCTCGGTGGCGGCCGGCGACGTGCGCCAGAGCATGGCGTTGACGTTGAGCGCAGCGCACAGGAGCTCGCCGAGGATCCCCGGGGCCGATCCGCTGATCGAGAAGTAGGCGAAGAAGCCCGGATGGTTCCAGTGGGTCATGCCTGGGAGGATCAGACGCTCGAAGTCCGCGAGCATCCGGTCGAGCGGCTCGGGATCGTCCGGCGCCGACGCCGGCAGGGCGGCTCGCACCTCGCCAGGCTTGACCCGGGCAAGGACGGGGAAGCGCTCGGGGTCTGTCAGGTAGGACGCGATCCAGTCGACGACCTGATTCCCATACATCCGGAAGAGCTCGGGGTGCAGGTCTCCAAGCATCGTCGCCTGCGTGGGCTCCCGCAGGAAATCCGGTTTGACGTCCGGATACTGTTGATAGATGGCGGTCCGAACGTCCGAGATCATCGCCAGCGCTTCGCCGATGCTCCGAACGTTCTGATGGGGGGCGATCCCCAAATCACGGATGACGGTCGCAGCCTCATCCAGGAGGCCGCTGGCCTGCTTGAGGAGATCTTCCAAGCGCCCGGGTAGCTCCACGCTGAACCTCCCACTCACTCCGTCGCGATCACCGCGTCCGCGGGCATCCCCGGCTTCAGCCGCCCGTCCGGGTTGGCGATCGCGACCTTGACCCGGAACACCAGGTTGACCCGCTCCTTCTGCGTCTGCACGTTCCGCGGCGTGAACTCCGCCGCAGACGCGACCTCGGTGACGCGCCCCTCGAACGGCTGCCCCGGGAAGGCGTCCACCGTGACGCGCGCTGTCTGGCCGACCTTGACGCGCCCGAGATCCGTTTCCGCGATGTACGCCCGAAGCCACAGATCCGAGGGATCGACGAGCGTCACGATGGCGACGCCGGGCGCCGCGGTCGCTCCGGGCTCGAGGTTCTTCCTCAGCACCACGCCGTCCATCGGCGCCTCGATCCGCGTGTCCGCCAGGCGCGCCCGCGCCTGGGTCAGCGTGGCCTCGGCCTGGGCGAGCTGGGCCCGAGCCGTATCCACCTGACCGGGCCGCGGTCCGGCCTCGACGAGCGCCAGCCGCTCCCGCGCGGCGCGGACCTCGGCCCGCGCGGCCTCGACCTGGTCGGGGCGCGGCCCCGCCTCGAGGAGGCGCAGCCGCTCCCGCGCCTGCCGGACCTCGGCGCGCGCGGCCTCTACCTGCTCGCTCCGCGGGCCGGCGAGCACGAGGGCGAGCTGCTCCCGCGCGGTGCGCTCCTGCATCCGCGCGACCTCGAACGCTTGCCAGGCGCGATCCCTGTCGGCGGCGGCGATCAGGTCCCGGTCGTAGAGCGACTTGAGCCGCTCGTACTCCCGCTGCGTCCACACCCGCGTCGCCTCCGCCGAGGCGACCGCACTCCGCGCCTGCTCGACCTCCTGCGTCCGCGCCCCGGCCTCGAGGTCGCGCTGCCGCGCCTCGGCCTGGGCAACCACCTGGCGCGCCGCCTGGATCTCCTCCCGCCGCGCACCGGCAACGAGGTCGGCCAGGGCCGACTCGGCGCGCCGGACCTGCGCTTGCGCCTCGGCGATCTCCTCCTTCCGCGCCCCGGCCACCAGGTCGCGGAGCTGCGCCTGGGCGACCCGCACCCCCGCCTCGAGCCGGCTCACGTCCGCCGCCAGCTCGGCATCGTCCAGCTGGATCACGAGTTCGCCCCGCCGGACACGGCTGCCCTCCTCGACGTGGATCGCGGCGATGCGGGCCGTCGTCTTCGGCGACAGGTCCACGTCCCGCGCCTCGATGGTTCCTGTGACGGTGAGCCCCGCCGCGTGCGGCTCGCGTCGTGACAGCGCCCAGAGCCCGACCGCCGCCAGCCCGACCAGGGCCAGGACGACGAGGACCACGCCCCGCAGGGCTCGACCGAAAGGCGTCATCGCCCCGACGCTACGGCTTGGCGGCCGGCGGGACCGGGAGGAGGATCGCCGTCGTGCGGCGATCGGCCACGAGGTAGCGCTCGGCCACGCGCTGCACGTCCTCGCGCGTGACCGCCCGGATGCCCGGCAGGTACGCCTCGCGGAGGCGCCATCCGCCCAGGAGCTCGTAGCGCGCGAGCGTCGCCGACCGGCTGTAGACCGAGTCCTGACCGAAAAGGTAGGCGGCCTCCAACTGGTTCCTGGCGCGCTGGAGCTCCTCCTCCGAGATGAGCTCCGTGTGGAGCCGCTCCACCTCGGCCAGGAGCGCGCGCTCGGCTTCCTCGACGGTCCGCTCGGGCAGCACCGTCACGTGGAAGCTGAAAGTGTCCGGGTCGAGCGTGAGACGCGAGTAGTCGCCGCCGACCTCCAGGGCGAGCCGCTCCTCGTACACGAGCCGCCGGTAGAGCCGCGACGTCCGCCCGCCCGAGAGGACCGTCGACAGGACCTCGAGGGCATAGGCGTCCTCCGAGCGGTGGTTCGGCGTCGGATAGCCCGCGAAGACTACGGGAAGCTGCGCTTCCTTCCGCAGCCAGACCCGGCGCTCGCCGCGCTGCTCGGGCTCCCTCACGGTGACGCGCGGCGGGTCGGCGCCGCGGGGGATGTCGCCGAATCGCGTCCGGATCTTCTCGAGCAGCGCGGAGGCCTCGAAGTCCCCGACGACGGCGAGGATCGCGTTGTTGGGCCGATAGTACGCGTCGTACCAGCCCTGGAGGTCGCGCGCCGTCAGCCGCTGGATGTCCTCCGCGAACCCGATGGTCGGCAGGCGATAGGGGTGGACCACGAAGGCGACCGCGTTGAAGAGCTCCGCGAGGGCCCCGACCGGGTCGTCCTCCGTGCGCGTCCGGCGCTCCTCCATGACGACCTTCCGCTCGGCGTCGACCTCCGGGGGGTCCATGAGGAGGTGCCGCATCCGGTCGGCCTCGAGCTCGAGCACGAGGTCGAGCTGGTCGGCGGCGACGGTCACGTGATACACGGTGACGTCGCGGCTGGTGACGGCGTTGTCCTGGCCGCCGACCGTCTCGATCAGCTTCGAGTAGATCCGGGGCCCGTACGTGGGCGTCCCCTTGAACATCATGTGCTCGAGGTAGTGGGACAGCCCGGTCAGCCCGACGCGCTCGTCGCGCGACCCGACGCGGTACCACACCTGCAGGCTGGCCACCGGGCTCCGGTGGTCCTCCTGGAGGAGCACGCGCAAGCCGTTGTCCAGCGTCGCCTCGACGACCTCCTCGGCCCCGACCCACGGGCACGCGAGGCCGATGAGGGGCGCGACCAAAAGACCGGCGAGGCGGCCGGGCCGGCTCACGGCGCCAGTATACAGGGAGGCGTGATTCCCCACGCCCCAGGACGGTGCACCCGCCCCGCGCGCCTGTCGCAACAGCAACCCGCCCCGCGCGCCTTGACCCCCCCGCGAGCCGCATGCTAGCGTCCTCGCGACATCGGACTCCAACCTGAACGGGCTCGTCGAGCCCGCCCGAGGACCCATGAGATGAAGATCGACGGCTCCACCTTCCTGGTGACCGGCGGCGCGTCCGGACTCGGACGGGCCACGGTCGAGCGGCTCCTCGCTCACGGCGGCCGGGTGGCGATCCTGGATCTCGGGCGGTCGGCCGGCGCCCAGGTGGCGGCCGAGCTCGGCCCACACGTTCTGTTCGCCCCGTGCGACGTCACCAGCGCCGACGACGTGGGGGCCGCGATCGACGCGGCCGTCAAGAAGTACGGGGCGGTCCACGGCCTCGTGAACTGCGCGGGCGTGGCGATCGCCGAGAAGACGCACGGCCGGCGAGGCCCGCATGACCTCGGGTCTTTCACCTTCGTCATCCAGGTAAACCTGATCGGGACGTTCAACTGCATCCGGCTGGCGGCGGCGCGGATGGCGCAGAACGCCCCGGGCGAGGACGGCGAGCGGGGCGTGATCATCAACACCGCGTCGGTCGCGGCCTACGACGGCCAGATCGGGCAGGCCGCCTACTCGGCCTCCAAGGGCGGCATCGTCGGCATGACGCTCCCGATCGCACGGGACCTGGCGGAGGTCGGCATCCGGGTCTGCACGATCGCCCCCGGGCTCTTCGACACGCCGCTCATGGGGATGCTGCCCGAGCCGGCTCGCCAGTCGCTCGCCAAGCAGGTGCCCTTCCCCAGCCGGCTCGGCCACCCGGCGGAATACGCCGCGCTCGCGTGCCACATCGTCGAGAACGTCATGCTGAATGCCGAGACCATTCGTCTTGACGGCGCCATCCGCATGGCGCCGCGGTAGCGGTCGAACCTCGTCTTCCGGATGTTTCCGTCGTCGCCCGACGGGCGAAACCGTCCGGAAGGCGAACGCGTGACCCCGGCCGCCTCTCAGGCGGTGTAGGTGGTCTTGACCGTGGTGTAGAACTCCCGCGCGTAGGTGCCCTGCTCGCGGGGGCCGTAGCTCGACGCCTTCCGCCCGCCGAACGGCACGTGGTAGTCGACGCCGGCGGTCGGGAGGTTGACCATGACCATCCCCGCCTGCGAGTTCCGCTTGAAGTGACTCGCGTGCTTGAGCGAGGTGGTGACGACGCCGGACGAGAGCCCGAACGGCGTGTCGTTGGCCAGCACGAGCGCCTCGTCGTAGTCCCGGGCGCGGATCACGGTCGCGACCGGCCCGAAGATCTCCTCCCGGTTGATCCGCATGCCGTTGGTGGTCTCGGTGAAGAGCGCGGGGGCCAGGTAGTAGCCCTCGTGCTCGCGGCGCACCCGGTCGCCGCCCCAGGCGAGTCGTGCACCCTCCCGCCGCCCGACCTCGAGGTAGGAGACGTCCTGGTCGAGCTGCCCCTGGTCGACCACGGGGCCGATGTCCGTGCCCTTCCGCAAGGCGTCGTCGACGACCAGCTTCCCCAGCCGCTCGACAATCGCCTGCACGAAGCGGTCGTGGATGCCCTCGGTGACGATGAGGCGGCTCGACGCCGTGCACCGCTGGCCGGTCGAGTAGTAGGCGCCCTGGACGGCGCAGTTCACCGCGACCGCAAGGTCGGCGTCGTCCAGCACCACGAGCGGGTTCTTCCCGCCCATCTCCAGCTGCACCTTTCCCATGCGCGCGACCACCTTCTTCGCGATGGCCCGGCCCGTCTCCACCGACCCCGTGAAGCTCACCCCGTCGACGTCGGTCGAGGCGATCAGCGTCTCCCCGACCGCGGACCCGCGGCCCATGACGAGGTTGAACACCCCCGGCGGCATCCCGGCCCGCGCGAGGATGTCCGCCAGGGCCCACGCGCAGCCCGGCACCAGGTCCGCCGGCTTGAAGACCACGCAGTTGCCGTGGGCGAGGGCGGGCGCGATCTTCCAGGCGGGGATCGCGATGGGAAAGTTCCAGGGCGTGATGATGCCGACGACGCCGATCGGCTCGCGCGTGATCTCCACCGACACGCCGGGCCGGACCGAGTCGACAAGCTCCCCGCCCTGCCGCACGACCTCGCCCGCGAAGAACTTGAAGATGTAGGCCGCGCGCTTGGCCTCGCCGATGCCCTCCGGGAGCGTCTTCCCCTCCTCCCGCGAGAGCAGCGTGCCCAGCTCCTCGGACCGGCGGAAGATCTCGTCCCCCACGCGGTCGAGGAGATCGGCGCGCTCCTGCCGGTTCCCGCGCGCCCAGCCCGGGGCCGCCGCCCGCGCGGCGGCGATGGCCGCCTGCGCCTGCGCGGCGTCCGCGCGCGCGTACTCGCCGACTACTTCCCCCACGTTGGACGGGTTGACGTCCCGGTTGACGTCGGCGCCCGTCACCCACTCGCCGTTGATCAGGTTCCCGTGGAGCGCCACAGCTCTTCTCCTTGTCGTGAGACCGGTAGGGGCCGCCGCCGGAGCCGGGCGACCGCCCTCAGGGCGCGACGCCGAGGGGGATGCCCAGGAGCTTCGACAGCACGTAGAGGGCCAGGAAGTTGAAGACGATCCCGATCACGCACACCGCGACGGCCCGGGCCGTCGACTCGTAGTCGAGCGCCTGCCGGACCGCGACGACCATGGCCACCAGCATCCACAGGGAGGCGACAAGGTCGATCACCATGCCGAGGCCGGGGATGATGCCGAGCACGCGGATCAGTCCGGGCGTGGCCGAGAAGCCGATGGTCCGCAGGAGCTGCCCGATGTCCGCCTCCGTCTTGGGACCGGGCAGGAGCCGCGTCCCCACGAAGTAGGTGACGAAGGCCCACAGGTACCAGCCGACGAGAGACGCGAGCGTGGCCACCAGCAGGCCTCCGATCCCCACCACCCGCAGCACGCCGACGCCCGCCGCCAGGTTCGCGAGCACCACCACGAGCATCGCCTGAGGCGTTGCCGTCGCGTCGGTCTCCACCTCCTCGTACGTCGCGGCGTCGAGCTTGGCCGCGCCGAGCATCCGCTCCGTCAGGCTCGCCATCCGTCGCCTCCCTTCGGGCTCGCAGTCGATCGGTTGCACATGTCGCGTGATGAGTACGGCGCGCCGATTCTACTCGTCGCCGGGCATGCCGGCCAGTGGCCCGTCGTCGGGGACATGGCCGAACAGGCCGGGGCCCGCCACCGCGCCCCGCCGCGCCAGCTCCGCGATCCGGTCCGCGGGATATCCCAGCATCTCGGTGAGCACCGCCCGCGTGTCCTCGCCGGGGCGGTAGGGCGCCGGCCCGGCGGGCGCGACCGGCGCGCCGTCGACGTGGAACGGCGAGGCGGTCACCCGCACCGGCCCGTACGTCGGGTGGGCGACCGACGGAAAGGCCGCTCGCGCCTCCAGGTGCGGCGCCGCGACCACCTCGGCCGGCCACAGCACGCGCGCGCACGGGATCCGGGCCGCGCCCAGAGCGGCGAGGGCGTCGTCGGCCGACGTGAAGCGGGCGAGCCACCCCGCGATGATCGGACGGAGTTCGGGCCAGTTCTGGCGCCGGGCCGTCGGCGTCGCGAACCGGGGATCGTCGGCAAGCTCGGGCCGCTCCAGCAAACGGAGCAGCCGCGGCCAGAGGTCGAGCACGCCGACCACCTGGAGCGCCACCCAGCTGTCGCCGACCTGCTCGACCAGCATCCCGCTGCGCGAGCCCGGATACGCCGGGCCGCTGTTCAGCACGCTGCCGAAGCTGATGTCCTCCGCGCCGATCAGCGCCTCCAGCATCGACACGTCGAGGTGCGCGCCGCGGCCGGTGCGCGCACGGCGGAGGAGCGCGGCGCTGATGGCGCCGAATGCCTGGGTGCCGGCCAGGACGTCGGCGGCCTGGAGATAGAGCACCCGCGGCGGCTCCTCCGCCCCCCGCTCGAGATGCATCAGCCCCGACGTGGCGTACACGACGTGCGCGAGGGCGGCGCGATTCCGCCACGGTCCCGTCTGACCGTAGCCCGAGATGGAGCAGTACACGACGTCCGGCCGCACGGCGGCTGCCGCCGCGTGGTCGAGCCCCAGGCGCGCCATGACGCCGGGGCGGAAGTTCTCGACGACCACGTCCGAGATCCGCACGAGATCCAGCGCCACCCCTCGCCCTTCGGTAGTGCCCAGATCGAGGGCGACGGACCGCTTCCCCGCGTTGACCCGGACGAAGTACGTGCTCTGGTCGCCGCGCTCGGGGTCGAGCTGGAGCGGCGCCGCCCGCATGTCGTCGCCGCGGGGCCGCTCGACCTTGATCACGCGGGCGCCGAGGTCGGCGAGGAGCCGGGTGCAGTATGGACCCGCGAGGACGCGCGTGAAGTCGAGAACCGTGATCCCCTGGAGGAAATCCGGGCCCGGCACAGCGCTACGATAGGGAACCGGCGCCGGCACCGCAAGAGCGGGTGTGGTATAGGAGCGGCTGTGCCCCGCCGCGACGGAGAGCCGGTCGGGACCGTCGCTCCCTGGCTGCCGCCCGGCTCCGGTCCGATCCTGGGCGTCGCCGGGGCGTGGCTCCTCGGGGCCTTGCTGATCGGCGCCTCCGGGCGGCTCGCGACCCTCCGGCCCCCGCGGCCCCAGCTCGTGCTCGCGGGGCTCACCCTCGCGCTCCTGGCGGCGTGCCGGCTCTGGCCCCCGCTCCGGCGGTTCGCGGCGGCGGTCGACCTGCGCGCCCTCGTCCTGTGTCACCTGACGCGCTTCGTTGGCTTCTACTTCCTCGCGCTCCACACCCGGGGCGAGCTCCCGCGGGCCTTTGCGGCGCCGGCGGGCTGGGGCGACAACGCGACGGCGGCCGGGGCGCTCCTCCTCGTCCTCCTGGTCCCCCCCGACGGTCCCGGCGGCCGGCTCCTGTATCTTGCGTGGAATGCCTTCGGGCTCCTCGACATCCTCGGCGTGGTGCTGACCGCGGCCCGCCTCGCGATCGCGGATCCCGGATCGATGCGGGCCCTGCTCCAGCTTCCGCTCTCGCTGCTCCTGACGTTCGTCGTCCCGATCATCATCGCCACGCACGTCGTGATGCTCATGCGGCTGGCGCGCTCGTCACCGGCACGCCGGGCCTGATCGCGGACGAGGACGCACTCGTGAACGGCCTCCCCGCCAGCCTGGACGGGCTCCCGGCCTTCAGCCTATCCTTGAGCCACTCGAGGCCGGCGCGCGGCCCGCGCGCCGTCTCACGGAGGAGCGCGCCATCGGAACGTCCATCCGGGTCCTGATCGCGAAGGTGGGGCTCGACGGCCACGACCGGGGCGCCAAGGTCGTTGCCCGGGCGCTACGCGACGGCGGGATGGACGTCATCTACACGGGTCTCCACCGGACCCCGGAGGAGGTCGTGGCCGCCGCCATCCAGGAGGACGTGGACGTGGTCGGGGTGAGCATCCTCTCGGGCGCGCACATGACCCTCCTTCCCCGGATCGTCGAGCTCCTGCGGTCGAGCGACGCCGAGGACGTGCTGGTCGTCGCCGGCGGGGTCATCCCCGACGAGGACCTGTCGGCGCTTCGCGACTCCGGCGTGGCGGAGGTCTTCCTCCAGGAGACGCCGCCCGCCACCCTGGTCGCCCGGGTCCGCGAGCTGGTCGAAACCGCCCGCGCAGTCTGAGTCCGACACCGGCGGGCGGTCACGTCGACAACGCGCGCATGAGCCGTCTCGACCTCGACGCGATCCGGCGTACGCGCGGCGTGGATCTCGCCGTGTGGCCGCCCCGCTACGACGCCGCTTACCGGCCCCCGCCCGACGCCCCGCACTGGCTGCCCGAGGTCGAATGCGCGCCGCCCGGCATGCGCGACGGCCTTGTCCTTGCGAAGCTCCGCGAGCAGATGCGGTACGCATGGGAGCACAGCCCCTTCTACCGCCGGAAGTGGGAGGCGGCGGGCGTCTCCCCCGAGACCCTCCGGACGCTCGCCGACCTCGGGCGGTTCCCCGTCGTGACTAAGGAGGAGCTCCGCCGGGCGCAGGCCGCGCGCCCGCCCTTCGGCGACTACCTGTGCATCCCGAGCGAGGCGGTCGCCCGCATCCACGGAACCAGCGGCACGACGGGCCGGCCGACCGTGTTCGGAGTGGGCGCCGACGACTGGGCGCGGATCGGCGAGGCCCATGCCCGGGTCATGTGGGCCATCGGCCTTCGCCCGGGCGACCGGGTCCTGATCTGCTCCTTCTTCAGCCTCTACATGGGCTCGTGGGGCGCGCTCGCGGGCGGCGAGCGCCTCGGCGCGACGATGTTCCCGTTCGGCGCCGGCGTTCAGGGCCAGACGCTGGCGGCGGTGCAGTGGGCACGCGAGATCCGGCCCAGTGCATTCTACGGGACGCCCTCCTACGCGCTCCACTTCGCCGAGACGGCGCGGCGGGAGGGCGTCGATCCCCGAACGCTGGGCTTCCGCATCCTCTTCTTCTCCGGAGAGCCAGGCGCCGGCATCCCGTCCACCAAGCATCTCATCGAGGCCGCCTTTGGCGGCATTTGCGTCGACACGGGGAGCATGGCCGAGATGACCCCGTGGATGACGAACGCGGAGTGCCACTACCGGACAGGCATGCATCTCTGGCAGGATCTGGTGTACACGGAGGTCTGCGATCCCGAGACGTACCGGGCGGTTCCGTACGGGAGCGAGGGCACGCCGGTCTACACCCACCTCGAGCGGACTTCCCAGCCGATGATCCGCTTGGTCTCGGGCGACCGGAGCCGGTGGACGGACGATCCCTGCCCGTGCGGGCGGACCTACCCACGGCTGCCGGCCGGGATCTACGGCCGCTTCGACGACATGCTGGTCGTGAGGGGCGAGAACGTCTACCCGAGCGGCATCGAGGACGCGCTGCGCGCGATTCCGGGCTTCGGCGGCGAGTTCCGGGTCATCGTCTCCCGGCGCGAGACAATGGACGAGCTCCTGGTGCGCGCCGAGTATACCCCGGAGCACGAGCCGCCCGAGCGGCGCGACGCCCTCCAGCGGACGATGCGGGAGCGGCTGCGCGCGCGGATCGGGATCCACCCGGTGATCGAGCTGGTCCCGCAGGGCACCCTGCCTCGGTCGGAGTTCAAGGCCCGCCGCGTGGTGGACGACCGGGATCTCTACCGGCAGGCGCTCGCCGACGAGAAAGGCCGCCTGCGGTGAGCCGAGGTCGCCGCCGCCCGCGCGGGTCGAGGTGTTTCACGCCGGCGCGCTTGCGGGGTCTCTCTGGACGTGACCGGGCCCTGTCCGCCGGATGGGATCCGGCTGAGATGTCCGTGGAGGAACATCCATGAGCTCGGTCTTCTTCACCCGCACGCCCAGCCCCCTCGGACCGCTCCTGCTGGTCGGCACCGCGGACGCGCTCACCCAGATCTGGCTTCCGTCCGGTAGCGACCGCGTCGACCCGGAGCCGGACTGGGTCGAATCGGCCGCGCCCCTCAAGGAGGCCGCTCGCCAGCTGGAGGCGTACTTCGCGGGCGCGCTCCGTCAGTTCGACCTAACCCTCGCCCCCGAGGGCACGGCGTTTCAGCTGCGGGTGTGGCGGGCGCTCCTCGACATCCCATACGGGGAGACCGTGTCGTACGCGGAGCTCGCCCGCCGGATCGGCCGGCCCTCGGCCGTGCGGGCCGTCGGCGCCGCGAACGGCCAGAACCCGCTGTCGATCGTGATCCCGTGCCATCGGGTCATCGGCAGCGACGGGCGGCTGGTCGGCTACGGCGGCGGGCTTCCCGCCAAGTCGGCGCTGCTGGCACTCGAGCGGAGGGTCGCGGGGACCGCGGCCCGCCCGACCCGGCCCCGGCAGGGCGCGCTCTTCGGCTGACCGCGAAGGGAGCACACGATGTACGACCGCGAGGCGATCGACCGGATCCGGCGGATGCGGCAGGCGTGGGAAGGCGACGAGCTGCGCCGGTTCGTCGAGCGTCAGCCCGAGTCCCGCGCCGAGTACCGTACCGCCTCAGGGCTGTCCAGGAAGCGCGTCTACACGCCGGCGGACGTCGCCGACACGCCGTACGAGGCGATCGGGCTCCCCGGTCAGTACCCATTCACGCGCGGTCCCTACCCCACGATGTACCGGGGCCGGCTCTGGACGATGCGCCAGATCGCTGGCTTCGGCACCGGAGCCGACACGAACGCGCGGTTCCGCTATCTGATTGCCCAGGGTCAGACCGGGCTCTCCGTCGACTTCGACATGCCGACCCTCATGGGATACGACTCCGATGACCCCCGGTCACTCGGCGAGGTCGGACGCGAGGGCGTGGCGGTCGACACGCTCGACGACGTCGCCGCCCTCTTCGACGGGATCGATCTCGAGCGCGTCTCGGTGTCGATGACGATCAACCCGACCGCATGGATCCTCCTCGCCATGTACGTCGCGCTCGCCGAGTCCCGCGGCCTCGATCTCAACCGGCTCTCCGGCACGGTCCAGGCGGACATCCTGAAAGAGTACGTGGCCCAGAAGGAGTGGATCTTCCCCATCCGCCCGTCGATGCGGCTGATGCGGGACATGATCGTGTTCGCGGCAGAGCGGATGGTGCGCTACAACCCGGTCAACATCAGCGGCTACCACATCTCCGAGGCCGGGGCGAACGCCGTCCAGGAGGTGGCCTTCACGATGGCGAACGGGATCGCCTATGTGGAGGAGGTGACGCGGGCCGGCGTGCCGGTCGACGCCTTCGCGTCCCGCCTGGCCTTCTACTTTATCGCCCAGCAGGACTTCTTCGAGGAGGCGGCGAAGTTCCGGGCCGCGCGGCGGGTCTGGGCGAGGATCATGCGGGAGCGCTTCGGCGCGACCAGGGCCGAGTCGATGCGCCTCCGCTTCCACTGCCAGACGGCGGCGGCGACGCTGACGAAGGCGCAGCCCATGGTCAACGTGGTCCGGACCGCCTTCCAGGCGCTCTCCGCCGTCCTCGGCGGGGCACAGTCGCTCCACACCAACGGGCTCGACGAGGCTTACGCGATCCCGTCGGAGGAGGCGATGAAGCTCGCCCTCCGTACCCAGCAGGTCATCGCGGAGGAGACCGGCGTGCCGGAGGTGATCGATCCGCTCGGCGGCTCCTACTACGTGGAGGCGCTCACCAACCGGATCGAGGCCGAGGTGCTGGCGATCCTCCGCAAAGTCGACGCCATGGGCGGGACGATCCGCGCGATCGAGGAGGGCTACTTCCAGCGCGAGATCGCGGACAACGCCTACGAGATCGCGCGGCGCAAGGCGTCAGGCGAGCAGCCGGTGATCGGTGTCAACGCCCACGTGGAACCGCCCGAGTCGCTCCCGACCCCCATCCACCGGGTGGACGCCGCCGTCGAGGCGCGCCAGGTCGCGTCCGTGCGGGAGGTGCGCGCGCGCCGCGACGGGCCGCGGGTCGCCCGGCTGCTGGAACGCCTCGCCGTGGAAGCCGGCGACCCCGCGGTCAACCTCATGCCGACCACGATCGAGCTGGTGAAGGCCCGCGCCACGCTCGGCGAGATCGTGGCGCGTCTCCGCGAAGTGTTCGGGCGCTACGTCGAGCGGCCGATCTTCTGACGGGAGGGTTCGATGAAACTGCTCATCAAGAGCGCGTGGGGCTCCGACGATCCGACGAAGGCGGCGTTCCCGTTCCTCCACGCCAACGCGTTTGTCGAGGCCGGTCACGAGGCGCAGATCTTCCTGCTCGGCGAGGCGGTCTCGCTCATGCGCGCGCCGGTGGCGAACGCCGTGGTGCCGGTCGGCTGGCCGCCCTTGGCCGAGATCCTGGCCAAGACGCACGCGCACAAGGTCCCCATCCACGTCTGAACGGCGTGCTCCCGGGCCCGTGGGGTCCTGGACACGGATCTCGGCGACAAGCACGCGACGTTCGCCGTGCCCCCGACGCTCGTCGCCCTCACCGTGTGGGCGGACAAGGTCCTCAGCGAGTGACGCGTCGAGAACGGACCGGCGGGCGCGCCCGGCGAGTCCTCGTCGAGCCTCGGCCCGTCATCGCTCAGGGCGCCTTGCCCTGTGTGACGAGGGCCTTCACCGCCTGGAGAGCGTCCCGGTAGGCAACCGGATCCCCGCCAAAGGTCCCTCCCCGGGCCACGCACGGGTCGCCGACGTCGAACGGCTGCCCGCTGTCCCGGTTCACGAGCTGACCCTCGGGGCGCTCTTCCCAGAAGCAGTGGCTGGCGTTCTGATCGTCGGGGCTGCGGCGGGGTGACCCGCCGTCCTGGCGATCGAACTGATGGTGGGCGCCGGCGTACTCGGTGATCTGCGCGTCGGCGCCGGCCTTCCGGAGCCGCTCCACGTAGGCGCGGCACAGCGCGACGGGGGCGAGGTCGTCGGCCGCCCCGTGGAAGAGACGGATCGGCCGGTCCGTCACCGCCTCGTCGCCCACGAAGCCGTAGTAGCACGGTGCGTAGAAGGCCACGTGCAGGGCGAACCGGGCGTCGGCCGGCCCGTGGAGGCGCTGGAACCGCGTGATCGCCGAGTAGAGCGCCACGGCGCCCCCCTTCGAGAATCCCATGACGGCGATCCGCGCGGGATCGATCCGGGGGTGCGTGGCCAGGAGCCGGAGCGCCCGGTAGGCATCGCCGATCATTGCGAGGCTGCTGAGCTGCGACTGGTCCGCGGCGGTGAAGACGATGCTCCGGCCCGTGAAGCTGTCGAGGACGAACGTCGCGGCCCCGGCCCGGCGAAGCTCGTCGGCCCATCGATCCTCTCGAGGAGTTACTCCGCCGGAACCGTGAACGAGCACGACGGCCGGACTGCGGGCGGCCTGCCCCGGTGGGAGAACGAGGTCGCCCCAGATCACGCTCGTGGCGCCGGATCTGACTCCCTGGAGGAACTCCGGGATCGTCGGCGTGGTGGTCTCGAAGCCGATGCGGCCGGTCGGCCCGGACGCGAGCGTCGTCTGGACCGCGAGGGGCGGACACACGCTCACGTAGCGCAGCGACGTCGCGCTCGTGACCTCCTGCCCGTCCGCCAGCACGATTCGCAGCGTGTACTTGGTTGGGTTCTCGCTTGCCGGCAGCCTCCTCGTCCAGTGGAGACGCAGGCTCTCGAACCGGCCCTGGTCGGCGGTGTGGCGCTCTAGATCGGCCCGCGCCGGGGTCAAGGGTGAGCGGACCGTCCGCCCCGCGAAGACCGTCTCCATCGCGAGGTCCTTCACGGCCGCCAGGCCGCCGGGGATCTGCCGGTACGAGAACCCCCACTGGAACGAGTCCCGGAGACACAGCTGGGGCGGGTCGAACCCGAACTCTTCGAGCGCCGGCTGCGCCTCGCCGGCCGTCGGCGCGGCCCACAGACCGATGCTCAGAACGGCTGCCAGGACAGGTTGCGAGACCTTCATGGAAGCCTCCTCCCCCGACCGAGCGCGTTCAGCATCGCGATCGAGCTGAGCGACGTCAGGCTACGTCATGGTGGCGCTCGGAGGCAACCGTGCCCGAGCCGTGAAAGGTGCGCTCTCTTGCCGGTTCAGTGCGCGAACGTCGCGCGGACCTCGCCGAGCCCGTCGATCGCGACGGCGACCTCGTCGCCGGCTGAGACCCAGCGCGTCTCCACCACGCTCCCCAGGAGGACGAACTCCCCCGCGCGGAGCGCAAGACCCAGGCTCGCCCGGAGGTTCGCGAGCCAAGCCAGGGCCTCGAACGGATGCCCCATCACGGCCCGGCCCTCGCCGCGCCCCACCTCCTTGTCGTTTACGCGCGTCACGCCGGTCACTGCCGGGAGGTCGAGGTCGCGCCAGCGGCCGACCGGCGTGCCGAGGACGCAGCCCGCGTTGAAGAAGTCGTCGGCGATGAGCGTGGGCACGTCCAGCGTGCGGTAGTCGCGGTAGCGGTCGTCGACGATCTCCATCGCGGCGAGCACCCCTTCCACGGCCGCCCCGACCCGCGGCCGGTCGAAGGGCGCGCCCGCGGGCCCGAGGTCCGCCCCGAGCCGCACCGCGATCTCGCACTCGACGCCCACCCGGACGTAGTCGGCGTGCCGCACGCGCGCGTGACCGTGGTGGACCGTCCGCGCATGCACCCCGCCGCCGCAGGGATTGTCGATGCCGAGGTATTTCTGCATGACCGGCGTCGTGCAGCCGATCTTGTGTCCGGCGATCGGCCCCAGCCCCGCGCGGTCGAGGAGTCCGTGAAGGGCTTCCTGCACGGCGTACCCGTCGGCCTCGTCCCGCGGCCGCCAGGCCGCCGGCAACGGACCGATGGGCGTCCGCGCCAGGCGCTGATCGCGGATGAGGGCCGCCGCGCGGCGATGGCGCTCGGCGGCGGCGTCCATGTTGTCCCGGCTCAGGCGGCGGCGGGCGGATCGGGAGGGATCAGAGCCTCGACCTGGGCGCGCAGCCGGTCGAGCTCGGCACGATCGTCGGCACGGAGCGTCACGTGGCCGAGCTTTCGTCCCGGGCGCGGGGCCTTCCCGTAGAGATGGAGGTGCGCGCCGGGAACCGCGAGAATCGCGGCCGGATCGGGGAGCGCGCCGATCAGGTTCAGCATCGCGCTCGCGCCGCGCGCCGCCGTCGGGCCGAGCGGGAGGCCCGCGACCGCCCGCAGGTGGTTCTCGAACTGGCTCGTCTCCGCGCCTTCGATCGTCCAGTGTCCCGAGTTGTGGACGCGCGGCGCCATCTCGTTGGCGAGGAGCCGGTCGCCGACCTGGAACAGCTCGATCGCGAGGACGCCCGCGTACCCGAGCGTCTCGAGCACGCGCTGCGCGTGTGCCTCGGCCTCGCTCTGGAGCGCCGGCGACACTCCCGCGGCCGGCGCCAGGCTCCACCGGAGGATGCCGCCGGCGTGGTGGTTCTCGACGAGGGGATAGCACGCGGTCGCGCCGTCACGCCCGCGGACGGCGAGGATCGAGAGCTCCCGGTCGAAGCGCACGAAGCCCTCGAGCACCAGCGGCGCTCCGCCCAGCCGTCCCCATGCCCGCTCGACGCCGCCGGGCGCCTCGATGATCTGTTGCCCCTTGCCGTCGTAGCCGAGTCGCCGCGTCTTGAGGATGGCCGGGCAGCCGAGCTCGGCGACGGCGCGGCCGAGATCGGCGAGGCTCGCCACCGGACGCCACGGCGGCACGGGGATGCCGGCCGATTCGAGAAAGCGCTTCTCGTCCACCCGATCCTGGGAGACCTCCAGCGCCCGGGGCGGCGGCAGGACGCGCGCGCGCGTCGCCAGGCGCCGCGCCGCATCCACGGGGACGTTTTCGAACTCGTAGGTGACGAGCTCGAGCCCATCCGCAAGGCGATCGAGAGCCGCCGGGTCGTCGTAGGCGCCCACGACGAGCTCGCCGGCGCGGCCCGCCGGGGCCTCGCGCGAGGGATCGAGGAAGCGGCAGCGAATGCCGAGCGGATCCCCGGCGCGCGCCAGCATCCAGCCGAGCTGGCCCCCGCCGAGGACGCCGACCTTCACGGACGCGGCGGAGCAGCCGGCGCCGGGCTGACGCGCGGATCGGAAGCGTCCAGCACCGCGCGCGTCTGACGGGCGCGGAAGCGCTCGACCGCCTCGCGGAATCGCGCGTGCTTCGTGCCCAGGATGGTGGCCGCCAGCAGCGCGGCGTTGATCGCGCCGGCCCGGCCGATGGCGACCGTGCCCACCGGCACACCCGCCGGCATCTGGACGATCGACAGCAGCGCGTCCAGCCCGTTCAGCGCGCGCGACTCGATGGGCACGCCGAGCACGGGCAGAGGAGTCTTCGCGGCGGTCATGCCCGGCAGGTGGGCCGCGCCGCCGGCGGCGGCGATGATCACCCCGAGGCCGCGGCGCGCCGCAGACTCCGCGTACTCGAAGAGCAGGTCGGGCGTCCGGTGGGCCGAGACGATGCGGACCTCGTAGGGCACGTCCAGCACCTCGAGGGTGGCGACGGCGTGCGCCATCGTCTCCCAGTCGGACCGGGAGCCCATGATCAGGCCAACCAGGGGGCGCGCGCGGCTGCGCTTCTTCGCCATCGGGACGCTCCGCGCCGTAGTATAGCGCGGGATGGGGCTCCTGCTGATCGTCGCCGCCGCCGCGACGTGGGGCACGACGGGGGCGACGATGAAGCTCGTCGCCGCCGGATCGCCCATGTCGCCGCTCCTCGTGGGCTTCCTGCGCGTCGCCATCGCGGCCCCGTGCCTCTGTCTGGCCGCGCGCTGGTTCGGCGGCTCCCTCCGGCTCCCGGATCGCGGGGACCGCGGGCGTCTCCTCCTCGCGGGGCTCGCGATGGGAGCCTTCCAGCCCTGCTACTTCGGGGGGGTCGCGAAAACGTCCGTCGCAGTCGGGTCCCTGATCGCGATCTGCAGCGCCCCGCTCCTCATCACGGTCCTGGCGGCCGTGTTCCTCGCGGAGCGGATCGACGGCCGGACGTGGGCAGCCTTGCTGGCGGGAATCACGGGGGCCGCGCTGCTCACGGCCGGGCCCCACGGCATCTCGCGGCTCACGGCCGGCTTCCTGACGGGCGTGGCGCTGGCTCTCGGCGCGGGCCTCTCGTACGCCGTGTACGCGGTGGCCGTGAAGACCCTCGTCCACCGCGCGCCGCCCCTGGCGGTCGCCGCGCTGACCTTCTCCGTGGCCGCGCTCTCGCTCCTCCCCGCGCTCCTGCTGGAACGGCCGGCCGCCGATGCGCGTGGATGGGTCCTTCTCGCCTACCTCGGCGTGGTGCCGACCGCCGGCGCGTACATCCTCTACGTCGTGGGGCTCCGGACGACGCGGGTGACCGTGTCCGGCGTGCTGACCCTGGTCGAGCCCCTGACGGCGACGCTCCTGGGGGTTCTCTTCTTCGGAGACCGGCTGGGCCTCGGCGGCACCCTCGGCGCCGCGCTCCTGCTCTCCGCCGTGCTGGGGCTCACGACCCGACGCTGACCGGCTCCACGACCTCCACGGGCGGGAATCGGAACGTCTCCGGGACCGCGCTCGCCGTTCCCATCTCCACGAGCCGGGCGACGTCGAGGCAAGACTCGGCGGCCGCGACCGCGTCGGCGCTCGCGCGTGTCTCGGGGTGCTTCGGCACGAAGAGGGCGCAGCAGTCCTGGTCGGGCTCGATCGAGGTCTCGTAGGTCCCGATCGCGCGCGCCTCGCGGATGATCTCCTCCTTATCGGTCCCGATGAGGGGCCGGAGGACCGGCATCCCCGCGACCTCCGTCGTCCGCGCGAGGTTCTCCAGCGTCTGCGAGGCAACCTGGCCGAGGCTCTCGCCGGTCACGAGGGCCAGCGCGCCGGTCTGCCGGGCGATCGCCTCGGCGATCCGCGTCATGAGGCGCCGGTACACCACGACCCGGAGCGGGGCGGGCACGCCGAGCACCACCTCGCGCTGGATCTCGCCGAATGGCGCCAGCCAGAGCCGCGCGGTGAACTGGTGGCGCACCAGCCGCTCGACGAGCGTCCGCGTCTTGCGCTGGGAGGTGTCGGCGAGGTACGGCACCGAGTGGAAGTGCACGAACTCCACCTCGCAGCCCCGCTTCTGGAGCCGGCAGGCCGCCACCGGCGAGTCGATCCCGCCCGACAGGAGCGCGACCACGCGCCCCGACACGCCGACCGGTAGGCCGCCGGGCCCCGCCACGCGGTCGACGAACACGAACGCCTCGCCCGGCAGGAGGTCCACGCGCACGGTGAGGGCCGGCTCGGTGAGGTTGACGCGCGTCGGGAAATGCCGGAGGACGAGAGCGCCGAGCTCCCGGTTGATCTCGTCCGACGGCATCGGGAAGACCTTGAAGGTCCGGCGCGCGGTGATCCGGAACGACTCGAAGGTCCGCCCCTCGAGGAGCTGGAGGACGGCCGCCTGGACCGCCGACCAGTCCGGTGGGAGGGAGAGCGCCGGCGCGAAGTACGCGATGCCGAACACGGTGGCAACCCGCTCGCGCAACAGCGGGAGATCGGCGCCCGGGTGGAGATCCAGGACCAAGCGCCCCGGGAGCCGACGGACGCCGCGCACTCCGCACCCGGCCGTCGCCTGGAGGAGGTTCCGCCCCAGCCGGCGGAGGAACAGCGGCCGGTTGCCGCCCTTGAGGCTGATCTCGTGGTAGTGCACGACCGCGCAGGGGGACGGCGCCCTCCCGCCCACGGCGCTACTGCTCCCGGTCGGAGCCGCGGTGCTTGGGGCGGCGCCGGTACACGGTCGGGGGAACCTCGACCTTGGGCGGCTTCCGCGGCATCGGCTTCCGGGGCCGCGCGGGCCTGGGCGCGCGCCTCCTCGGCACGAGGGGGTCAGTACTCCGCGTTTGGAAACGTCGACACGCCCGCGTGACGCCCCGCGAGCCGGTACATCTTCACGCCGCCCCACGACACGCCGTCGAGGACGCCCAGGACTCCGTCGTGGATGGCCCAGCTCCGTCCCCGGATCGTGCGGTCGAACCCGGGCTGCCGGAACGCGGTGGACCCGTCGAGCGCCCGGCGGAGTCGGCCCCCGTCGCGGAACTCCCCGTCGATCGCTTCCATGAGGTCACGGCCGAGGAGATAGTCGCAACCATGCCGCTCGTAGAGGAGCGCGGAGTGGTAGAAGAGCGGCTCCACGAGGAACAGCTCCTTCCCGAAGAGGCGGCAGAAGTCGTCCATGGCGTCCAGGACGCGGCCGAGCAGGCGCAGCCCCGGCCTCACCTGCCCGGGCGCGAGGCCGGCCGCCGCCGCGCGACGCTCCTCGGGGAGGTTGCGGGTCACGGTGCCGAACAGCGTGTCCTGGCCGTCCTCGTCCCGGTCGATGCCGAAGCGCTGCGAGCCGGGATCGGTGATCTGGACGAAGGAGAGCTCGGGAACTCCGAAGGGGCCGACCTCGACGTCGACGAGCACCAAGGGATCGCGGTCGTCGCGGGACGCGCGAAGCTCGATCCGCGCCCAGCTCTGATCGGTCGGGGCGAAGATCCGCAGGAGCCGGTGACCCGCCCCGTTGAGCCCGGTCGCCGGATCGACGCCGACGCGGGCGCAGACCTCGGCCGGGATGAGCCGCCCATAGAGACCCTCCCGAAGCGGCGCCGGCAACCCGTTCAGCTCCTGGAGGGAGCCGAGCTCCAAGCCGGCGACGCGCGCGTCCCTCAACCGCCCGTCCCGTCCCCTCCCGGCGCGAGGGGCGACGATCCCCGCGCCGCTCCGGCCGGGTGCCGGCCCCAGAGTTCGCGGGCCCGCGCGAGATCCTCCGGGGTGTTGAGGTTCATGAACGCGACGTCCGGATCGACGAAGCGCCCGAGGGCGTCCGCCGGGACGCGGAGGACCCGGACGTCGTCGAAGAAGCCGACGATTTTGAGCTGGCCCGCCCGGAGCCGCCGCTCCATCACCGGAAGACACGCCTTGCCGTACACGGCATGGAGGGTCTGGAGCTCACCGCACGCCTCCGGGATCACGACGTCGCCCTCGGCCGCGCGCCCTGCGAGATGCGCGATCAACGGAGCCGACAGGAACGGCATGTCGCACGCCACGCAAAACGCGGCGTCACTTGAGACGGCCCGCAACCCGGAATAGATGCCGCCCAGGGAGCCGCCCTCCGGGAACGCGTCGGGGACCTGCGGAAGGCCGAGGAACTCGTAGAGCTCGGGGGTGTTCGTGACGACCAGGCAGTCCGGAAAGACCGATCGCAACGTCTCCGCAACGTGCTCGATCAATGGGCGACCACCGAACGGGAGGAGCGCCTTCGGGGACCCACCCATCCGACGGCTCTTGCCGCCGGCGAGAATCACGCCGCTCACGCGGGCCATCAACGCAACCGGACGCATGATAACACCGGCCTGTCGGCCGGCCCCACATTCTGGAACGCCGGAAACCGGGAGGGGCGCGCCCGGACCGGCCGCTCCCGTTGTTGCGCAACAGGGGTGGTCTACCCCGCCCTCGAGCGCGCCATGTTCACCGACGGACGCCCGACCCGCAGCGGGCCTGGCACGGGACCAGAAGGGAGCGCCGCCGGCCCCGTGGCGGCGCGTCTCGCGGCGCCGCATGCACCCGCGCACCGGGACCGACCCTCGCGGGCGGGCCAGCCCCCGCCCGCGAGGCGGCGCCGAGCCCTACCCCGCCTTGTACTCGTTCCAGACCTGTGTCCACTTCTCGATGTTCGTGGGCGCGTCGAGCATCGTCATCTTGCCAATCGCGTCCCAGTTCTTCATGCCGACGGCGCTGACGAGCGCGCTCTGGCCCTTTTGCTCGAGAAGCTTGATCGCCAGCTCGCTGTTCACCGGGTACTTCGACTTCGTGGCCAGCGCCGCCTGGCTCTCCGGCGAGCCGAACGAGTTGATCCACTCGATGGCGGCCTCGCGGTGGGCGGCGCCCTTCACCAGCATGTTCCCGTCCACCCAGCCGGTCGTCCCCTCCTTGGGGAACACGAACCCGAAGTCCGCCCCGCCCGCGTCCTTGATCCGGTAGCAGATACCGGGCGACGGACAGAACCCGAGGTCGCCCTCCCCGGACGCCATCGCCTTCACGAAGTCCGAGGACGCGGCGGTGAACGCCTTGATCAGCGGCCGCTGCTCCATGAGCTTCTTCTTCACCTGCTGGAGCTGGGCATCCGTCAGGTTGAATGGCTCCTTGATCCCGAGGTAGATCGCCACCGCCGCGATGTACTCGGAGGGGCGGTCCATCTGGATGATGCGGCCCTTGTACTTCTTGTCCCACAGGATGTCCCACGAGGTGAACTCGGGCACCGTGCCCTTCCGGTACACGATCGGCTCCGCCGACCACTGGTTCGGGAACTGCATCATCTTCCCGTCGGGGAGCTTCCAGATCTTCAGGTTCTTGAGGAGCGGCGCAAGCGTCTTGCCGCTCGACATCTTGTCGAAGTCGAGCCCCTCGATCAGGCCCGCCTTGTTGTACTGCACCGGCCAGAAGCCGTCCGACATGCTGATGTCGAACTGCTTGCCACCCCCCTGCTTGACCTTGAGGTAGCCCTCCGAGTCGTCCTCGAAGTTGATCGGGTTCACCTGGATCTTGGTCTTCGCGGAGAAGTCCTTCATCAGCTCCGGCAGCTGGTACACCGACCAGCTCAGCCAGTTCACGGGCCCCTTCGCCTGGGCGGCGGCGGGGTCCGCCCCGCTCGCGGCCATGACACCCCCGGCGACCGCCGCCGTGCCCCGCAGAAAGTCCCGCCGCGAGACCGCTCTCTCCGACCCCTGGCTCATCTGAGCCTCCTTGTGCTGAGGGTGACACCCGGATCCCCGACGCCTCCGGCCCCGCGGGCCAGAGGCCGGCGCCCCGTCCCGCTCACCCTCCGGCGGAACCGGACGCGTGCCGCCTCATTACCGTCTGGACCAGGAACATCCCGCCGAGCAGCAAGAACGACGCCGCGACGATGAGGGTCGCGACCGCGTTCACGGTCGGCGACACGATCGTGCGCAGCATCCCCCACACGTACAACGGCAGGGTCTGCGTCGTGCTCGTGAGCAGGAACGTGATGATGAACTCGTCGAGCGACAGCGTGAACGCGAAGATGCCCGCCGCGGCCAGCCCCGGCACCATCAGAGGCAGCGTCACCGACCGGAACGTCCGCAGCCGGTTCGCCCCGAGGTCCATGGCCGCCTCCTCGAGGGTGCGGTCGAACCCATACTGCTGGGCCGCGATCACGAAGAACGCGTAGGGCAGCACGTACGTCGCGTGCCCGACCAGGATCGTGGCGAGGGACAGGTCGACGTCCACAGCCTTGAAGAGGAGCATGAGCCCGAACCCCAGCATGATCGACGGGATGATGAGCGGCACGATCAGCGCCTGGCGGACCAGGCCACGGCCGGGGAACCGGTACCGCACGATGGCGTACGCGCCCGGCGCCGCGATGACGATCGCCAGCACCGCCGACAGCACCGCGATCACGAGGCTGTTCCACACCGAGGTCATGAGCCACGGGTCGTCGAGCGCCTCACCGTACCACTGGAGCGAGTATCCCGGCGGCGGGAACACGCCCCCCGCGGCCGAGCTGAACGAGAACAGGATGAGGAACGCCACCGGCAGGAATAGGAACAGGTAGACCAGCCCCGCGTACGCACCCAGCACCCCGGCGCGCCCGCGGCCGGGGCCGCCGCGACGGCCGGTCAGCTGGCCGACCCCGCCCGCGTACACGCGCTCGAGGTCGACCGACCGGCCGAACAGCGTGACCGCGACCAGCGCCACCGCCAGTACCACGAAGGAGACCGCCGACCCCAGGGCGAAGTCGAGCGAGTTCTTGAAGATCGTGACCTGGAGGTTACCGATCATCGTGGCGTTCGCGCCCCCCAGCAGCGCTGGGGTTACGAACAGCCCGAGGGCCGGCACGAACACGAAGATCACGGCGGCCTGGACGCCGGCGAGGCTCAGCGGGAGCGTGACCCGCCGGAACGTCGTCCAGGGTCCGGCCCCCAGATCCATCGACGCCTCCTCGAGTGACGTCCCGAGCTTCTCGAGCGACGTGTAGATGGAGAGCACGGCGAACGGGAGATAGAGGTAGATCCCCGCGATCACGACGGCGGTCACCGTGTACAGGAGCTGGACGGGCTGGTCGACGACCCCGGCCCGGCGGAGCAGGGAGTTGATGACCCCGTTGCTCGCCAGGATGCTCATCCACGCGTAGGTGCGAACGAGGAAGCTCGTCCAGAACGGCACCATGACGAGCACGATCAGGAGCCCCTGCCACCGCCGCGTGCGCCGCGCCAGGAAGTAGGCGAACGGATAGGCGAGCACCACGCAGCCCGCCGTCACCAGCGCGGCGATCTCGAGCGTGCGCCCCATCACCCGCGCGTAGACCGGCTGGGTGAGCACCGCCCAGTAGTTCCCGAAATTCCAGACCGGCTCGAGGTCGAAGTTGTGGTATCGCCAGAGGCTGAAGACCGCCATGGTGCCCATCGGCACCAGGATGAACACGACCACCCATGCCATGAGCGGCAGCGCGGGGAGCATCGCCAGCAGCGGATGAGGGCCGCTGCGGAGCGCGCCCCGGGCGGCGTGCCCCATCCCGCCCGGCCCGTCGCTCACGCTGCCCACGCCGCGTCCCCTACTTCACCCGCTCGCCCCGGGCGGCGTCGAAGACGAGGCACTCCGTCTCCTCCCACTCCACGGCGATCGGCTGCCCGATGCGGCCCGCGCCGTTCCCGAGCTGGGCAGTCGGATCCTCCACCTGCAGCAGGCGGTCACCGGCCAGCCGCACGACCAGGGTCGCCCGGCTTCCGAGGTACACGAAGTCCTCCAGCCGGCCCTGGAGTCCCCGGCCGGGCGGGGCAACCCGCACCTTCTCGGGCCGGACCGCCACGAGCACCTTCTCGCCGATCCCGGGCGGCCGCCGGAGCGTCTTCCCGAACCGCCAGCCACCGTCGAGCTCGATGGTCGTGCTCCGGTCGGCGCGCTCGCGGATCTCGCCGGGCAAGAGGTTGCTGATGCCGACGAAGTTCGCGACGAACGTCGTGCGGGGATCCTCGTAGATCTCGCGCGGCGGGGCGAGCTGCACGACGCGGCCGGCATCCATCACCGCGATACGGTCGGACATCGTGAGCGCTTCCTCCTGGTCGTGCGTCACGTAGATGAACGTGATGCCGACCTCGCGGTGCACGCGCTTGAGCTCGAGTTGCATCTCCTTGCGGAGCTTGAGGTCGAGAGCCCCCAGCGGCTCGTCCAGGAGCAGGATTGCCGGTTCGTTGACGAGAGCCCGCGCGAGCGCGACCCGCTGCTGCTGGCCGCCAGACAGCTCATGGGGCCGCCGCCGATCGAGGCCGCCCAGCCGCACCTGCTCGAGCGCCTGCCCGACGGTCCGCCGGATGTCGGCGGCGGGAAGCGCCTTGACCCGGAGTCCGAAGGCCACGTTGTCGAACACGGACAGGTGCGGAAAGAGCGCGTAGCTCTGGAAGACGGTGTTGACGTTCCGCCGGTACGGGGGCACGCCGTCGACGCGCTCCCCGCGGATAGACACCGACCCGGCGGTCTGGGCCTCGAACCCCGCCACGATCCGGAGGGTCGTGGTCTTGCCGCAGCCGCTCGGGCCCAGGAGGGTCACGAATTCGCCGCGCTCGATGTCGAGCGTCACCGCGTCGAGCGCCACGACCTCGCCGAACCGCTTGGTGACCTCGCGCAGCTGGAGGTCCGGCAGGTTTCCCTGGCGGGAGCTCCCGGAGGCCGTCGAGAGGTCAGGTCGCGCCAAGAATCCGCCGCGCCAGGGCGCCGGTGGCGGTTCCGTCAGTGGGCCCGGCCACGTCGCGACTATACCGCCGGGCTCCGCGGCCGGCAAGGCGTCAGCCCTCGAGGTCCTCCGGCGTGAGGGCGGTCGCTCCCGCTCTCAGGACGACCGGGGGCGTACGCGTCAGGTCCAGCAGGGTCGAGGCCGGTCCGCCGGGCGTGGGGCCGCCGTCCAGGACGAGATCGACGCGGGTCGTGAGGGCCGCGATCACCTCGTCCGCCGTCCGCGGGCTCACGGCCCCGTGGGGATTGGCGCTCGGTGCGGTGACCGGACCGCCGAGCGCCGCGACCAACCCGTGCGCGACGGGGTGGGAGGACAGCCGGACGCCGATCGTCCCCGTGCCCGCGGTGAGGGCCTTCGGAAGATCGGGACGGGCCCGGAGGACCAGCGTCAGCGGCCCGGGCCAATACCGGGCCATCAGCCGCCGGGCCCGGAGGGGCACCTCCCGCGCGACCCGATCCACCATCGCGACCGAGTCGACCAGCACGAGCAGGGGCTTGTCCGCGGGGCGGCCCTTCGCCTGGAAGACGCGGGCGACCGCCGCGTCGTCCAGCGCCTCCGCCCCGAGCCCGTAGAAGGTCTCGGTCGGGAACGCGACGAGTCCGCCGGCCCGGAGGACACGGGCCGCCGACTCGAGCGCCGCGGCGGCCAGGCGGCCCGCGCCGACGACGAGCCGCGCCGGACGGCTCACGGCGATACGACGGTCCCGCGGGGACGCTGGCCGAGGCGCTGGAGGGCCCGGTGACCGATGTCGCGACGGTAGTGCAGGCCGTCGAAGCGGATCTCCGCCGCGGCCGCGTATGCAGCGGCCACCGCGGCCGGAATGTCGCCTTCGAGCGCCGTCACGCCGAGAACGCGGCCGCCCGCCGTCGTGAGCCGGCCGTCGCGCCGTGCCGTGCCCGCGTGGAACACCGTCACGCCGGGATGGGCCTCGGCGCGCTCGATCCCTTCGATCGGCAGACCGGTCCGGTACTCCCCCGGGTAACCGCCCGACGCGATCACGACGCACACCGCCGCCTCCGGGCGCCAGGCCACCGATGACGGCAGCCCGCGGCCGGCGGCGACCGCCTCGCAGAGCGGCAGGAGGTCGTCGACCAGCCGGGGCATCAGGACCTGGCACTCGGGATCGCCGAATCGCACATTGTACTCGAGGAGCCGGGGCCCGGCCGCGGTGAGCATGAGGCCGGCGTAGAGGACGCCCCGGTACGGGCGGCCCTCCGCCGACATGGCGCGGATGGTCGGCCTGAGCACCGTCCGAAGAACCTCTTCCGCGAGCACCGGCGGAAGCACGGGAGCGGGCGAGTAGGCGCCCATCCCGCCGGTGTTCGGTCCCTGATCACCGTCGAAGACCGCCTTGTGGTCCTGGGCCGACGCGAGCGGGCAGACCGTGCGGCCGTCGGTCAGGGCGAAGACCGAGACCTCCTCGCCCTCGAGGTACTCCTCCACCACCACGCGCGCGCCGGCATCGCCGAACACGCGGCGCTCCAGCATGTCACCGATGGCGCGCTCCGCCTCGCTCGCGCTTCCGCACAGAATTGCCCCCTTGCCGGCCGCGAGACCGTCGGTCTTGACCACCGCCCGGCCGCCGAGCTCGTGAACGAACGCGCGCGCCCTCCCGGGGTCGTCGAAGGTCCCGAAGCGCGCGGTCGGGATGCCATGCCGGTCGAAGAGGTCCTTGGCGAACGCCTTGGAGCTCTCCAGCGCCGCCGCCGCGCGCGTCGGTCCGAACGCCCGGCGGCCGCGCGCCTCCAGCGCATCCACCACCCCGAGGGCGAGCGGCACCTCGGGCCCCACCACCGTGAGGTCGATCCGCTCCCGCTCCGCGAGATCGGCGATCGCCGCGACGTCGTCGGCCCGGACCGGAACGCATTCCGCGACGCGCGCGGTGCCGGGGTTGCCCGGCGCGGCGTAGAGCGTCCCGAGCCGCGGGCTCCGGGCGAGCTTCCAGGCGAGCGCGTGCTCGCGTCCCCCGCCCCCGACCAGGAGGACCCGGAGGCCGCTCACGGCCCGGCGCCACTCACCCACCCCCGGGCGATCTCCGCCCAGGGACTGTCGGGGTCGAGCTCGATGTAGCGCGCCCAGTGCCGCCGCGCGGCGCCCGCGTCCCCCGCCCGCTCGAGGGCGGACGCGAGGTTGAAGTGCGCGTCGGCATAGTCCGGGCGTATCTCGAGCGCGCGCCGGTACCACAGGGTCGCCTTCGGCGGGTCGCCGAGGTCGTCGTGGAGGGAGCCGAGGTTGTACGCGGCCTCGGCGAGCGTCGGATCGGCGACGAGCGCCACCTCGTAGTGCCGCCGCGCGTCCTCGTAGCGCCCCATCCGGTGCTGGAGGAGACCCAGGTTGTTCCATGCGGCCCCGTGGTCCGGAGCCAGCGTCGTCACGCGCTGGTAGGCATCGACCGCCTGGGTCCACTGGGCCGGATCGCCGTCGAGCTCGGAGGCCAGCTCGAACCAGCGCTCCGCCTCACCGCCGCCCGGCCGGGCGAGGGGCCGGACGAGCCCGCGGAGCGCGGAGACGCGCGCGTCCTCGGCGAGCCCCTTCTCGGAGAACTCCATCACGATCTGGCCGGATGGCTCGTGGAGGCGCGCGTCGCGCTCGATGAAGATCTCGCCGTCGCGGACGGTGACCCGCAGCTCGGCGAGCGGGGCCTCGGACGCGAGGCCGAGCCGCCGGAGGGTGTCGAGCGCTCGGCGGATCTGGCGGACGGTCACTCCCTGGTCGAGGAGCGTCCGGGCGACGCGGAGCGCCACCAGGTCCCGGAACGTGTACTGGTCGGGACGATCCGGCGCGTGGAGGAGCTGGAGCCGCCGGAGCTGCTCGGCCCGGCGCGGGTTCAGGGCTAGGAGGCGGACGACGTCCCGCTCCGTGAAGACCCAGCCGGGCGCGGTCAATGCTTGAAGTGGCGGATCCCGGTCGTGACCATGGCCATGCCATGCTCGTCGGCCGCCGCCACGATCTCGTCGTCCCGGATCGAGCCCCCAGGATGGATGACGGCGGTGGCGCCCCCCTCCGCGACGACGTCGAGGCCGTCCCGGAACGGAAAGAACGCGTCCGAGGCGACGGCGGCGCCCGCCAGCTTATGGCCGTGCTCGCGCGCCCGCATCACGGCGAGACGCGCCGCGTCGACCCGGCTCATCTGTCCCGCGCCCACGCCCAGCACCTGCTCCTCCGACGTCAGCACGATCGCGTTGGACTTCACGTGCTTGGCGACCTTCCAGGCGAATCGGAGCGCCCGCCACTCGGCGGCCGTCGGCTGGCGCCGGCTCACCACCCGGACGGCGACCGGGTCGAGCGCGACGAGATCGGCCTCCTGGACCAGCAGCGCGCCGGGCAGGCTGCGGATCTCGAGCGGCGCCGATCCGGCGGGAGGGCGCCCGATCGGCACCTCGAGCACGCGCAGCTTCTTCTTGGTGCGTTTGAGCTCCTCGAGGGCGTCCGGCTCGAAGGCCGGCGCGAACAGGATCTCGAGCAGGATGCCGGCGAGGGCCCCCACGAGGCGCCGGTCCACGGGCCGGTTGACCCCCACGATCCCGCCGTAGATGGAGACGGGGTCGGAGGCGCGAGCCCGCTCGAAGGCCGCCACCACGTCGACGCCCACCGCCGCCCCGCAGGGGTTCGTGTGCTTGACGACGACGGCCGCGGGCTCGGCGAACTCGAGGAGGAGCCCCAGCGCTCCCGCAAGATCCAGCAGGTTGTTGTACGAGAGGTCGGGCCCGTGAAGGTGACGGAGCGCGCCGAGGCCACCCGTCCCGAGCGCGGGCCCGATCGGCCGGTAGAAAGCGGCGCGCTGGTGCGGGTTCTCTCCGTAGCGGAGGGCGGTCACTCGCTCCGCGTCCAGGCGGATCACCGGGGGAAAGCGGAGCGCGTCGCCGGCGGCGGGCGCCGCCGGGGAGGCCGGAGCTCGAAGCCAGGCGGCGATCGCCGCGTCGTACTCGGCAGTCCGCCGGAACGCCTCGAGCGCGAGGCGCCGGCGCGTGTCCGTGGAGACGGCGCCGGCCGATCGTCGCAGCTCCTCCAGGACCGGCCCGTACTGGGCCGGGTCCACCAGCACGACGACCCCGCCGTGGTTCTTCGCGGCGGCGCGGATCATCGTTGGGCCGCCCACGTCGATCTGCTCGATTGCCTCCTCGAAGCTGACTCCGGCCTGGGCGGCCGTGGCCTCGAACGGGTAGAGGTTCACGGCCACGAGGTCGATCGGACCGATGCCGTGACGTGCGAGGGCCTCCCCGTGCGCCGGCACATCGCGGCGGGCGAGGATGCCCCCGTGGATGGCGGGGTGGAGCGTCTTGACCCGCCCGTCGAGCATCTCGGGGAACCCCGTCACCTCGGCCACCTCGCGGACCGTGAGGCCCGCACTCACCAGGGCGCGCGCCGTCCCTCCGGTCGACAGGAGCTCGACGCCCAGGTCCGCGAGGCCGCGAGCGAGGTCGACCAGCCCCGTCTTGTCGGAGACCGAGAGGAGCGCGCGGCGGACCTGGGTCACGGGTCCCTGCGAACGGACACGCGGCCGCCCGTCACATCCAGGCGGCCCTCGGCGTAGAGGCGGACCGCTTCCGGATAGAGTCGATGCTCCTCGGCGAGGATCCGCGCCGCCAGGGTCGCCTCCGTGTCGTCGTCGAGTACTGGGACCGCCGCCTGCAGCACAATCGGCCCCGTGTCCACACCCTCGTCGACGAAGTGGACGGTCGCCCCGGCCACCTTGACGCCGCGATCCAGGGCCTGGCGCTGGGCGTGGAGCCCGGGGAACGCCGGCAGGAGCGCGGGATGGACGTTCAGGAGCCGGGCCGGGTAGCGCCGGACGAACGCGGCCGAGAGGACTCGCATGTAGCCGGCCAGACAGACCAGCTGGACCCCCTCCGCGTCGAGGATCATCGCGATCGCGTCGTCGAACGCGGTCCGGTCCGGATAGGATCGCGGATCGAGATGCACGGCCCGCGCGCCCGCCTGGCGCGCGCGCTCGAGCACCGGGGCGTCCTTCCGGTCGCTGACAACAACGGCGACTCGCGCCGGGCATCGCCCCGCGGCGATCGCGTCGAGGATGGCCTGGAGGTTCGACCCCCGACCCGAGGCAAGCACACCGAGGACGAGGGGAGCGGATCGCATCGCGGGCTCATTCTAACAAGCGGCGCGGTCCGCCGGGAAGCCGACCGCGATCGGACGTCGCGATTGCCCGGATCCGCCCCGGTCGCTGAACCGCCGCCGCGACACCGGCGACCGGGGGGGGGCGGGAGCGCCGCTCAGCGGTACGTCACGCCGCGAGAACCGCGGCGGATCTCCCCGATCCGGAACGCCGGCGCGCCCGCCCGCCAGAGCAAGGCCAGCGCGCGCGCGGCGTGGCGCGCGGGCGCCACGACGACGAAGCCAATCCCCATGTTGAAGACCCGGAACATCTCCGCCTCGTCGATCCGGCCTCGGTCCTGTAGCCACCGGAAGACCTCGGAGACCGGCCAGGTGCCGCGGTGGATCACGGCCCGGCAGCCGGGAGGCAGGACGCGCGGGAGGTTGCCGGTGAGCCCTCCGCCCGTGATGTGCGCCATGGCGCGAACCGGCGCGCCCGCGCGCAAGAGCGCCAGGATCGGCTTGACGTAGATCCGGGTCGGCCTCAGGAGCTCGCCGCCCACGGTCCGGTTGAGCCCGGGGATGCGGTCACCGATCCGCCGGCGGAGCCGGCCGAACACGACCTTGCGGGCGAGGCTGAAGCCGTTCGAGTGGAGCCCGTTCGAGAGGAGCCCGATCACCGCGTCGCCCGGGCGGACGCCGTGGCCCTCGACCAGGCGGCGGCGCTCGACGACGCCGAGCGCGAAGCCCGCCAGGTCGTACTCTCCGGGCGCGTAGAAGTCGGGCAGCTCCGCGATCTCCCCGCCGATGAGCGCGCAGCCAGCCTCCCGGCAGCCAGCCGCGATCCCGCGGACCACCGTCTCGATGGTCCGCGGGACGACCCGGTTGGTCCCGATGTAGTCGAGGAAGACCAGCGGCTCGGCGCCGTGGACCAGGAGGTCGTTGACCCCCATCGCGACCAGGTCGATCCCGATCGTGTCGTGGCGGCCGGCGAGGAACGCGACCCGCAGCTTGGAGCCGACGCCGTCGGTCGACGCCACGAAGACGGGCTGACGGTAGCGGCGGGGAGCCCGGAAGAAGCCCGCGAAGGCGCCGATGTCGCCGAGGACTTCCGGCCGGTAGGTCGCGCGAGCCCAGGGGGCGAGCCGCCGGACGGCCTCCTCCCCGGCGCGAATGTCGACTCCCGCGGCGCGGTAGCTGAGTCCGCCGGGGGCGCGGCGGCGAGCGGAATGAGCGGCGCGACTCACTCCAGCACGCCCCGCCACCCCCCCTGCCCCCCCTCCCTACCTGCCCGGGGGGAGGGGGGGTGGCGCAGGCACGGCTCCTTCACGAGCTCACTCGACGTCGAAGAGGGCGAGCTGGGCGGTGTCCTCCTTCGGGAAGCCGACCTCGTAGGCGCCGCTGAAGCAGGCGTGGCAGAAGCGCCCAGCGTCGCCACCGACCGCCTTCAGCATCCCGTCGAGCGAGAGATAGCCCAGGGAGTCGGCGCCGATGTAGCGGCGGATCTCCTCCACGCGGTGGCTCGAGCCGATGAGCTCCCTGCGCGTCGGCGTGTCGATACCGTAGTAGCAGGGCCACTGGATCGGCGGCGACGAGATCCGCAGGTGCACCTCGCGGGCGCCGGCCGACCGGATCATCTTCACGATCTTCCGGCTGGTCGTCCCGCGCACGATCGAGTCGTCGACGACCACGACGCGCCGCCCCTCGATCGTCTCCCGCATCGGATTGAGCTTCACCCGGACGCCGAAGTGCCGGATGCCCTCGCGGGGCTCGATGAACGTGCGGCCGACGTAGTGGTTCCGGATGAGCCCCAGCTCGAAGGGCAGTCCGGACCGCTCCGCGAAGCCGAGCGCAGCCCCGACACCGGAGTCGGGAACGGGGATGACGATGTCCGCCTCCACCGGGTGCTCCTCGGCCAGCCGGTGCCCGAGCGACTTCCGAGCCTGGTACACGTTCTGGCCCCAGAGCGTGGTGTCCGGGCGGGCGAAGTAGACGTACTCGAAGACGCAGTGGAGCGGCTTCTTCGCCGGGAACGGCTTGACCGACCGGAGGCCGCTCCGGTCGATGAGCACGATCTCGCCGGGCTCGACGTCTCGCACGTACTCGGCCTCGAGGAGATCGAGCGCGCAGGTCTCCGACGCGAGCAGCCACGTCTTGCCGAGGCGCCCGATCACCAGCGGACGGAACCCGTGGGGGTCGCGGCACCCGATGAGGGTGTCGGGCGTGAGCATCACGAGCGAGAAGGCTCCGCTCAGCTGGGCAAGGGCCTGCGTCAGGGTCCGCTCGAGGCTCTGGCGGTCCGCCCGGGCGATCAGGTGGAGGATCACCTCCGAATCCGACGTGGACTGGAAGATCGCCCCGAGCGCCTCCAGCTCCTTGCGGAGCGCCTCCGCGTTGACCAGGTTCCCGTTGTGCCCGAGCGCGATCATGCCCCGGGAGAACGAGGCGCTGATTGGCTGGGCGTTCTTGAGCGTCGAGGAGCCCGCCGTCGAGTAGCGCACGTGGCCCATCGCCGCGCGTCCCGGCAGGCGGCGGAGGCGCTCGGGGCTGAACACGTCCGCCACCCACCCCATGGCCTTCTCGACGTGGAGCGTCCCGCCGTCGGTCGCCGCCGCGATCCCGGCGGACTCCTGCCCCCGGTGCTGGAGCGCGTAGAGGCCCAGGTAGGCGAGGTTGGCGGCCTCCGGGTGGTCGAAGACGCCGAAGAGCCCGCACTCATCGTGGAACTTGTCGTCGTCGACCCAGGTCGTGTTCACGGGCCCTCCCCTCGGCTTCCATTGGGGTCGGTCGGACCGATCGGATCGGACGGTCGTGGGCCTGTGGCGGCCTGTGGCGCCTCCCGTCCCGAGAGCGCCTCGACCGGCTCCTCGAGGGCCCGCGCCAGCCCGTTGTCGAACGCGTCGGCGAGCGCGTCGACGGGCAGCGACACGCGGGCCGCGCTCCCGACCTCCGCCTCGAGTCGGTCTCCGCCCACGCGGCCGAGGACGTGGACCGGCACGGCCCACTCCCCCACGATCCGTCTCAGGCGCTCGACGTCCTCCGGCGCCACCGTGACGAGGATGCGGGACGGCGCCTCGCCGAAGAGCGCCTCGTCGACGCGACCCCCCGGGGGCATGGTGACGGTGGCCCCGAGCCGTCGCGGGCCAGTGACGCAACACTCCGCGAGCGCCACGGCGAGGCCGCCCTCGGCGCAGTCATGGGCCGACCGGACGCAGCCGGCCTCGATGGCGGCGAGACAGGCGGCCTGGACCGCGCGCTCGCGGTCGAGATCGAGGGGAGCCGGCACGCCGCCGAGACGCCCGTGGACGGTGTGGAGATACTCGCTGCCCCCGAGCTGCCCGCCCGGGTCGCCGAGGAGGACGAGGGCGTCCCCCGCGTCCTTGAACCACTGCGTCGTCCGGCGCTCCGCGTCCTCGAGGAGCCCGACCACGCCGATGACGGGGGTCGGCAGGATCGCGCGACCCAGCGTCTCGTTGTAGAAGGAGACGTTCCCCCCGGTCACGGGGATGCCGAGCGTGTCGCAGGCGGCGGCAATGCCGCTCACCGTCTCCGCAAACTGCCACATGATGTCCGGGCGCTCGGGGGAGGCGAAGTTCAGGCAGTTCGTCACCGCCAGGGGCCGCCCGCCGGCGCACACGACGTTGCGCGCGGCCTCGGCCACCGCCATCGCACCGCCCAGGAACGGATCGAGCTGCCCGTAGCGGCCGTTGCCGTCGGTCGCCACTGCGACCGCGCGAGGTGTGCCCTTGATTCGGAGAACGGCCGCGTCGGAGCCCGGGAGCACGAGGGTGTTGATGCCGACCTGGTGGTCGTACTGCCGCCAGATGCTCCGCTTCGACGCGATCGTCGGCGCCGCCAGGAGCCGGAGCAGCACGCCGCCGGGGTCCGCCGGCTCCGCCAGCGTCCGGAGGTCGAGCGCGCGCTGCCGGTCGAGCCAGTCGGGCCGCGCCCGCGGCCGGTCGTAGACGGGCGCCTCGTCGGCCAAGGCCCGGACCGGCACCTCGGCCACCACCTCGCCCCGCATGCGGGCTCGGAGCACGCCGTCGGCCGTGACCCGGCCGATCGGCACCGCGTCCAGCTCCCACTTCGTGAAGACCCGCTGGACCTCGGCCTCGCGGCCGCGCTCGACCACGAGCAGCATGCGCTCCTGCGATTCCGAGAGGAGGATCTCGTAGGGCGTCATGCCCGGCTCGCGCTGGGGCACTCGGTCGAGGTCCACCTCGGCGCCGGTCCCCGCCCGCGCGGGCATCTCGGAGAGGGAGCACGCGAGGCCGGCCGCGCCCATGTCCTGGATGCCCACCACGGCTCCGGTCCGGAACGCCTCCAGGCACGCCTCGAGGAGCAGCTTCTCGGTGAACGGGTCCCCGACCTGAACGGTCGGTCGCCGCTCGGCGGAGGTCTCGTCGAAGGCCTCCGACGCCATGGTCGCCCCGTGGATGCCGTCGCGGCCGGTCTTGGCGCCGACGTAGAGGAAGGTGTTCCCCACCCCGTCGGCCCGCGCCCGGAAGATCCGGTCCGTCGGCACGAGCCCCATGCACAGCACGTTGACCAGCGGGTTCCGCGTGTACTCCGGCGCGAAGGCGACCTCGCCTCCCACGGTCGGGCAGCCGAAACAGTTGCCGTAGTGGGCGATTCCGGCGACGACGCCGCCCAGGAGATAGCGCGTTCCGGCCTCGTCGACCGGCCCGAAGCGAAGGGAGTCGAGGAGCGCGATGGGGCGGGCCCCCATTGTGAAGATGTCTCGAAGGATGCCGCCCACTCCCGTCGCCGCGCCCTGGAACGGCTCGATGAACGAGGGGTGGTTGTGGCTCTCGATCTTGAAGGCGAGGCCGAGGCCGCCCCCGACGTCCACGACCCCCGCGTTCTCCCCCGGACCCAGCAGCACGTGCGGCCCCTTGGTGGGGAGGCGGCGCAGGTGGACGCGCGAGGACTTGTACGAGCAGTGCTCGGACCAGAGGGCGGAGAAGAGGCCGAGCTCGGAATAAGTGGGGTCGCGCCCGATCAGGCGTATGACGCGGTCGTACTCCTCGCGGGTGAGCCCGTGCGAGACGGCAAGATCCGGGGTGACCTTCGGCTCGGACCCGCTCACTGGCATCCGCGCCTCTCCCCCGCCCTAACGGCCGAGCACGGATCCGTTCTCGACGAGGCTTCCCAGGAGCGAGTGGAAGAGGAGCAAGCCGTCGGTGCTGCCCACGGTGGTCTCGGCCGCGCGCTCGGGATGCGGCATGAGCCCGACGACCGTGCCCTCTTCGTTGCAGACCCCCGCGATGTTCCAGATCGAGCCGTTCGGGTTCGCGCCGGCCGTCACCTCGCCGGCTTCCGTCGCGTAGCGGAAGACGATCTGGTCGCGCTCCCGGAGCTGGCGAAGGAGCGTCGGCTCGACGTGATAGCGGCCTTCCCCGTGGGCGATCGGCATCTTGAGGACCTGGCCTCGGCGGAGCCCGCGGGTGAAGGGGCTCTCGGTCTGCTCCACCGCCACGTGGGTCCACTGACAGCGGAACTGCAGACAGTCGTTCCGCAGGAGGGTCCCGGGGAGGAGGCCGGCCTCGCAGAGGATCTGGAAGCCGTTGCAGCTGCCCAGCACCAGTCCGCCGCGGGCCACGAAGCCCGGCAGGGCCTCGACGATCGGCGAGCGCCCCGCCACGGCGCCCGCCCGCAGGTAGTCGCCGTAGGAGAATCCCCCCGGGAGGACGAGGCAGTCGAAGCGGTCGACATCAGTGTCCCGGTGCCACATGTACTCGACCGGCTGGTGGAGCACCTGGGAGATGACGTGGTGGAAATCCATGTCACTCCACGTGCCCGGGAAGATCACGACGCCGAATCGCATGAAGCCTCCTCTTCTGATGGAGTCGCGGTCACACCTCCCTGACCACCCGGACGGATTCTACTACGCGACCCACACCCGCACAAGCCGACGAAGCTCAGCGCGCCGCATGTCGACCATCGTCACCCTCGACCACCTCGCAGGTGTAATCCTCGATCACGGGGTTGGCGAGGAGCTTTCGGCACATCTCGTCGAGGCGCTGCCGGGCTCGCGCGGCGTCGGTCTCGTCGAGCGTGAGGTCGAGCACCTTCCCGACCCGCATGTCGCGCACCTCGGGAAAGCCGAGCCCCTCGAGCGCCCGCCGGATGGTCGTACCCTGGGGATCCAGGATGCCCGGCCGGAGCCGCACCACGATCCGCGCCTTCATCTCTCTGGCGATCCTCCCTCGACGAGCCCCGCGCGGCGGAACACCGTATCGACGTGGCGCAGGTACCAGCCGGGGTCGAAGCACGCCTTCAGGGCCTCCGGGGCGAGGTGACGGCCCACCTCAGGGTCGGACTCGAGGCACTCGAGGAAGGCGCGGCGCTCCTCCCACGCGCGCATCGCGTTGCGCTGTACCAGCTCGTACGCCGCCTGCCGGGCAAGGCCGACCTCGGCGAGGGCCAGGAGCACGCGCTGGGAGTACACCAAGCCGTACGAGCGATCGAGGCTCTCGCGCATCCGCTCGGGGTAGACCCGCAGCCCGTCGAGGATCCGGACAGTCTGCCCGAGGAGGTAGTCGAGGAGGATGGTCGCGTCGGGCAGCACGATGCGCTCGACCGAGGAATGGCTGATGTCACGCTCGTGCCAGAGCGCGATGTCCTCAAGCGCGGCGCCCGCGTGGGCGCGGAGCACGCGGGCGAGCCCGGCCACCTGCTCAGACAGCACCGGATTCCGCTTGTGGGGCATCGCGGACGAGCCCTTCTGGCCCTCGGCGAACGGCTCCTCCGCCTCCAGGATCTCCGTCTGCTGGAGGGCCCGGATCTCGGTGGCGATCCGCTCTAGGCTCCCGCCGGTGATGGCGCAGGCGGAGACGAGCTCGGCGTGCCGGTCTCGCTGTACCACCTGGGTGGACACCGGCTCCGGCTCGAGCCCGAGGGCGCGGCACACCTCCTGCTCGAGGTCCGGCGGCACGTGGGCGAAAGTGCCGACCGCGCCGGAGATCTTCCCTACCCGGATGGCCTCCCGGGCCCGCGCCAGACGGTCCCGGTTGCGTCCCGCCTCGGTGTACCAGCCGGCCGCCTTCAGCCCGAACGTCGTCGGCTCCGCGTGGACCCCGTGGGTCCGCCCGACGGTGAGGGTGTCCCGGTGGCGCAGGGCGAGGCGCCGGAGGCTCTCGCGCAGGCGGTCCACCCCGGCGATCAGGCGGTCCGTGGCCTCGACGAGGGCCAGCGCCAGGGCCGTGTCCACCACGTCCGACGAGGTCAGCCCCACGTGGACGAACCGCGAGTCCGCCCCGATCGAGCCCTCGAGGTCGGTGAGGAAGGCGATGACGTCGTGGCGCACCCGGGTCTCGATCTCCGCGATGCGGCCGGCATCCACTCGCGCCCGCTCGCGGATCCGCGCGAGGGCGTCGGCGGGGACGACGCCACGGCGCGCCCAGGCTTCGCACACCGCCAGCTCCACCCGGAGCCAGCGCGCGTACCGGGCGTCGTCGCCCCAGAGCGCGCCCATCTCGGGACGCGTGTAGCGCGGGATCACGGAACGGCCGGCTTCAGAGCTGGACCCCGTCGGGAAGCCGGAGGTCGGGGCCCTTGGGACCGAGCGCGACCAGCGACAGCGGCTCGGCGAGGAGGCGCTCCCCCAGGGCCTTCACGTCCTGCACGGTCACCCGCTCGATGTCGGCGAGGATCTCGTCAAGCGTGAACGGCCGCCGGAAGTAGAGCTCCTGTTTGGCGATCCGGGTCATGCGGCTCCCGGTCGACTCGAGCGAGAGCATCAGGCTGCCCTTCAGGTGGTCCTTGGCCCGCCGGAGCTCGTCGGCCGTGACCCCGTCCGCGCGCAGCGACCGCAGCTCCTTGAGCGTCAGGTCAACGACCCGCCGGAAGTGCGCGGGCTCCGTGCCCGCGTACACGTAGAAGAGCCCGGCGTCGCGGAAGGCCACGTTGCCCGAATGAATGGAATAGACGAGGCCCTCGCGCTCGCGCACCACCTGGAACAGGCGCGAGGACATGCTGCCGCCGAAAACGGTGTTCAGGAGGTACAGCGTGTAGCGCTCGGGCGCGTCCTGCTCGAGGCCCGGGCCCCCCAGCACGAAGTGGACCTGCTCGAGCGGCCGCTCCACCAGATCGAGGCTCGTCGCCATGAGGGGCGAGTCGGCCACCCGCGGCACGCGGGTCTGCCGGAAGTCCATGAACCGGCTGCCCAGGAGCTGCACGAGCTCCTCGTGGCGGACGTGGCCGGCGGCGGCGATCGTGATGCGCTCCGGGCAGTACTCCACGCGGAAGTAGCGCAGCAGGGTGTCGCGATCGAGCCCCTGCACCACCTTCCGCTCCCCCAGGATCGCGCGGCCGAGCGGATGCTGCGGCCAGACTCGCTCGGAGAAGAGGTCGTGGATGATGTCGTCCGGTGTGTCCTCCACCATCCCGAACTCCTGGAGGACAACCGTCTTCTCACGCTCGATGTCCCCGGCGTCGAACCGGGGATGGAGGAGCACGTCGGCCAGGAGCTCAGCCGCGAGCGGCAGGTGCTCGTCGAGCACCGTCACGTAGAAGCAGGTGTGCTCCTTCGTGGTGAACGCGTCCATCTGGCCACCGACCGAGTCGACCGCGCGGGCGATGTCCTCCGCCGTGCGGGACTCGGTGCCCTTGAAGACCAGATGCTCGATGAAGTGAGAGATCCCGCCCAGGTCGGCGGGCTCGTAGCGGCTCCCCGTGTCCACCCACACGCCGACCGCGACCGATCGGACGTGCGGAATCCACTCGGTGACGAGCCGGATCCCGTTGGGGAGGATCGTCTTGCGGTACTCGCCCTCCACGCTCGTCGGGAGGGCGATCACACGGGCCCCGCAGGACTGCCGTCAGTCCCGGTACCGGTGCCCACCGCGCCCCCGGTCGCCACGCTCGCGGTCCCCGCCGCGATCCCCGCGACCGCCACCCACCGCCTCCGGGGCGCTCGCGTCGGGCTGCCCGGTCAGATGCTCCGCGCCGACCGAGGCGGCCTCCGGATCCTTCAGCGCGGCGCGCCTCGAGAGCCGGATCTTGCCGGACGGGTCGACCTCGATGACCTTGACGAGAACCATGTCGCCCTCGCGCAGGACGTCCTCGACGCGCCGCGTCCGCTCCTCGGCGATCTGGGAGATGTGAAGGAGCCCTTCGGCGCCGGGCATGATCTCCACGAAGGCGCCGAAGTCGACCACCTTCTTGACCTTGCCGAGGTGGAGGCGGCCGACCTCGGCCTCCTTGCAGATCCCCTGGATGATGTCCATGGCCTGCTGGACCATGCGCGCGTCGGCGCCGAAGAGCGTGACCTTCCCGTCGTCCTCGATGTCCACCTTGACGCCGGTCTGGTCCTGGATGCCCCGGACCACCTTGCCCCCTGGCCCGATCACCTCGCGGATCTTCTCAGGCCGGATCCGGATCGTCACGAAGCGCGGCGCGTGCGGCGGCAGCTCGGGCCGCGGCGCCGCGATCGCCTCGCGCATGCGCGACAGGACGAAGAGCCGCGCCTCGCGCGCCTGGCGGAGGGCCGTGGCCATGATCTCGCGGGACACGCCGGCGACCTTGATGTCCATCTGGAGTCCAGTGATGCCCTCGGCCGTCCCGGCGACCTTGAAGTCCATGTCGCCGTAGTGGTCCTCGGTGCCCATGATGTCGGTCAGGATCGCGTAGCGCTCGCCTTCCTTGATCAGCCCCATGGCGATGCCCGCCACCGGCGCCTTGATCGGCACGCCGGCGTCCATGAGGGCCAGCGAGGCGCCGCACACCGTCGCCATCGAGGATGAGCCGTTCGACTCGAGGATGTCCGACACGATCCGGAGCGTGTACGGGAAGCCTTCGCGCGGCGGCAGGACCGGCAGCACCGAGCGCTCGGCGAGCGCCCCGTGGCCAATCTCCCGGCGCCCGGGGCTGCCGAACCGGCGGATCTCGCCCACGCTGAACGACGGGAAGTTGTAGTGGAGCATGAACGGCTTGGTCGTCTCGCCCTCGAGGGACTCGACTCGCTGCTCGTCCTGCTTGGTCCCGAGCGTCGCGGCGACCAGCGCCTGGGTCTCACCGCGCGTGAAGAGCGCCGAGCCGTGGGTGCGGGGCAGGAACGACACCTCCGCGCTGATCGCCCGCGTCTCGGTGGACTTGCGACCGTCGATGCGGACGCCGTCCTCCAGGACCATCCGCCGGACTTCCTGCTTCTCGAGCTTGTCGAGGTACTCGCGGACCTTCACCTTCCGGACCCCGTCGGGGTCGACCGCCGCGATGACGTCCTGGGCCAGCTTCGTCAGCCCCTGCGCGCGCTGCGCCTTCTCGGGGATCCGGACGACGTCTCGGATCCGGCCGCGAGCCGCGTCCCGGACCTGCACCTCGAGCGCGGGATCCTGGTGAGCGGCAGCGTCGAACTCCCAGCGCGGCTTGCCCGTCAGTTGGGCCAGGGCCCGCTGGACCCTCACCAGCGCCCGGCACTCGTCGTGCGCGAGGGCGATGGCCTCGATGAAGGTGTCCTCGGATACCTCCCGGGCTCCCGCCTCGACCATCATCACCGAGTCCTCGGTCGCGGCCACCACCAGATCCAGCGTGCTTCGCTCGAGGTCGTCGAAGGCCGGATTCACGACCAGCCGGCCGTCGATGTGCCCGATCCGGACGGCGCCGAAGGGACCGAGGAATGGAAGCCCGGCGACCAGCACCGCGGCCGACGCGCCGTTCATCGCCAGGATGCCGGGATCGTTCTCCTGATCCGAGGAGATCGCGAGCGCGATCAGCTGGATCTCGTTCTTGAAGCCCTTCGGGAAGAGCGGGCGGAGCGGGCGGTCGATCAGCCGGGAGGTGAGGATCTCCTTCTCGGCCGGTCGCCCCTCGCGCTTGAAAAAGCCGCCGGGGATGCGCCCGCCGGCGTAGGCGCGCTCGCGATAGTCGACGCTGAGGGGAAAGAAGTCCTGCCCCTCCGTCGCTGACCGCGCGGCCACGACGGTCGCGAGGACCACCGTGTCGCCGTAGCGGACCAGGACCGACCCGTCGGCCTGCTTCGCGACGCGTCCGGTCTCGAGAGTGAGCTTCCGCCCACCGATCTCAACCTGGGTGGAATGAGCTGCTGCCATGTCGTTGCCAACCTTTCGTGCCGGACACAGCGGGCCACACGGTCGAGCCCACCCCACCGGCCACTGCCCGGAAGGTCACGTTCCCCCCGGGCCCTACGAGACTGCTCCCGGCGCTGCCGGGACCTACCGCCGAAGCCCGAGCTTCTCGAGGATCTGGCGGTAGCTCTCGATTTCGGTGCGCTTGAGGGATTCGAGGAGACCGCGGCGCTGCCCGATGAGGCGCAGCAGTCCGCGGCGGGAGTGGTGGTCCTTGACGTGGGATTTGAAGTGCTCGGTCAGGCCGTTGATCCGCTCCGTGAGGAGCGCGATCTGCACCTCGGGTGAGCCGGTGTCGCCTTCGTGGCGCCGGTATCCGTCGATCAGCGCCTTCTTCCGGTCGGCAGGCACGGACATGGCTCGGGTCCTCCTCCGGGGGGCCCAGCCCCCCAATCGCCACCCCTGGTGCAGGCCGTGTACTGCACCCTTGGGACGGTTCCCCACACGCTAAGGCACTCCGTTTCAACGCCACGCATCGTATCACGCGACGTGACGGCATGCAACCGACGCGCCGATTCCCTTGTGCTTCAGTCTGGCGCAGCAGTCCGAGACCGGAGCCACCGGAGGGTGATCAAGTCAGCCAGCATGCGAATCGCGCCAGCGATGACCTGCATGATCGGATCTTCGATGCTCCCGGAGGGGATCTCTGACGTGTACACCGTACCGGGATTTGCCAGGGCATCATCCGAGCGCTGATCAGGAGGCGGGCCCCAGCATCTGCCGCGCGGTCGCAACGTCCTCCGCGATCCGGGCGCGGAGCGCCTCGAGCGAGTCGAATCGCCGCTCGTCGCGTATCCGGTCGAGGAAGGCCAGCGTCAGGCGTCGCCCGTAGAGGTCCGGGGCGATGTCGAGGAGGTGGGCTTCCACGAGGCGCGTCGCGCCGTCCACGGTGGGCCGGACCCCGACGTTGACGACCGCCGCCGCGGACTGCCCATCCCAGGCGGCCTGAGCCGCGTACACCCCGTTCGCGAGGAGCAACCCCGGCGCCGCGGCGAGGTTGGCGGTCGGGAATCCGAGGGTCCGCCCGCGCGCGGCGCCGCGCGCCACGACGCCCGCAACACGGTACGGGCGGCCGAGGAGACTGGCCGCACGCCGGACGTCCCCGTCACGAAGGGCTTCGCGGATCGCGGTCGAGGAGACGGCGATCCCGTCGACGAGGAGGGGGTCCACGACGTGGACGACGACTCCCCCGGGCTCGGCCAGCCGCCGGAGGAGCTCCGGCGTGCCGCGAGCGCCCCGGCCAAACGCGTGGTTGAAGCCGACGACGATCTCCCTGGCCCGGAGCAGGCCCAACAGGACGTCCCGCACGTAGGTCTCGGCCTCGACCCGCGAGAACTCAGCCGTGAAGGGGATGACGAGACACACCTCCGGACCGAGCTCGGCGATGCGCTCGAGCCGCTCGTCGAGGGGAAGGAGCTCGGGTGGCGCGTCGGCCGGACGGAGAACGGCCAAGGGGTTCGGATCGAACGTCACGGCGACCGGCCGGATGCCGAGGACGTGCGCCCGCCCGACGGCGGTGCGGATGACCGCCTGGTGCCCCAGGTGGATGCCGTCGAACGTCCCCTGGGCCACCGCGCTGGGCGGCGCGTCAGGACGATACTGGTCGAGGCCGCGAACGATCTGCATGGACGAGGCGCAGGGGGCGGAGCCCGTCGCGCGAGAGCTCGCCGATCCCGAGGAAGGTCTCGCCGGAGTACACGCGGCACGGGACCGGCTCCGACGGCGCATCGACGTGGACCAGCGTGGACACGGCCACGCGCTGGCCGTGGGCCAGCCGCTCGCCGGCTTCCGGTGACAGGCGCACGGCGGGCAGGTGCAGGACGGCGCGGTCGGGAGGGAGAATGGCGGCGGCCAGCGTCGCGGGATTGCCCTCCTGGATCGCCGCCCACGGGACGGCGTCCTCGAGCCGGAGGGGCCCGACGCGCGTGCGCCTGAGCGCCTCGACGTGGCCCCCGCATCCGAGGGTCTCCCCGACGTCCGCCGCCAGGCTCCGCACGTACGTGCCCGACCCGCACTCCACGCGAACGCGCAGGCGGGGCGTGGCCCACTCGATCAGGTCGAAGGCGTGGACGCGGACCCGCCGCGGCGCCCGCTCGACCGCGATCCCGGCCCGGGCGAGCTCGTGGAGGCGCCGCCCGCCCGCGTGGAGGGCCGAGTACATCGGCGGGATTTGCTCGATGTCGCCGACGAACCTACTGAGCGCCGCGCGAACGTCGTCGGCCGTCAGGGGCGGAACCGGCCGCTCGCTGGTCACGGCGCCGGTCGCGTCGAGTGTGTCCGTCGCGACGCCGAGGCGGATGGTGGCGAGGTACTCCTTGTCCTGACCCTGGAGATGTCCGGTGAGCTTCGTCGCCTCGCCCAGGAGGATGGGGAGCAGTCCCGTCGCCATGGGGTCGAGCGTGCCTCCGTGGCCGACCTTGGGGACGTGGAGCGTCCGGCGAAGATGCGCGACGACCTGGAACGATGTGACGCCGGGACCCTTGTCGGTGAGCAGGAGACCGTCAGAGACGATCGGCGACGGATGCCGCCGCGGTCCCGAAGGCTCAGCGCTCACTGGGCTGTCCTGGTCGCGCCGGGGACTGATCGGACGATCCTGATCCGCCGTCTTGGTCGAAGGGCCTTGCGCGACGGCCTTGTCCGATGGCCTTTTCGAGGGCCTTCGGCCTGTGGCGGCGTGTGACGCCTCGTGCCGGCCCGCGGCGTCCCGTGTCGGCCGGTGGGCTCACCGGCGGCCGGCGAGCGCCTCCCGGACGGCGCCCAGCACCGCGGCCTTCGCGTCAGCCAGGCTGCCCGGCCGGATCAGGCCCGCCGCGTTCGGGTGGCCCCCGCCGCCGAGGCGGGCCGCGATGCGGGCCACGTTCACCTCGCCCTTCGCGCGGAGGCTCACCTTGACGCTGTCCGGGAGCTCGCGGAAGAGGACCGCCACCTTGGCCGTGCGCACCGAGCGGGGGTAGTTCACGAACTCCTCGGCCTCCGGCAGGTCGGGCGAACCGGCCAGCGCGCGGTCGATCACCAGCCAGGCAATCTCGCCGTCGGCGTCGGTCTCGATGCCCTGTAGCACCTGGCCCAGGACGCGCAGCCCGCTCAGCTGGCGCGTCTCGTAGACCGTCGTCGCCACGTGGGCTGGATCGACGCCGGCCTCCACCAGGCGCGCCGCCACGCGGAAGGTCTTCGGCGTGGTGTTCGAGTAGCGGAACGAGCCCGTGTCGGTGACGATCGCCGTGTAGAGGTTCACCGCGACGTCGGACGTCAGCGGAAGGCCGGCGGCCTCGATGAGGTCGTAGACCATCTCTCCGGTGGCGGCCGCTCGCGTGTCCACCCAGTTGACGTCGCCGTAGCGGCGGTTGTCCCCGTGGTGGTCGATGTTGAGCACCCGCGCCCCGGGACCCCGGGACCCGTCGAGGAGGCCGCCGAGCCGCCCGGGGTCCGGGCAGTCGAGCGCGACGACCAGGTCGAACTCGTTCCGGCCCGTCTTCCATTGCTGGACGTCGGCCGCGCCGGGCAGGAAGGGGAATGGGTCCGGGACGGGATGCGCGCACGCGAAGGTGACCGACCGGCCCCCCGCCCTGAGCGCGAGGCCGAGCCCGAGCTGCGACCCCAGCACGTCCCCGTCGGGGTAGACGTGGGCGAAGAGCAGCACGCGCCGCCCCCGCTCGATCGCGTCCAGGACCTCCGCGGGAACGAGGCTCACGCCGGCGTCTCCGGTCCGGGCTCCCCGGACGGCCGCTCCTCGGCCCGAAGCCCCTCGAGCACCGTCTGGATGTGGGCGGCGTGGGCCATCGAGCGGTCCGGGTGGAACGTGAGATGCGGGACGGCCCTCATGCGGAGCCGCGGGACCAGCCAGTTCCGGATGAACCCGCGGGCGCTCTCGAGGGCCTGGAGCGAGGCCTGCCAGTCGGCCTCGGAGCCGAGCACGCTCACGTAGACCTTGGCGGTCCGGAGGTCCTTGGCAACGTCCACCTCCGTGACGGTCACGAAGCCGAGACGGGGGTCCTTCAGCTCGCGCTGGATGAGATGGGAGATCTCCTCCCGGATCAGCTGGTTCACCCGTTGAAGTCTCATGGGGTCACAGCACTTCGACGCGCACGTCGATGATCGCGCCGTCGGAAAGGGACTCGATGTAGTTGACCGCCTTGGAGACGACCTCGTTCGCCAGCCGCGCGTCGTTCGCCACGCACGCCACCGCCAGCGTCGCGCGCTGCCAGAGGTCCCCGTGGTCGACCTCGGCGATCGACACGTTGAAGCGGTGCTTGACCTTCTCCTTCATGCCCCGGAGGACGTGACGCTTGCCCTTGAGCGAGTCGACCTCGCCAAGGTGCAGCTCCACGAGACCGAGCGCGACCTGGACCACGGGCGTCGTCTGGACGGCCCCCCGCTAGAGCGTCCGCGCGACCTCCTCCGTCGTGTAGAGCTCCAGCACGTCGCCGACCTGAACGTCCAGGCTGCCGACGCCGATCCCGCACTCCTGACCCTGGATGACCTCGCGGGCGTCGTCCTTGAATCGCTTCAGCGAGGTGACCTGGCCCTCCCCGGCGACGCGGCCGCCCCGCACCACCCGGAGCTTCGCGTTGCGGGTCGCCTTGCCCTCCGACAGGAAGGACCCGGCGATCGTGCCGACGTCCTTGATCGGGAAGAGCATCCGCACCTGCGCCTTGCCGAGCGGAACCTCGCGGATGATCGGGGGGAGCATCCCGGCGAGCGCTGCCTTCACGTCGTTGATGGCCTCGTAGATGACGTTGTAGGTCTTGATGTCCACCCGCTCGGCCTGCGCCTGCTGCACCGCCTTCGGCTCCGGCTTCACGGTGAAGCCGATGATGATCGCGTTCGACGCCGAGGCCAGCATGACGTCGGTCTCGGTGATGGTCCCGACCGCGCCGTGGATCACCCGGACCTTGATCTCGTCCGTGGACAGACGCTCGAGCGCGTCTTGCAGGGCCTCGACCGAGCCGTCCACGTCGCCCTTCAGGATGACCCGGAGCTCCTTGACCTCGCCCGTCTCGATCTGCTTGTGGAGGTCGGCCAGGGTCACCCGGGCGCTGACGGTGACCTTCTTTTCCTGCTCGTGACGCCGCATGGCCATCTGGCGCGCCTTCCGCTCCTCGTCGACCGAGCGAAGGATGTCCCCCGCCGACGGCACGCCGGACAGGCCGAGCATCTCGACGGGATCGACGGGGCCGGCTGTCTTCACGCGCTGGCGCCGGTCGTTGAACATGGCCCGGACCTTCCCGTAGTGCTGACCGACCACGACGATGTCGCCCTCGTGAAGGGTCCCCTGCTGGATGAGCACGGTGGCCACCGGACCCCGGCCGCGGTCGAGCTTGGACTCGACGACGACCCCGCGGGCGGCGCGATTCGGGTTGGCCTTCAGCTCCATCACCTCGGCCTGGAGCGCCGTCATCTCGAGGAGCTGCTCGACCCCCGTACCCTTCTTGGCCGACGTGTTGACGAAGATCGTCTGGCCGCCCCATTCCTCCGGGACGAGCCCGTGGTTCACGAGCTCCTGCTTGACGCGATCCGGGTTCGCGTCGGCCTTGTCCACCTTGTTGACCGCGACGATGATGGGCACGGTTGCCGCCTTGGCGTGGTTGATCGCCTCCACCGTCTGGGGCATGACGCCGTCGTCGGCGGCCACCACCAGGATCACGATGTCGGTGGCCTGGGCGCCCCGAGCTCGCATCGCGGTGAAGGCCTCGTGGCCCGGTGTGTCCAGGAACGTGACCTTGCCGTGGCTGGTCTCCACCTGGTAGGCCCCGATGTGTTGGGTGATGCCGCCGAACTCCTGCTCCGTGACGCGCGTCTTCCGGATCATGTCGAGCAGCGACGTCTTCCCGTGGTCGACGTGCCCCATGACCGTGACGACGGGCGAGCGGGGCTGGAGCTGGCTCGGGTCGAGCTCTTCCTCGACCAGGTCACGCTCCTCGGCCGAGCGCATGTCCGCGTCGAAGCCGAACCGGGCGGCGACCGCCTTCACCTTGTCGGTATCGAGCGGCTGGTTGATGGTCGCCATCACGCCCATGCCGACGAGCTCGCGGATGACCTCGCCGATCTTCCGGCCCATCCGCTCCGCCAGCTCGGAGACCGTGACCGTCTCGGGGAGCCGGAGGATCTCCCGCGGCCCGGCTTCGGGCACGGGGGCCGCCGGCGCCGCCGCGGCCGCCGGCTGCTCGACCTCGGGCGCGGCGAGCGGCTCCGCCGGCACCGGGGCCTTCTCGACGGCCGCGGCGGGGGCCACGACGCGCTCGGGCTTGGCCGCCGCCGGCTCCTCGCGCCGAGGCTTGACCGGGGCCACCTTGCCGTCGGTGGCCGGCTTGGCCGGCTCCACGATCTTCGGGCGGATCGGCTCGACCTTCTCCGCGGGCCGGGCCGGCTCGGACGGCGCCGTCTCGCGAGCGGCGGGCGCCACCGGCTCCGTCGGCCGCGGTGGGGCGACGCCCGCGGCCGCCGGCCGCTCGTGCACCACGGGAGGCCTGGCGGCGGCCGGCTTCTCGACCGGCGCCGGGCGGACCGGCGGGGCCACCGGCGGCGACTGGACCTGGGCGGCCGGAGCCGCAGCGGCCGCCGCTGGAGCGACGACCGGAGTGCCAGTTTCCGCCAGCGCCGCGGCCTTCTCGATCTTGGGGGGAGCCGCGGCCTTGGCCTTGGCGGCGGCCGCCAGCTGGGCGGCCTTCGTAGGCGCCTTCGCCTTGGCGGACCCCTTCGCCTTGCCAACTGCCGCCTTGGCTGCCTCGGCGGCCTTCTTGGCCCTCGTCCTTGCGGCCTTGGCGGCGGAGGCCTTGGCCGCCTCGATCTTGGCCCGCTGCGTCGCGACGCGCTCGGACTCGATGCGCTCCAACTCCTTCCGGGAGTACTCGGCCGCCTTCTCGCCAAGCGCCTCCCGAAGGGTCGTGAGCAGCGCGTCATCGATGGCGCTCGCCGAGCTCTGCTCCTTGTAGCCCATGCCATGGAGCTGGTCGATGATGAGCTTCGGCGCGACACCGAGCTCCTTTGCCAGCTCGTGGACCCGGGTCTTCCCGGCCATATCAGCTACCCCTTTCGACCGATCTCAAGAGCCTCCTGCCCCTGGCTCAGGAGCCCCCGCAGCTGCGCCACGACCTCGGGGGTCGCGACCACCGGGACTCGGAACGCCTGGGGCCAGCGACCCCGCCGCACGCACTCCGACAGACACGCTTCACGCCGGCACAGATAGGCCCCGCGCCCCCGTCCCCGCCGCCCGGGGTCCGGCTCGACGCGCCCGTCCGCCGTCCGGACGAGCCGAAGCAGCTCCGCCTGGGGCCGGGCTCGCCGGCAGCCGAGACAGGTCCGGACCGGCACGCGCGGGCTCATCGGTCCGACCCCTCTCCCGGGTCCGGCTCCGCGGACACGGCCTCGACGACGGGCGCCACACGAGCGGCCGCCTCGGCCTCGGCGGCTTCCGCGGCCCGGGCACCGAGCCAGGCCTCCACGGCCGCGAGGATCGATTCCGCCCGCTCGGCCTGGTCGCCGAGCGCCTCGCGCAGAAGCACGAGCCCCGCCGCCTGAACCCGCGCGGGGGAATAGAGGCCGTGCTCCACGACGCGCGGCGTCAGCTCGGCCCCGATCTCCGCGATCTCGGCGAACGCGGCCAGGCCCCCCGCCCGCTCCTCCTCGAGACGGCGACGCTCCTCCGCCAGCTCGGACTCGCTCTTCACGTCCACGCGCAGCCCGGTGAGCTTCGCGGCGAGCCGGGCGTTCTGGCCCTTCTTGCCGATGGCGAGCGAGAGCTGGCTGTCCGGCACGACCACCTGCGCGAACCGCTCCTCGCCCTCCCCGGTGATCGTGACCGAGCTCACCTTGGCCGGCGAGAGCGCGCGCGAGACGAGCGTGGCTGGGTCGTCCGACCACTCGATGATGTCGATCTTCTCGCCCCGCAGCTCCTTGACGATTACCTGGATCCGGGTGCCACGGAGCCCAACGCACGCGCCGATCGGGTCGATGTCGCGCTTGGTCGACGCCACCGCCAGCTTGGCTCGCTCCCCCGGCTCTCGCGCCGCGCCCCGCACCTGCACGATTCCCTCGGCGATCTCCGGGATCTCGGTCTCGAAGAGGCGCGTGAGGAACCCGGGGTGCGCGCGGGAGAGCACGACCTGCGGGCCCTTGGGCGTGTTCCGGACCTCCATGATGTACGCCCGCACGCGGTCCCCGGCCATGTACCGCTCGCCCGGGATCTGCTCCCGCTCGGGCAGCACGGCCTCCGTTCGGCCCATGTCCAGGATCACGGTCCGCTTCTCGATCCGGTGCACGAGCGCGCGCACAAGGGTGCCCTCGCGATCCTTGTACTCGGAGAAGATGCCCTGGCGCTCGGCCTCGCGCACCCGCTGCAGGATCACCTGCTTGGCCGTCTGGGCGGCGATCCGGCCGAGCTCCTTCATCTCGAGATCGACCTCGATCAGGTCCTCGAGCTGCGCGCCCGGCTTTCGCCGCCGCGCCTCGTCGAGGCCCATCTCGAGATTCGGGTCAGTCACCTTCTCGACGACGCGCTTCTCGGCGAAGACCCGGATCGCCCCGGTCTCCCGGTCCAGCGTGAGGCGCGTGTTGTCGCCGATACCCATCGTCCGCTTGGAGGCCGACAGCAGGGCGGACTCCAGCGCCTCGAAGAGGACCTCGGTCGGGATCCCCTTCTCGCGTCCGACCTGCTCGATGGCCAGCTTGAGCTCCCGGTTCATAGCAATCTCGATCAGGCGGAGCCCTGCGGCTCCATCTCCAGGCGCGCTTTGGCGACGAGGCTCCGCGGAACGCGACCGGGGCCGTCTGGGGTGGCGAGGGTCAGCGCCGACTCGTCGACCACCGTGAGCCGCCCCGAGAGTTCGCGATGACCGTCCACCGGCTCCCGCGTCCAGAGCCGCACGCGCCGCCCGACGGCCCAGCGAAGCTCGCGGTCCTTGCGCAGCTCGCGGTCGAGCCCCGGGGACGAGACCTCCAGGTCGTAGCTCGTCGGGACGAGGTTCGAGACGTCGATCAGGTCCCCGACCTCGTGCGAGAGCTCCTGGCAATCGGTGATCGTGACGCCTCCGGGCTTGTCGACGTAGATCCGCACCGCCATCCGCCGGCCGTTGCCGCGGATCTCTAGATCGACGAGGGTCAGGCCGTGGGCCTCGACGGCGGGCAGTACGACGGTCTCGACCGCCGTCTCCACTCCGGCCAGACCCGTGCCCTTCGTCACCCGCCGCCTCCTCGATCCGCGCGCATCGACCAGACACGAACAAAAAAGTGGGCTGGGCCCACTTTGAGTCAGCCGCTTAGTATACCCCGATATGAAGGGTCGAGGAACCCCTCGGCCCTTCGAGGCGCTAGAAGTCGGCGGCGAGCTTCCCGCCGAGGTCCCGGACGGTCGCCACCACACCGTCCGGCGCGACCGCGACGTCCTGACGATCTCGCCGTGCTCGCACCTCGACCTTGCCTTCCCGGGTCAGGAGGGCGCCGACCGTCACCCGGATGGGGAGACCGAGGAGGTCAGCGTCCTTGAACTTCACGCCGGGCCGCTCGTCGCGGTCGTCCAGGATCGTCTCGAACCCCGCCGAGCCCAGCTCGCGGTAGAGCCGCTCCGCCATCTCCCGCACAGCCGGCTGCTTCGGGTTGACCGGCAGGAGATGGATCTGGGCGGGCGCGATCGACCAGGGCCACACGATGCCGTCCGCGTCGTGACGCTGCTCGATCGCCGAGGCGACGATCCGGGCCGGGCCGATGCCGTAGGACCCCATGACGATCGGGTGAGCCTGGCCCTGCTCGTCGAGGTACGTCGCGCCGAGCTTCGCCGAGTACCGCGTCCCGAGCTTGAAGATGTTCCCGACCTCGATCACGCGCTCGACGGCGAGCGGCGCGCCGCACGTGGGACAGGCGTCTCCGGCCTGGGCGACGTGCAGGTCGGCGGGCCGGGCCGCGAAGTCTCGACCGGGACGGACGCCGCGGAGATGCACGCCCTCTCGATTGGCGCCGGTCACGTACACGCCCTCGCCCAGCGCCTCGTCCGCCACGACCGGCACCGGCGCGCCTACCGGGCCCACGGAGCCGACCGGCGCGCCCAGCGCCCCGCGGACCTCGTCGGGATGCGCCGCGCGGACCTCTCCGCCAAGGAGTCGGGCCAGCTTCTTCTCGTGCAGCTGCTGGTCGCCGCGGACGAGCGCGAGGACCGGACCGTCCGGGCCGACGTAGAGCAGGCTCTTGATCGTCTGGGCCGGCTCGACCCCGAGCAGCTGGCACACCTCGGCGATGGTCCGGACCCCCGGAGTGGCCACCTCCTCGCGCGCGTCGTTGGGAAACGGCGTCCCCGGAGGCCGGGACCGGGCGAGCTCCACGTTGGCGGCGTAGCCGCACGACGGGCAGCGCGCGATCTCGTCCTCCCCGGCCGCGCTGGGGGCCATGAACTCGTGGGCGCCGGCGCCACCCATCATGCCGACGTCGGACTCCACCACATGGAACGTGAGCCCGGCCCGCCGGAAGATCCGGACGTAGGCTTCCTTCTGCTTCTCGTAGGCCGCGTCGAGCCCGGCGTCGTCGGCATCCAGCGTGTAGGCGTCCTTCATCCAGAACTCGCGCGTCCGGAGGACGCCCGAGCGGGGCCGCGCCTCGTCCCGCTCCTTCGTCTGGATCTGGTACCAGACCTGCGGAAGCTCCCGGTACGACCGGATCTCTTTGGCGGCGAGCCAGGCGACGACCTCCTCGTGGGTCATGCCGAGGCACATGTCGCGGCCGTGGCGATCCTTGAGCCGGAACATCTCGTCCTTGATGTCGTACCACCGGCCCGACTGCTGCCAGAGCTCCGCGGGGTGGAGCACCGGCATCGTGATCTCCTGGCCCCCGACTGCGTTCATCTCTTCCCGGATGATGGCATTGACCTTGTCGATGGCGCGCTGGCCGAGGGGCAGGTACACGTAGACGCCCGCGGTCAGCTGCCGCACGAGGCCGGCGCGCACCATGAGCCGGTGGCTCTGCGCCTCGGCGTCGGCCGGGTCCTCCCGGAGGGTCGGGATGAACGACGTGGTCCAGCGCATGGCCTAGCTCCCTCGGATCAGGGCGGGGCGGAGCGGGCCGCCGCGGAGGTCAGTGCGACGCCTTGCCGACGACGTTCGGGCCCGGCTTCCCCGGGCGGTAGAGAAGCCGCTCGACGGGCTTGCCGCCGATCAGGTGGGACTGGACAATCTCCGGCACGTCCTCCGCCCGGACGCCCGAGTACCAGACGTTCTCGGGGTAGACCACGATCATCGGGCCGTTCCCGCACTGGGAGAAGCAGCCGGACTTGTTGATCCGGATCTCCTGGTGGAGGCTCGCCTTCGCGATCTCGGCGCGCATCAGCTTGACGAACGCCTCAGTGTCCGCCTGGGTCGGGCACGTGCTGCCGGTCGTGCAGACGAAGACGTGCTGCTGGTACTGGCCCATCGCCCTACCGGAACAGCTTGCCGACGGGCGGGAGCAGCCGCGTCAGATCGTTGAACAGCGCGAATACCATGAGCAGGAGCAGCAGCGCGAGCCCGATCTGCTGGGCGATCTCACGCTTGCGAAGGGAGAGCGGCCGCCCCAGCACGGCCTCGATCGCGAAGAACAGAAGGTGGCCGCCGTCCAGCATCGGGACCGGAAGGAGGTTGAGGATCGCCAAGTTGACGCTGATCAGGGCGACGAAGAACGCGTACGAGACGAGCCCCTGCTGCGCCTGCTGCCCGGCCACCATGCTGATCTGGAGCGGTCCCCCGATGTTCGAGGCCGGGATCGTCCCGGTCACGAGCTTCCAGATGGACACGACGGTGATGGCGGTGACGTCCCAGGTCCGCGCTACGCCCCGCCCGAAGGCCGTCAAGGGGTCCGACCGCTTGAAGGACTGAGAGGTCGCGGTGGCGATGCCGATGCGCCCGACCTTGGTCTCCTTGCCGAGTGCGTCGCGCTCGACCTCCACCCGCGGGGTGACCGTCACATCCATCCGGGAGCCCCCGCGCTCGATCCGGAGCGTCAGGGTCTCGTCGGCCCGGGTCGAGATCATCTCGGCGAGCTCGTCCCACGTCTCGATCGGCTGACCGTTGAGCGCGACCACGCGGTCGCGCGGCTGGAGCCCCGCCTCGGCCGCCGGCATGCCCGGACGCACCTCGCCGACGACCGGCGGGAGGTAGGGACGCGCGCCGATGCTCCAGGCCTCCGCCGGCTCGTTGAACGGTGTGCGCACCGGGACCTTGCGCGGGGTGACGGTGACGTCCTGGCGGACGCCGTCCCGCACGATGGCGAGCGCCAGCGGACGCCCGTTGGAGCGGGTTACCGCCTCCTCGATCTCGCCCCAGTGCTCGACCGGCTTCCCGTCGATCGCGGCGACCTGGTCGCGGGGATGGAGCCCGGCCTGCGCGGCCGCCGAGTCCGGCGTCACCCGCCCGATCGTCGGGTCGAGGACGGGCACCCCGACGACGGCGAACACGACGGAGAAGATCGCCGCCGCGAGGACGAAGTTCATCCCCGGCCCCGCGAAGACGATCAGCCCCCGGGCCCAGAGGGGCTTCGTCGAGAACGACTTGGTCGGATCCGCCGAGGGCGCCTCGGTCGTGGGGTGGATCGCGTCCTCCCCCGTGGCCTCCTCGCCGGTCATCTTCACGTAGCCGCCGAGCGGCACGATCGACACGCAGTACTCGGTCTCCCCGCGCCGGAACGAGAAGATCCGGGGCCCGAAGCCGAGCGAGAACCGCTCGACGCCGACGCCCATCGCCTTCGCCACCAGGAAATGCCCCAGCTCGTGAATGAAAATCAGCGCCCCGAGGGCCACCGCGGCGCTCACGACGTAGTCGAGCGCCCCGCCCAGAAGCAGGCTGCCGAGCGATCCGTCGGCGAGGAGCAGGGTCCCCGTCGACAGGGTCAGCATCCGGGTGGAGCGCCTCACGTCCCGGCTCATCAGCTGCGCACCGATCCGGCGGGGATGCCGCCGAGGGCGGCCTCGGTCGACCGCCGCACCACCCCGTCGAGGGCGAGACAGGCCTCCAGGTCATCGGCCGCCGCGCTGGCGTGCGTGTCGAGGGCGTCGGCGATCAGCCGGGGGACCTCCATGAAGCCGCACTGGCCCGCGAGGAATCCGGCGACGGCCACCTCGTTCGCCGCGTTCAGGACCAGCGGAGCCGCGCCACCCACCTGCCCCGCGCGGCGGGCCAGCCCGAGGCACGGGAACGCCGCCTCATCCGGCGCCTCGAAGGTCAGCGTGCCGAGCGTCACCAGGTCGAGGGCGGGGGCCGGGCACGGCAGCCGCTCGGGGTACGTGAGCGCGTAGAGGATCGGGATCCCCATGTCGGGCATCCCCAGCTGCCCGAGCATGGAGCGATCGACGAACTCTACCATCGAGTGGACGATCGACTGGGGGTGCACGACGACGTCGATCCGCTCGAACGGAACGCCGAACAGCCAGTGGGCCTCCAGGACCTCCAGGCCCTTGTTCATGAGCGTGGCGGAGTCGATCGTGATCTTCGCACCCATCCGCCACGTCGGATGCCGCAGGGCCTGCTCGACCGTCACGCTTTCGAGAGCCGGACGGGGCCACCCGCGGAAGGGGCCGCCCGACGCCGTCAGCACGAGCCGCCGGACCTCGCGCGGCGCCGCGCCGGCCAAGCACTGGAAGAGCGCGCTGTGCTCGGAGTCGACCGGAAGCAGGCGCACGCCGCGTTCGCGGGCAGCCCGCGTCATCAGCGCCCCCGCCATCACGAGCGTCTCCTTGTTGGCGAGGGCAATAGTGCGCCCGGCTCGGATCGCGGCCAGCGTCGGCACGAGCCCCGCCGCACCCACCAGGGCCGATACGACGACGTCCGCGGGGACGTCCGACGCGATGGCCGCGAGCCCCTCGGGCCCGCCGAGGAGCTCCGGTCGCGGCGGCGTCAGCTCCCGCGCCAGGCGGTCCACCGCGGCCGAGTCGAGGAGGGCCACCGCGGCCGGCCGGTGGGCGCGAACCTGCTCGGCGACCAGGGCGACGTCGGAGCCCCGCGCGGCCAGGCCTCCCACGCGGAACTGGTCGGGAAACGCCGCGATCAGGTCGAGGGTCCGGCGACCGATCGATCCGGTCGCTCCCAGCACGGTGACGGTCTTCACGTGGATAGTCCCGCCTCAGTCAGATCGGAGGGAGCAGCCGCTCTCCCCTCACACCCCCCGCCCCGTGGATCCCTCGGCAGGCGGCGAGGTATTGGTTCACGGTCACTTAGCGCGCTCCGGTGAAGTAAAGCCAATAATACAGGGCCGGTACGTTGAAGAGCAAGGAGTCGAGCCGGTCGAGAAGTCCCCCGTGACCCGGGATGATGCGGCCGGCGTCCTTGGCGCCCGCGCTGCGTTTGAGAAACGACTCGCTGAGGTCGCCGACCTGGCCGACGGCTCCCAGGAGCGCGCCGACGGCGGCGGCCTCGGGGAGCGAGAGCTGCACGAGCGGGGCGCCCAGTACCGCCGCCAGCACGGAGACGACCATCTGCGCCGCCCCGCCCTCCACCGTCTTGCCCGGTGACACGCGCGGCGCCAGCGGCCGCCGGCCGAAGCGCCGCCCCACGAAGAATGCGGCCGACTCGCCGCACCACGTGACTCCGAGCGCAAACAGCGTCAGGATCCGCCCGCCGGGCAGCGCGCGAAGCCAGATGGCGTGTCCCAGGAGCCACGCGCAGTAGCAGACGCCGAGAAGCGTCAGCGTCACGCCCCCCCAGGCGCGATCGACCCCCGCGTCACGCCGGAGCCCGAGAGCCACGACGACGATCACCGCCAGGGAGAGCGCGAGCGGCAGCAGCGCGGGTCGGCCCGATGCGAACGCCAGCACGACGAGCGCCCCGAGGAGGAGCCCGGCCGCGCGGTCCGCCTCGACCCCGGCGTCGGCGAACATGTCGTACAGCTCCAGCTGGGCGCCGGCGGCGACCAGGAGGACGACGAGCGCGAACAGCCAGGCCGGCCCCCAGACGACGAGGGCGACGAGGACCGGAATCCCGACGAGGGCGCTCAGGAGCCGCTGCGCGAGCACGGGCTCCGCGACGCGGCGGCCGGGCCGCCGCCTACAGGCCCCCGAACCGGCGAGAGCGGCGCTGGTACTCCGCGACCGCGCCGTAGAGGTCCCGAGGGGAGAAGTCGGGCCAGAGGGTCGGCAGGACGAGGAGCTCCGTGTACGCGACCTGCCAGAGCAGGAAGTTCGACAGCCGATACTCACCGCTCGTCCGGATCAGGAGGTCGGGGTCGGGCACGCCCGCGGTGTCGAGCGCGGCCGAGATGCTCCCCTCGTCGATCGCCTCGGGGGCGAGGGCGCCCCGCGCGATGCCGTCGGCCAGGGTCCGAACCGCTCGCACCATCTCCCGGCGGGCCCCGTAGTTGAGCGCGATCAGGAGCGTGAGCCCCGTGTTGCTCTCGGTCGCGCGGACGGCGTGCTCGACGCTCTGGCGCACGCCCTCGTCGAGGGCGGCGAGGTCTCCGAGGGTGCGAAGCCGGACGTTGTTGTCGATGAGACCCGGAAGCTCCTCGTCCACCGAGCTCTCGAGCAGCCGCATGAGAAAGCTCACCTCGGCCGCCGGCCGGGTCCAGTTCTCGGAGGAGAACGCGTAGAGGGTGAGGTACCCGATGCCGAGGCGGCCCGCGGTGCGGACCGTCTCCCGCGCCGCCCTCACACCCTCGCGATGGCCCGCCACGCGGGGAAGGCCGCGGAGTCCGGCCCACCGTCCGTTCCCGTCCATGATCACGGCGACGTGCCGGGGCAGCGGCTGCTGGCGGATGGCCTCGAGCAGGGCGGCCTCTTCGACCGCCACGGTGCCCGCGGCCGCGCCGATCGAGTCGGCCGTCAAAACTCCAGGATCTCCTGCTCCTTCTTCTTCAGGAGCTCGTCGACCTTCTGGGTGGACCGGTCGGTGAGCTTCTGGAGCTCCGCCTCGCTCCGCCGCTCGTCGTCCTCGGAGATCTTCTTGTCCTTGAGCAGGGCCTTGACCTTCTCCTTCGCCTCGCGCCGCACGTTCCGGATCGCGACGCGCGCGTCCTCGGCCAGCTTGCCCACCGACTTCGCCAGCTGCTTCCTCCGCTCCTCGTTCAGCGGCGGGATCGTCAAGCGGATGATCTTGCCGTCGTTGGCCGGCGTCAGACCGAGGTCGGACTTCTGGATGGCCTGCTCGATCTTCTTCAGCACGCTCTGGTCCCAGGGCTGGATCATCAGCGTCCGCGCGTCGGGCACCGAGACGCTGGCGACCTGGTTGAGCGGGGTCGGCGTATCGTAGTAGTCGACGCGCACGTGCTCCAGGAGCGCCGCGTTGGCGCGGCCCGTCCGCACGCCGGCGAACTCGCGGCCCAGCGCATCGAGGGCTCCCTGCATGCGGGTCTCGGCATCCTTCTGGACCGCTTGCGCCGTGTTCATGGCCTCACCTCGGTGACGGGGCGCTGTCGCTGACGAAGGACCCGACGCCCGGGTCCCCGCAGACGACGCGCAGGAGGTTTCCGGGGATGTTCAGATTGAAGACGCCGATGGGCAGCTTGTTCTCCATGCACAGCGTGATGGCCGTCGTGTCCATGACCCGGAGGCCCCGATTCAGGGCCTCGATGTAGGTGACGTGCGGAAGCCGGACCGCCGTCCTGTCGACCATCGGATCGGCGGTGTAGATCCCGTCCACCTTCGTGGCCTTGAAGATGATCTCCGCGCCGACCTCGACGGCGCGCAGGGCGGCGGCGGTGTCCGTCGTGAAGAACGGGTTGCCCGTGCCCGCGGCGAAGATGACGATCCGGTGCTTCTCGAGGTGCCGGATCGCGCGCCGGCGGATGTACGGCTCGGCGACCGCCGGCATGTCGAGCGCCGACTGGCACCGCGTCATTAGTCCCGCGCGCTCGAGCGTCGCCTGGAGCGCGAGCCCGTTGATCACGGTCGCCAGCATGCCCATGTAGTCGGCGGACGCACGGTCCATGCCGTTGGCCGACGCATGGAGACCGCGAAAGATGTTGCCTCCGCCGATCACGATGGCGGTCTCGACCGCCAGGTCGTGGATGGTGCGGATCTCTTGGGCGAGCCGTTCCAGGACTGCGGGGTCGATGCCGTAGCCCTGCTCTCCGGCCAGCGCCTCGCCGGAGAGCTTCAGGAGGATGCGCTTGTAACGGGGCTTCGCCTCACTCACCGACCTGGAACCGCACGAAGCGCCGCACCGCGATCTTCTCGCCGGTCTGGGCGCTCACCTGGGCGACGAGGTCGCCGACGCGCAGCTTGCCGTTCGCGTCGCGGATGTAGGCCTGGTCCACCAGACACGAATCCTCGTAGAACTTGGCGAGCTTGCCCTCGATGATCTTCTCGAGGACCGGGGGCGGCTTCTTCTGGTCGGCCATCTGCTGCCGGTAGATCTCCCGCTCGCGCTCGATGACGTCCGCCGGCACCTGGTCCCGCGACACCCATTGAGGGTTGGCCGCGGCGACCTGCATCGCCAGGCCCTTGACCAGCTCCTGGAACTGCTCGGTGCGCGCGACGAAGTCTGTCTCGCAGTTCACCTCGATGAGGACGCCCAGCTTGGCGCCGGCGTGGATGTACGCGCTCACTACCCCGTCCCGCGCCTCCCGGTGGGCGCGCTTCGACGCGGCCGCCAGCCCCTTCTTCCGGAGGAAGTCGACCGCCCGCTCCAAATCCTCACCGGAGGCGGCGAGCGCCTCCTTGCAGTCCATCACGCCAGCTCCGGTTTTGTCCCGGAGCTCGCGCACCTTTTCCGCCGTCGTGGCCATGGTCCCCCGACTCCTCCTGTGACCCGTCCGAATGCGATCGGCCGACGCGCCGCCCGCGCGGCCCGCCGCCGTCCCGCTCAGGCGGTGCTGGGCTCCGGCGTCTCGACGGCCTCCGCGCCGTCCCCGTCGGGCACGGCCGACTCGGCCGTGGCCTCAGGCGCCTCGGCCTCCGCGCTGACCTTCGCCGACACCCCGCGTCCCTCGACCACCGCGTCCGCGATGCGGGAGGTGATGAGCCGGATGGCCCGGATCGCATCGTCGTTGCCGGGAATCGGGTAGTCGATCCCGCTCGGGTCGCAGTTCGTGTCCACGATCGCGATGATCGGGATCTGGAGCTTCTGGGCCTCGGCCACCGCGATCCGCTCCTTCCGCGGGTCGATGATGTAGACCGCCGAGGGCAGGCCGTCCATCTGCTTGATCCCGAAGAGGGCCTTCTCGAGCTTGCCGCGCTCGCGATCGAGCCCGGCCGCCTCCTTCTTGGTGACGCGCTCGAACTCGCCGGTGTCCCGCATGTCCTCGAGCCGCTTCAGGTGATTGATCGACTTCCGGATGGTGGCGAAGTTCGTGAGGGTGCCGCCCAGCCAGCGCTGGTTCACGTAGAACATGCCGCAGCGGGTAGCCTCGTCGGAGATCGTCTCCTGCGCCTGCTTCTTGGTGCCGACGAACAGGATCGTGCCGCCGTTGGCCGCCAGGTCCCGCGCGAACACCTGCGCATCGCGGAACTTCTTGAGCGTCTTCTGCAGATCGATGATGTAGATGCCGTTGCGCTCGCCGAAGATGTACTTCGCCATCTTCGGGTTCCAGCGCTTCGTCTGGTGGCCGAAGTGGACCCCGGCCTCGAGGAGCTCCTTCATGGTGATCTGCGCCATCGCGGTGATTCCTCCCGGTCGGTTCGCCTCCGCGCTCCCTGCGGCCCCGGTCATCCCGGGACCGCCACCGACCCTGGAGCGCGTGTGTGGTGGTTTAGCTCGTGCCAGTGTTTATCTTAACGTAGTCCGCCGTCAGGTCGCAGGTCCAGATGTGGTCCTGGGCCGAGCCGAGCCCGAGGTCGACCGTCACCGAGACCTCGGGCTTGGCCAGCTCGGCCTTGACCCGGTCCCAGTGGACGTCCTCGCGGACCCGGCCGCCGGCGGCCACCGGCTCGTCCCCGTACCAGACCGCGACCCGGTCCTCCTGCACCGCGATCCCTGCGGCGCCGAGCGCCGACAGCACCCGGCCCCAGTTCGGGTCACGGCCGGCCATGGCGGTCTTGAAGAGGTTCGAGTTCGCGATGGAGCGCGCGGCCGCCTCGGCGTCGCCGCGCGTCTTGGCCCCGCGCACGCGCACGTCGATCAGGAGGGTCGCACCCTCCCCGTCCTTCACCAGCATGACGGCGAGGCGCTGGGTCAGCGCGTCCAGCGCCTGCTGGAACGGCCGGAGGCGGCGGTCGCCGCGCGCCAGCGCCCGGTTCTCCGCCAGCCCGTTGGCCAGGATCACGACGGTGTCGCTCGTGCTCCGGTCGCCGTCGACGCTGATGCGGTTGAAGGACCCGGTCACGGCGCGGCGGATGGCGCCCCGCAGCGCCTCGCGGTCGACCGCCAGGTCGGTGGCGACGAAGCAGAACATCGTCGCCATCATCGGATGGATCATGCCGGTGCCCTTGGCGATGCCGCCGATCGTGACCCGCCGGCCGCCGATCTCCACCCGCAGGGCCGCTTCCTTCGGATGCGTGTCAGTGGTCATGATCCCCTCGGCGGCGGCCCGGCTTCCCTCCGGCGAGAGGGCCTTCACGAGCTTCGGCAGCGCCGGGCGGATCTTGTCCATCGGGAGGTAGCGCCCGATCACGCCGGTCGAGCCCACCAGCACCCGCTCCTCGGGGATGCGCAGCTGCTTGGCGACGATCTCGGTCATCTCCCGCGCGTCGCGGAGCCCCTGCTCGCCGGTGGCGACGTTCGAGCACCCGCTCGACGCGACGATCGCCTGGGCGACGCCGCTCCGGAGACGCTCGCGGGTGACCTTGACGGGAGCCCCGACGATCCGGTTCGCCGTGAAGACGCCTGCGGCCGTCGCCGGGGTCGACGAGTAGACGAGCGCGAGGTCCCTTGCCGGCGCCGGCTTGATGCCGGCGTGGAGCCCGGCGGCCAGGATCCCCGGGACCGCGGTGATACCGCCGTCGATCCACTCGTGATCCGCACTGACCATAGCCTTCTCCAAAAAGAACCGGGAAGGTCGCCAGGACCTTCCCGGGGTCGAGTCCGAGCGATCCGGACTACCGCTTGGAGAACTGGAAGCGCTTGCGCGCGCCCGGCTGTCCGTACTTCTTCCGCTCCTTCATCCGCGGGTCGCGCGTGAGCATGCCCGCCCGCTTCAGCTGGGGTCTGAGCTCGGTGTTGAACTCGAGGAGCGCCCGCGCGATGCCGTGCCGCACCGCCCCGGCCTGCCCCGAGAGCCCGCCACCCTTGACGTTCACCTTCGCGTCGACCTGGGAGGTCGTCCCGGTGAGCTCGAGCGGCTGCGTCACGATGAGCCGGAGGGTCTCGCGGGGGAAGTAGTCCTCGAACGGCCGCCGGTTGACGGTGATCCGTCCCTGGCCAGGCCGGAGGAACACGCGTGCGACGGAGGTCTTTCGCCGCCCCGTCCCGTAGAACTGCACCACCTCCGCCATCACGACTCCTTCTGCCGGGCGGGCAGCGCCTGGGGCTGCTGCGCCTGATGCGGGTGCTCGGCGCCCCGGTACACCTTGAGCTTCTTGACCATCGCGCGCCCGAGCTTGGTCTTCGGCAGCATGCCCGACACCGCCCACTCGACGACCCGCTCCGGGTGCAGCCGGAGCATGGTGTCGGCCCGCGTCTCGGTCAGGCCGCCGATGTAGCCGGAGTGGGTGCGGTAGACCTTGCCCATGAGCTTCCGGCCCGACAACTCGACCTTCGCCGCGTTAATTACCACCACGTGGTCGCCGGTGTCCACGTGCGGTGCCCAGATGGGCTTGTGTTTCCCCATGAGGAGGGTGGCGACCCGCGCGGCCAAGCGGCCGAGGATCTGCCCCTCGGCGTCGACCAGATGCCAGCTCCGCGCGACCGCGTCCTTCTTCGGCATGACCGTCGGCATACGACGTCCGTCTCCACGCGCTCAAGAGAGATGATGAACGAACGGCCACTCCGGGGGGACCGCTCGGGCACAAATCGCAAGCAGTAACCTTATCGGAGGCGCTCGGGAGTGTCAACCCCCGATACACCTTCGGTGGGCCCATCCGGAGCCCCCCGGCGGTCGATTACGCGCGCCGCCGGCCGCGCGCGGCCGGGGCGGGACGGGAGGCGCCGCTGCCACCGGTCTTCCCCGGCCAGGGACAGAGCGCCCGCACCGGACACGTGGGGCACGCTGGCGTCCGGGCGAGGCAGACCCGGCGGCCGTGAGCCTGGATCAGGTGGCAAAAGCGCGTCCACTGGGGGCGCGGCACGACCTCCGCCAGCTGGGCCTCGATGTCGTCGGGATCGTCGCCCGTCGCGAGGCCGAGACGCTGGGTGACCCGGAAGACGTGCGTGTCCACCGCGATGCCCGGCACGCCGAACGCGTTGCCCAGCACGACGTTCGCGGTCTTGCGTCCGACGCCCGGCAGCGCCGTCAGGGACTCGAGCGTCCGCGGCACCTCCCCGCCGTGTCGCTCCACGAGCGCCCGCGCCATGCCGAGCACCGACCGGGTCTTGGCCCGGAAGAAGCCGGTGGAGCGGATCTCGCTCTCGAAGGTCGCGGGGTCGGCGCGAGCGTAGTCCTCGGCCCGGCGGTACTTCTGGAAGAGCGAGTGGGTCACCTGGTTCACGCGCTCGTCCGTGCACTGGGCCGCCAGGATCGTGGCGACGAGCAGCTCGAGCGGCGTCGAGAAGCGGAGCGCGCAGGCCGCGTCCGGATAGGCGCGTTCGAGGTGCCGGATCAGGGTCCGCGCGCGTGCGCGGCGCGAGTCCCTCGACTCCCTCACGGAGCGCTCCCGTCCGTCACGGCGTCCCGAGCAGGCGGTACAGGTGGACGCCCACGACGGTGAGGTAGCTCACGGCGGCCCCGTGGAGCACGAACGAGGCCAGGGCCCCCAGGAACGGGACGAGCGACAGGATCCACGACGCGATGGCGAGCCCCACGAGGACGAGCAGCGATCCCACCACGAAGCCGACGACGGGCCCCACGTGCCGGCGGACGACGGCGACGCTCCGCCGGATGCCGTCGACGGCGCCCAGGCCGTCGAGAAGCACCGCCGGCAGCGTGAACATCAGGAAGACGGCGGCCACCAGCCCCGGAATCACGAGGAAGAGGAACCCGATCCCCACGATCACCATCACGAGGAAGCACGCCGCGACGACCGCGCCGAGGCGCCGCACGACCGCCCCGAAGGCGTCCCCCAGGACCGGCTCCCGCCCGCCGAGCGCGTCGCGCGCCATCACCACCACCATGCCCGAGGTGAGGAGCCAGAGGACGCCCATCGCGAGCCCGAACGTGAACAGCCCGAGGGCGAACCCCGCGATGCCGCCGGCGGCGGCCCCGTGACCGCCCCCCAGCGCGCCGCCCATCAGGGCGCCCATCACCGCCGCCCCGCCGCCGATGAAGACGAGGAGCGCGAACCCGAGGAGGCCGACCAGGAGGGGCGGCACGATCAGGACCGGGAACCGGACCACGGCCTCGTACGCGAGCCGGAAGTGCCCGACGACGTCGTCTGTGCTGCCGCTCGCCATGGTCTCTCCGCCGTCGCTCGAGTCAGCGGGGCTCACGCCGGCCCGGGCGTCCGACCGAGCCTAGAGTGCGCCCCGTCCCGCGTCAAACCGTCCCCTTGGCGGCGCCGTTGGCCGGGGACGCGGTGGCCGACCGGCCGGCGACCGCGCACCATGCCACCCAGATGAGGAACAGGGGCGCGCCCACGGCCGCCGCCAAGAGGAACGGCGTCAGCAGGCCTAGCCACGCCACGGGTCCGACGAGATACAGCGCGTCCTCCGGCTCGAATCCGCGCCAGCTGCCCTGCGCGACCATCGCCTTCCCCGCCGTCTCCTCCAAGAGGACGCGGATCAGGAACACGGCCGCGATCGACCCCGCGGCGACCCCGCCCGCGACCGGCGCCCACTCGCCGAGCCATCCGGCGCGGAGGCCGGTCCCGAGCCCCACGAACAGGCTCACGTACCCGATGCCCGCCGCCACGTGGTCGTAGTAGTGCCCGAAGCGGCTGGTCAGCCCGGCCAGCCGGGCGAACTCGCCGTCCATGTGGTCGACGAGCACCGCCAGGACGAAGAGGGCGCCTCCCAGAGCGGCGCGGCGGGGCGAGCCCGAGGCCATCAGCCAGGCGGCGGCCAGCGACGCCAGGAGCCCGAGCGTGGTGAGCACGTTCGGGGTGAACGGCGTGTGCCGGAGCGGACGGACCAGGATCCGGGCGAGACGGACGTCCCAGGGACTCACGGGACGCGGACCTCGCGGGACCTCAGGCGGGGGCTTCGCGGTCGCGCAGGAACTCACCGAGCCGGCCCAGGGCCTCGCGAATGCGCAGGAGGCCGTTGGCGTATGAGAAGCGGAGGTACCCCTCGCCGCCGTCTCCGAAGTCGATACCCGGCGTGACGGCGACGCCGGCCCCCGCCAGGATCTCGAAGGCGAAGTCGTACGAGCGCTCGCAGAAGCGCCGAGCGTCGGCGAAAACGTAGAAGGCCCCGGTCGGCTCGGCGGCCACCCCGAGCCCGATCGCCCGCAGCCCCGCCACCATCGCGCGCCGTCGCTCGTCGAAGATCGCCCGGAACCGGCGCACGTCCCCCCCGGCCTCCCGGAGCGCCGCGACGCCGGCCCACTGCACGAACTCGTTCGACGAGATGAAGAAGTTCTGGTGGAGCCTCTGCAGGGCGCGGATGTGCGACTTCGGCGCGATGAGGTAGCCGAGGCGCCAGCCGGTCATCGCGTAGGCCTTCGAGAAGCCATTGAACACGAACGCCCGGTCCGTGAACTCGAGGACCGTGTGGTCGGGCCCCTCGTAGCTGAGCCCGTGGTAGATCTCGTCGGACACGAGCCAGCAGCCCTGCCGCTCCGCGAGCTCGGCAAGCGCCGCCAGCCGGTCGGCGGGCGTCACCACCCCGGTCGGGTTCGCCGGTGAGCTCACCATCACCGCCCGGGTGCGCGGGGAGAGCCGCTCCCGGACCGCCTCCGCCCGGAGGCTCCAGCCGTCGACCTCCGGCGTCGGGACGTAGACCGGCAGTGCGTCGGCGTAGCGCACGAAGTTCGGGTAGCACGCGTAGTGCGGGTCGGAGAGGACGACCTCGTCTCCCGCGGAGAGGAGGCCCGTGAAGAGGAGCAGCATCGCGGGCGACGTCCCCGCCGTCACCAGCACCTGGTCGGGCGACACCGCGACCCGGTACGTCTGCTGGTAGTGCTCGGCGATCGCCTCGCGGAGCGGCAGGATCCCCAGGCTGTGGGCGTACTTGGTGCGGCCGTCCCGGATGGCCCGGACCGCGGCCTCGCGAATCACCTCCGGGGTCTCGAAGTCGGGCTCCCCGAACTCGAGATGCACCACCGGGTGCCCCTGGCGCTCGAGCTCCTGGGCGCGCTCGAACACCTCGACCGCCAGGAAGGGGCTGATCTCCTCGGTTCGCTTGGCGAGCTCCGCGAAGGCGTGGGACATCGGCGCTCAGTGCGCCGGCCGGCGGCGCCGGCGCGCCAAGCCCCCCCGCTGGGCGGCGCGCACGACCTCCCGGGCGACGGCGGGGGCGACTTTCTTGTTGAACACGCTCGGGATGATGTACTCCTCGTGGAGCTCCTTCCGGCTCACCACGGAGGCGATGGCCCGGGCCGCGGCGACCTTCATCTCGTCGGTGACCCGGGTGGCCCGGCAGTCGAGAAGCCCTCGGAAGAAGCCGGGAAAGCAGAGCACGTTGTTGATCTGGTTCGGGTAGTCCGACCGGCCGGTGGCCATCACGCGGACGTGGGACTCCGCCTCCTCCGGCATGATCTCCGGCACCGGATTGGCCATCGCGAACACGATCGGATCCTTCGCCATGGCCTTGACGTCCGCAGCGTGGAGCACGCCGGGCACCGAGAGGCCGATGAATACGTCGGCGCCGGATACCGCCTCGCTCAGCTGGCCCCGGCGGTCTTCCGGGTTCGTCTCGTCCGCCACCCGTCTCTTCATGGCGTCCATCGGATCCGGCCGCCCGGGCGCCAGGATGCCGTGCTCGTCCACCCCGAGGATCCGGAACACGCCGACGGACCTGAGGATCCGGATCGTCGCGGTGCCCGCGGCCCCGACCCCGCACACGACGACCGAGATGTTCGCGAGCTCCTTGCGGACGATCCGGAGCGCATTCAGCAGGGCCGCCAGCACCACGACGGCCGTCCCGTGCTGGTCGTCGTGGAAGACGGGGATGTCCAGTTCCTGCTGGAGGCGCTCCTCGATCTCGAAGCACCGAGGCGCCGAGATGTCCTCCAGGTTGATGCCGCCGTAGACCGGCGCGATGTGTTTGACCGTCCGCACGATCTCGTCCACGTCCTTGGTGGCCAAGCACACCGGAAAGGCGTCGACGCCCGCGAACTCCTTGAACAGGAGCGACTTCCCCTCCATCACGGGCAGCGCCGCCTCGGGACCGATGTCGCCCAGGCCGAGCACCGCCGTCCCGTCGGTGACGACGGCCACGGTGTTCTGCTTGATGGTTAGGGCGAACGCGCGCTCCGGGTCCTCGCGGATGGCGAGGCAGACGCGGGCCACGCCCGGCGTGTAGGTCATGGACAGGTCGTCCCGCGTCTTCAGCGGGACCTTATTGCGGATCTCGATCTTCCCGCCGAGGTGGACGAGGAACGTCCGGTCGGACACGCTGACGATGCGGATGCCCTCGACGCCGCGGATGGCGGCGACGATCGCCTGCCCGTGCTGCTCGTCGCGCGCGTTGATGGTGAAGTCGCGGACGATCAGATCCTTGACCAGCTCGACGAGATCGACGGCCCGGATGTCGCCGCCGGCCTCGCCGATGGCGGACGTGAGCCGGCCGAGCATGCCCGGGCGGTTCTTGATCGCTGCCCGGATGGTGAGACTGTAAGAGGCGCTCGGGGTGAGAGCCACGGCTCAGGCCGGCCGCATGATGGCCCGCGCGATCGCGGGCGGCAGCTCCGGATACCGCGCCCGGATCGCGGGTACCGTGCGCTCGTAGTTGTCCTGGACCATGACGCGCAGCTGGCGGCCGAAGACGACTCGCTCGAGCGCCAGCGTGCCCACGTACACGGCCGCGTCTCCCACGTCGAACGTGGCGCCGATCCGAAACCAAGCCTCATCGGGGAACGTCTGCCCGCCATCGTTGATGCGCAGGCGCGTGACCTGGTAGCGACCCTTCGGCAGCGTGATCAAGAAGTCGCTCCGGACGGTGTCGACCGGCAGCTCGGTCTGGAAGCTGCCGTCCTCGCGCGCGATGTCGAGGACCACGTGCGGCCGCCTGAAACCCGAGATGAAGACCTCTCCCAGGACCGCCTGGTGGCCGGGCGGCACGTCGAGAGGCTCTCGCCGGAACACGCTGCAGCCCTGGGTGACCGACACTCCCGCCGAGATGGCGACGAGCCACCACGCGAATCCCGCCCAGGTCGGCCGGAGACCGATCCGCCTCACGCGCTCGGCTTCTTCCAGATTCCCCGGTCCTGCAGGAGCCGGATCTGGCGTCGGATGACCTTCTGGCGGTACTCGGCGTGCTTCATGGGCGCCCGCTTTAGGTAGAGGTTCTTCGGGTAGATGGGCCTCTCGTAGAGCATGCCATACAGCTCGGCGCGGACGTCCTTGAGCCAGTTGTCCCACTGCGCCGATGCGCGGTGGTGCCGGAGCGCCTCGATGTCGACCGGCCCCGCCACGTACGTCGAGCCCGCGCCGTAATCCTGGCGGCCGACGATCCGGCCCTTGTAGTCGATGATGTACGACCGGCCGCCGAAGGTGTCGATGGGGGTGGTCTCCTCGGGAAAGAGGTAGTAGGTCCCCATGTTCGGGGCGACGATGTACATGTTGTTGTCGAGCGCGCGGGCCCGGCTCTGGATCTCGAAGTACTCGTTGCCGGTCGCGGGGTGCGGGTAGGAGGCGCGGTAGACGACCTCCGCCCCGTTCAGGGCGAGGGCGCGGGCGTTCTCCGGATAGGAGCCCTCGTTCGCCATCATCACGCCGAGCCGGCCGATCTCGGTGTCCACCACCGGCCAGAACGCCTGGAGGTTCCTCCCGTACTTCTCCACCCACCAGTCGTACACGTCGTGCGGGCACATCGAGTGCTCGACCGGGAAGAGCGGAGACACCTTGTAGTGCTTCAGGATGACACGGCCGCGCGGATTAATGATAAACCCGACGTTGAAGAACCGGTCCTTCCAGTCGGGATGGCGGGCCTTGGCTTGCGCGATGATGAAGACGTTGTACTGGCGGGCGATCTTCCCGAGCTCCTCGGTCTCCTCCCCCGGGATGTCGATCGCGCACTCCTGGGCGAAGGTGGCGTGGTCGAGGTCCAGCACCTCGTCGTTGAACGCCTGGAGCGCGCCCTCGGGAAACGCGATCAGCCGCACCGGGATCGAGAGGCTCGAGAGCCAGGCGGCGGCCTTCACCAGGTGGTGGAGGTGCTCGAGGTTGATCTTGATGTCGCGCCGCTTCCGGATGCCCCGCACCGTGGGGATGAGTCCGACCGCCATGTACGGCTTGATCATCTGCCGTCCCTCCCGCGCAGGAGCTGTGGTTGACAGCCAGACTCCGGGGCGGCGCCGGTGCGTCCCCGCCGCCGGGCCTTCACGGCCCCTCCCGCGGGGCCCGTGCCAGGCGAGCGCGCGATGTGACCCGGTCCCCGCGCCAGTATTCGCCCACCAGCGTGCCATCGGCCTGCATCGTGTAGACGGCCGTCGCGTGGACCCGCGTGAGCTCGAGCCGCAGCGCGCCGCCCTCGATGCGGCCGCGAACGCGCGCCCATCCCGGCGTGCCGACCCCGAGCTCGCCCGAGACCCCCCACGAGTACACGGCGATGACCTCCGTGGCCTTGTCGTTCTGCACCTGCAGCTCGACGACCAGAACGTGCTCGAGCTGCCCCTCCCACTTCCCGATCCACCGGCCGGAGAACCGCGCGTTCTCCGCCGGGACACCGGGCGGCGGCGCCACCACCCGGAGATCGGGTGGCAGGGGCGGCGAAGGCAGGGGCTCCTCGGCGCATCCCGCCATCACGAGCCCCAGCGCGAGCCCGGCGAGGAACTCCCGCCGCCGGCGTGCGTGCCGCCTCATGAGGCGAGGACTCCACCGCCCTGCTGGCGGAGCACCTCGTCCATGATCACCTGGTGAAGATGGTCGAGGAGCGCGAGGCGGTCGCGTCCGGTGTCATTCCGGATGAGCTCGCGCACCCGCGCCGGGCGCGCCGACAGCATGACGAGCGTGGTGCCGATCGACACCGCCTCCTCGATCGCGTGGGTCACGAACACGATCGTCTTGCCTGTCTCCGCCCAGATCCGCTTGACCTCCGCCTGCATGATGCGACGATTCTGGGCATCGAGCGCGCCGAACGGCTCGTCCATGAGCAGGAGCTCCGGCTCGATCGCGAGCGCCCGGGCGATGGCCGCGCGCTGTCGCATGCCGCCGGAGACCCGGTTCGGGTAGTAGCCCTCGAATCCTGCGAGCCCCACGAAGCGGAGGTACCGGTGGGCGGTCTCGTGGCGCGCGGCCTGGTCGAGGCCTCGGGCCTTCAGCACGAGTGCGACGTTGTCGGCCAGCGTCATCCACGGCAGCAGCCGGTCCTCCTGGAAGACCACGCCCACGTGCACGTCGCTTGTGCCGTCGTAGGCGAGCGGGCGCCCGTCGAACCGCACCTCCCCCGCCGTCGGCGGTTCGAGGCCGCCGAGGATCCGGAGCAGCGTCGTCTTGCCGCACCCGTTCGGGCCGAGCAGGCAGACGAACTCGCCCTTCTCGATCTCGAGTGAGACAGCGTCGAGGACGGGGATCGCGTAGCGCTTCGAGACCTGGCGGACCTCGAGCTTCATCGGAGCATCATCGTACCGTACCGGGCGCCCGGCCGGGAATCTTCAGGACGCCGCGGATCGAGGGCGGTCAGCGCCAGCGCTCGAGCCGACGCGTCAGCGAATCGAACACGAGCTTGTCGGTCACCAGCATGATGGCGACCATGACGAGGGCCCAGACGAAGACCATCTGGGTGGCCAGGATCTCACGGCTGTAGTTCATGATGTACCCGATGCCGCTGGTCACCCCGAAGATCTCGGCGACGACCGAGACCTTCAGCGCGAGGCCGAAGCCCACCTTCATGCCTGCCACGAGGTGCGGAACCGTCGAGGGGATGACGATCGACCGGAACTTCTCCCAGCCCGAGAGCCGGTACACCTGGCCCATCTCGAGGAGGCGGCGGTCGACGCTCGCGACGCCCTCCACGACGTTGGCCGCCACCACGGGCAGCGTGATCATGAAGGTGGTGAAGATGGGTGCCATGCTGGTCAGGCCGAACCAGATGAGGGAGACGACGATCCACACGAACACCGAGGTCGAGTTGAGGACGGTCACGGCGTCCGCGACGGCGATGCGGGCTGACCGCCACAGGAAGGACGCGAGCCCCATCAGCACGGCCACGACCAGCGCGCTCCCGAAGCCGATCGCGATGCGGTAGAGCGACGCCCCCGCGTGCGTCCATACCTCCCCGGTGCGGACGACCGTGACCAGCCCCTGGACCACCGACCGGGGCGACGGCATCACGTAGGCGCCGTAGCGACGCGCCACCGCCTCCCAGACGACCAGCACCGCCACGAGGACGACGAGCGATGGAAGGCGAAGTCGCTCGCTCCAGCGCGCCGGCCCTCCCGGACCGTTCAGCCCCGCCAGAAGAACTCCTTTTTGATGCGGTCCGGGTTGTCCCAGACGTCGGACTTCAGGAACCCGCTCTCCTTGATGAGCCGGAGCTGCACCACGAGAGTGTCGATCTGCTCGTCCGACAGCCCGGACAGCATCTGGACCGTCTGGCCGTGCGCGTACTCGACGACGGGCGGCGGCAGCTTCGTGACCTCGGCGGCGATCTCGACCGCCTTCGCCTTGTTGCCGTTCCAGACCTCCACGGCCTCGCGCTGAGCGTCGTTCAGGTCCCTGGGAAAGGCCGGGTGCTTCTCGATGAAGCTCGGGTTCACCACGTAGCACACGTGGACGGGGAACCCGGTGGGGCGCCCGGTGGCCTTCCGCCACAAGTCGATCTGCTTCGTCAGGTACACGCCGTCACCGCGCTGCACGATGAGGTCGGAGATGGGCTGCCACGCGATCACCGCGTCCACGTCCTTCTTGGCGATCATGGTCGCCATGTCCGGCGGCGCCTGGGCGGTGATCAGCTGCGTCTCCTTCTGCACATCGAACCCGTATCCCTTGAGCGTCAGGGTCCGGATGTCCAGGAAGGTCGTCGTCCCGACGACGGCGGCGATCTTGCGTCCCTTGAGGTCCTCGACCCTCGTGATGCCCGCATCCTTGCGGGCGACGATGGCCCCCAGCACCGCGGTCGCCACGCCGGTGACCTTCACCGGCACCCCGTCCTCGAACATCTTCGCCGACAGCGCGAACGACATGTCGATCGCGTCGACGTTCCCGGCGGCGAAGGTGTTCACGAGGCCGGCTGGCGAGCCGGGGACGACATTGTACTCGGCCTGCCAGCCGCGCTTGCCGAGAAGATCCTCCTTGTGGATGATCTCGCACGCCGCCCAGCCGAGCTGGAGGTACGCGAAGCGCACCTTCCCCTTTCCCTGGGCGCTCGCCCGGCGCGCCGGGAGGCCGCCCGCCAGCGCCGCGCCGGCGGCGACGCCGGTGCCGAGGAAGTTCCGTCGCGTCAGGTGCCGTCCGTCAGGTCGCATCACATGCCCTCCGTGTTCTCCGGGGTCTCGGGATCCACCACGACGAGCGCGTCCACCGCCACCAGGCGGCCGCCGGACGCGATCAGGGGATTGATGTCGAGCTCCGCGATCGCCGGGTGGGCCGCGAGGAGGTTCCCGATGGCGACGAGCACATCGGCCAGGGCGCGCTCGTCGACGGCCGGAGACCCGCGAAATCCCCGGAGGAGCGTCCCCCGCCGTCCCTCCAGCGCCATCGCGCGCGCCGCGCCGGGCGCGAGCGGCGCGAGCCCGATCGACACGTCGCCGAGGAGCTCGGCGAGCACGCCCCCCAATCCCACGACCACGGTGGGCCCGAATGTCGGATCGCGCCGCCCGCCGACGAGGAGCTCGAGCCCACCGGGCACCTCCTCCTGCACCAGCACCGGCCCCGCGCCCAGCCGGGCCTCGAGCGTGCCCACCGCCCGGGTCAGCGCCTCCCCGTCCCTCACGCCGAGGACGACGCCGCCCGCCTCCGTCCGGTGGAGCACGTCCGGGCGCGCCGTCTTGACCACCAGAGGGTAGCCGATCTGTCCCGCCGCCGACAGGGCCTCCTCCACCGTGGCGACGATCCGCTCGCGGGGGAACGAGACGCCGTGGGCCTCCAGGAGCGCGCGGGCGGCGGCGGGCCCGAGCGGCCCCCGGCCGGCGGCGAGGCGCGCGGCGAGATCGGCGGACAGGACGGGTGGCGAGCGGCGCGCCGGGGGCGGCCCGGCCCGGCTGCGGAGCTCCGCGTGACGGACGAGGGCGCGGTAGGCTCGCACCGCGCGCTCCGGGCCCGGCACGAGGGGGATGCCCGCCGCACGAAGACGGCGGTCCATGTCTGGCGTATCGACGGTGCACGCGACCACGGGCTTGCCGGTCTCGGCTTGCGCCGTCGCCAGCGCATCCGCGTACTCGGGAAGGTCGAGGCCGATGTCGATCGCGATCGCCCCCGACACCTCGGGCGTCTCGAGGACCAAACGCACGCTCGGCTCGAAGCCGGCGGGCTCCATCTGGGGCGTCATGTCGACGGGATTCCCGTCTGCGCCGAACTCCGGGAGGTGGGCCCGGAGCGCCCGGCGACGCGCCTCCGGGAGCGCCGGGACGCGGAGTCCCGCCGCCTCCGCCGCGTCGGCGGCCACGACCGACGGCCCGCCCGAGATGGTGAGGAGGGCGACGGCCGCATCGCGCGGCGGGCGGGTCCCATGGGCCTCCAGCGTCACCATCGCGTCGAACAGCTCCTCGGTCTCCTCGACCGCGACGATCCCGGCGTCGGCGAAGGCGGCGCGATACGTCTGCCAGGTCCCGGCGAGCGAGCCGGTGTGCGACGCCGCGGCCCGCCGCCCGGCCTCGGCGCGGCCCCCCTTGAGGGCGACGACGGGCTTCGCGCGGCAAAGCCGCCGGGCCGCCGCGATGAACGCCCGGCCGTCCCGGATCCCCTCCACGAAGAGCCCCACCACGCGCGTGTCGATATCGTCGGCGAGCCAGGCGAGGCACTCCGCGAAGCCGAGATCGGACTGGTTGCCGATCGAGAGGAACTTCGCGACCCCGAGCGATCGCTGACGCACCTCGCGGAAGAAGAGTCCACCGTAGGCCCCGCTCTGCGACACGAAGGAGATGCCGCCGGGCTGCAGGGGGACGTCCCAGAAGTAGGAGGCGTTCAGGCGGCCCGGGACGTTGACGATGCCCATGCAGTTGGGGCCGATAATCCGCATCCCGCTCGTGCGCGCGATCGCCTCGATCTCCACCTGGACGAGCCGCCCGGCCCGCCCCGTCTCGCCGAACCCGGAGGCGAGGATGACGCACGCGCGACAGCCGCCCGCGGCCAGGGTGCGGATGGCGGGCAGGACCGCTTTCGCGGGCAGGCTCACCAGCGCGAGGTCCAGCCCGCGCGGGAGATCCTCGACGCGCGTGATGGCCGTCTTGCCGAGAATCGCCTCGCCACTCGGGTTGACGAGCAAGATCTCGCCGGCAAAGCCTGGGGTGAGCAGGTTCTGGACGAGCCGGTGACCCAGCTTCGCGGGGTTCCGCGACGCGCCCAGCACGGCCACCGTGCGAGGTGCGAAGAGCGGCGAGAGGTCGACCGTCACCGGCGACGCCGCCGCTGGCCGTCAGGGCCGCGCGTCGCGGGCGAGGCCACGGGCCGGCCGCCACCGGGGGAACGCCGTCGGATCACGGCGTCGGGTCGAGCCGTCCGATCAACTCCCGCGCCGCCGGGTGAGCCTCGTGAGCTCCGTCAGGTCCTCGAGCGCCTCCACGCGGCCGAGCGCGTCCTGGAGCCGCGCGGCCGCCCCCGCGCCGAGGCGGGGCTCGACGAGGGACTCGAACTTCAGCCCGAGCTCCCGCCCGAGCCGCTCCGGGTCCCGGCCCAGGCGGAGGTCACCCACCTGCTCCTGGACGGACCCGTCCCGGAACCGCACGACGGCCCGGGCGCGTGACTCGTCGAGCTCGGCCTGGGGGAACAGGCGCACGCGGGCGGCCAGCGCGCGCACCGATGGCTCCCGGACCGCGTCCGCGCTGAAGTGCTCCTCCCGGACGTGGCCGCGGAGGAGCGCGCTCGCGGCGCAGTAGGTGATGCTGAACTTTCCCCCGAGCCCCGTGTCCGGCTGGCGCTGGTCGGCGACGAGCAGGGTCGTCCGGCACACGTCGAGGTCCACCGACTCGATCTGTGCCGGGTCCAGCCGGAGCCCGAGGTCGAGCAGCGCCGTCAGGGCGGCGTGGGTCGCGAAGCAGCACGGAAAGCGCTTGAAGAAGACCTCGTTCACGGCCCAGTCCCGGCCAAGCCCCTCGGAGAGACGCGGTGGCGTCCAGTCCGGCGAGAGCCGCCGCGCCCACGCCGGGCGGTCGAGGATGCCCGCCGGTCCCGTCATCCCGCGGGCGGCCAGCATCGCGGCCAGGAGCCCGTCGGCCGCCGCGCGGCCCACCTGGAACGGCTTGCCCATCGTCCCGAACGACTCGTGAATCCCTCCGAGCTGGGCGGCCGCGAGGCCGACTGCGCGGTCGATCCCCTCAGCGTCGAGGCCCAGCAGCCGCGCGCACGCGGCCGCGCCCCCGAGCCGCCCGAGCGTGGCGGTGGCGTGCCAGCCCGCCCGATAGTGCCCGGGCGCGAGCGCCCGGGAGACCCGGCACATCACCTCGACCCCGAGCACGAACGCCGCGAGCACGTCGCGACCGCTCAGTCCGCGCGTCTCCGCGAGTGCCACCAGGCCCGGCAGAAGCGGCGCCGTGACGTGGCCCGGGAGCGCGAGCACGGTGTCGTCGTAGTCGAGCGCGTGCGAGGCGGTGCCGTTCCAAAGGGCGGCGGTGACCGGCGAGACCGTGAGATCAGTGCCGAGGACCGACGCGGGGCCCTCGGCCTCGGGCGCGGCCTCGCGGAGGAGGCAGGCCACCGGCTCATCGACGCCGCCGACCGTGACGCCCCACCAGTCGAGCATCGCGAGACGGCCCATCTCGACCGCGGGCTTCGGCAGCGCCTCGAAGGTCGTCTCCGCGACCGCGGCCAGCAGCGCCGCACCGGAGGTGCCGGCGCCGCTCACGATCCAGCCCCCATCTCTGCGAAGAACGCCTGCGCCCGCCGCTCGATCTCACGCCCGGAGACATCCTCCCTGTACGTCGCGAGCCCCCGCGCGTGGCCGAACGGATCGGCGACCCTGGCGTCGCGATCTCCCCAGAGCATGTCGGTCGCCGGCATTCGCACCCCGGCGCCCGCCGCCCCCGCCCGCTGCAACACCCGGTCGACGTCCCGGACGTCGATGTGGAGCGTGCCCGTGGTCCCGCCGAGGGTCTGCGGGGCGCGACAGCCCATGTCCGAAAACTCGTGGGCCAGGAACACGATCGAGCTCCCGATCTGAAGCTCCGCGTGCATGACGACCTTCGCGTCCAGCCCGGGCAGGCATCCGCGTTCCCGGGCGCCGAAGGCGCGCTGGTAGAAGTCGATCGCCTCGGCCGCGCCGCGCACGGTGAGGTGGGAGGTGACGGTGTGGTCGCCCCTGGGGATCGGCAGCACCCGGGTCGCTCCGCCCCTCGTGGCGCGACGCTTCGCTCGCATCGGTCGTCTCCCCCTAGGCAGCTTCTTCATGGGGCTCCCGCCGTTCCCGGCGCCCGGCGGCCGCCCGTCGCCACTCGCCGCGTCCGCCGGACTCGCGCCGCTCAGCGTCGACCCGCGCGACGATCCACGACCCGCACCGCCTTGCCCGCGGGCCGCGGGATGGCCCCGAGGGCCATCGGCCGGATCTCTGGGGAGAGACTGAGCCGGTCGCTGAGCTCGCGCAAGAGCCGGGTTTCGGCGGCCTGGTCGAACGCCGGCCCCGCTTCGACGCACAGGACCAGGTGGTCGCCGCGCTCGGCGTCCCGGTCCAGCACGATCTGATACTCGTGGTCGAGCCCCGGCTGGCGCAGGAGGATCTGTTCGACCTGGCTCGGGTAGAAGTTGACGCCCTTGAAGATGACCATGTCGTCCGTCCGGCCGTGAAAGCGGTCGAGCCGCACGCCGGTGCGCCCGCACGCGCACCGCTCCCGCGAGCGGACGCGCGTGACGTCCCGGGTCCGGTAGCGAACGAGCGGCAGCCCCTGCCGCGTGAGCGTGGTCACGACGAGCTCGCCCCGCTCGCCGTCCGGGAGGCCGCACCCCGTCCCGGGGTGGACGATCTCCGGCAGGTAGTGATCGTCCCAGACGTGGATCCCGTCGCGCGCCAGGCACTCGATGCCCATCCCCGGACCGCCGGTCTCCGTCATGCCGATGAGGTCGTGGGTGCGAACGCCCATCTCGCGCTCGATCCGGGCCCGCAACTCATCCGACCAGGGCTCCGATCCGAGGACGGCGATGCGGAGCGCGGTCGACCGGAAGTCGAAACCCTCCTGGCGCGCCACCTCGATCATGCGAAGCGGATAGGTCGCGATCGCGGCGAGCGCGGTGGCCCGGAGGTCGCGCAGGAGCTGGAGCTGGAGGAGCGTCCGTCCGGCTCCCACCGGGATCACCATCGCCCCGATCGCCTCGGCCCCGAAGTGGAAGCCGAAGCCGCCCGTGAACAGCCCGAACGACGCCGTCACCAGGAGGACGTCGGCCGCCGTCATGCCCGCGGCGACGAGGGAGCGCGCCATGACCTCCCGCCACTGCTCGACGTCGGCCGCCGTGTACGGGTTGACGATCGGCGCCCCCGTCGTGCCTGAGGACATCTGGACCCGGACCGCCGGGTCGCGGCCATGGCAGGCGAGTCCGTAGGGGTAGGCGTCGCGGAGCTGGTCCTTCGTCAGGAATGGCAGCCGCCGGAGGTCGTCGAGCGACGCGAGGTCGCCGGCGGAGGCTCCGCCCAGGTGTCGCCAGTAGGCCGAGTTGTGTGCGGCGATGCGGGCGACCGTGGTGCGGAGGCGCTCGAGCTGGACGGTCCCGAGGGCCTCCCGATCGCGCGTCTCCTCGGCGGGCTGGAACATCGGCGGGTCCCCGGATCAGCGAGACGGGGCAGGCATGCCGATCACGACCGGGAGCCGCTCACAGAGCGAGAACGAGCGGGCCGCGTCACGGGCTCGACGGTCGAGCAAAGCTCGTCCACTGGCGCTTCCTCCGCCTGGTGGCCTTCGCGGTGACGTATGGACACGGGATTCCCGGCCAGGAGCGGCCCTATTGTATGTCAAGCTCGGGCCCGGCCGACCGGGCCCGTCCACGCTCTCGACCGAGGGTACGGGTCCGGCACGCGGCGGCGGCGGAATCCCGGTGCGGCCGGGACGCGTCCAATAGGCGGCGTCAGGCGCTGGGCGGTTGACCGTCCGGCCGGCGCCGGGAGGATCCAATGGCGAACACGACTTCCGATTCCGTCACGCTCCCGCTGACGGAGCGGAATTTCTCCGAGATCGTCGCGGCGACGCCGCGTCTTCTGGTGGACTTCTGGGCGCCCTGGTGCGGCCCCTGCCGCGCCGTCGCCCCGGTGCTCGAGGAGCTGGCGCGTGCCGAGGCGGGCCGTCTGGTCGTGGCCAAGGTCAACGTGGACGAGCAGCCGACGCTGGCCCAGCGCTACGGCGTCCAGGCCATTCCGACGCTCCTCTTCTTCAAGGATGGCCAGGTCGTCGACACCGTGGTCGGCGCGCTGCCGAAGGCCGAGCTGAGCCGCCGCCTCGCCACGCTCGCCTGACCGGGCGGGGCACGCGGGGCCCCTCGGGACCCGCGTGCGACCCGCATGGCGACCCGGAGGCACTGCCTTCCTGACGTGAGCTCCGCGATCGCCGTACGCTGGATCGACTGGCCGGGCAGCGGTCTGGAGCATCTCGTTCTCCGGGAGGGGCCGGACGGCGTCAGCGCGGAGTCCGTGATCCTCGGCCCTGGCGGAGCCGACGCCTTCGCGGCCCGGTACCGGATCCTCTGCGACGGCGGGTGGCGCGTCCGGCGCCTCGAGGTAAGCCTGGTCGGCGCGGATCGCGGGCTCGAGCTCTCGAGCGACGGCGCCGGCCACTGGGTCGATCGCACGGGGACGCCCCGTCCCGATCTCGCGGGAGCGATCGACGTCGACCTCTCGGCCACGCCCTTCACGAACACCCTCCCCATCCGACGCCTGGGCCTCCAGGGCGGGCAGTCGGGCACCATCCAGGTCGTCTACGTCCTGCTCCCAAATCTCACGGTTGCGACGGCTCGCCAGCGCTACACGTGCCTCGAGCCCGGGCGTCGCTACCGGTACGAGTCCCTCGAATCGGACTTCACCCGCGACCTCGAGGTCGACGCCGCCGGGCTGGTCGTGACGTACCCCGACCTCTTCCGCCGGGTCCCCTGACCGGCCCGCGGCGCGGCGGCGCCCCCACCAGGACGCGCCTTCCCGACGCACGGGACGGACCTCCGCCTTGCGGGGGGCTCCGGCAACGCCGTATCCTCGCGGTCGGGGAGCGCACGCATGAGGGTACTCGTCCTGGGCGGCGGCATCGCGGGCGTCACGGCCGCCTATTTCCTGGCGAAGGACGGGCACGAGGTCACGCTCCTCGAGGAGCAGGCGGGCGTCGGGCGGGACGCGAGCGCCGCGAACGCGGGCATCATCGCACCAGGGCACTCGTTCGCCTGGGCGTCGCCCAAGGCACCCGGAATGCTGCTCCGGTCGCTCCTCGGTCACGAGACGGCGATCCGCGTGCGCCCGCGTCTGGACCCGGCGCTCATCGTCTGGGGCCTCCGGTTCCTCCGCGAGTGCACCGCGGCGCGCGCCAGCCGGAACACGATCATCAAGCTCCGTCTCTGCCAGTACAGCCAGGCCGTGATGACCGACCTGGTCAGCGCCTAGGGGATCGAGTACCACGCCGTGAACCGCGGCGCGCTCTATCTCTACCGCGACCCGCGCGAGCTGGAGGCCGGCGTCCGGAAGATGGCACTCCTGGCCGAGCACGGGCAGCGCCAGGAGGTTCTCGATCCCGGCCAGGTAGCGCGTCTCGACCCCGCCTTCGAGCCGGTCCGCGACCGGATCGCGGGCGCCGTGCGCGACCTCGGCGACTCGAGCGGCGATTCCCAGCTCTTCACGGAGACCCTCGCCCGGATCTGCCGGGACAAGCTGGGCGTGACCGTGCGACTCGGGGTCCGCGTCACCGCCCTTCGCGCCGAGGGGGACCGGGTCACGGGCGCCGAGACCAGCGCCGGCGTCTTCACGGCCGATGCCTACGTCCTCGCCCTCGGCGTCGGCGCGCCGCTCGTCGCGCGCACGATCGGCGTGCGGCTCGGGATCTACCCGGCCAAGGGCTACTCCTCCACGTTCCCGGTCCGGGCGGACGGTCTCGCGCCGACCGTTCCGGGTGTCGACGAGCAGTGGCTCGTGGGCTGGTCCCGCCAGGGGGACCGCCTCCGGCTCACTTCGACTGCCGAGTTCGCGGGCTATGATCGGAGCTTCAGCCCCCGCGACTTCAACAACATCCTGCGGCTCGGGCGGGACCTGTTCCCGACCGCCGCCGACTGGGAGCGGGGGCAGCTCCGCGCCTGCCTCCGACCCATGACGCCCGATGGTCCGCCCGTGCTGGGCAAGGGACGGCACCAGAACCTCTACTTCAACGCCGGCCACGGGCACATGGGCTGGACGATGGCGTTCGGCACCGCGCGGATCGTGACCGACCTGGTTGCCGGGCGGAAGCCCGATCACGACCAGGCCGGGCTCGGGCCCCGGGCGGGCGCGGGGGGGCTCTGAGCGGGAGCGGCGGCGCCGCGCGCCGGCCGAACGCGCCGGGCGCTGATGAGTCGGATGACCCGTCTCGGGCCTGCGACCGGGCTGGCGGCGGCACTCCTGGTGGCGCTCGCGCTCCGCCTCTTCTTCGTCCTCACTCCCCACGCCGTGCTCGACGCCGACGAGGCGATCGTCGGCCTCATGGGACGTCACGTCCTCCAGGGCGAGTTCCCCATCTTCTACTGGGGCCAGAAGTACATGGGCGGCCTCGAGCCTCACCTCGCCGCCCTCGGCTTCGCCGTCGGCGGCGCCACCCCGCTCGTCCTGAAGCTCATCTGCCTCGCGGCGGCGCTCGTCCTCGTGTGGCTCACCGCGGAGCTCGGGCGCCGGATCCTCGGCCCCGGTCCGGGCGTGGTGGCCGGCTTGTTCATGGCGCTGCCGCCGATCTTCCTCACCGTCTGGAGCCTTAAGGCCCGCGGCGGGTTCGTCGAGACCCTCGTGCTGGGCTCGCTGGTGCTGCTGCTGGCGCTCCGCGCGGTCGAGGCAACCGGGCACCCTCGCGTGCGCGCCGCCCTCATCCTCGGGCTGGTCGGAGGTCTTGCGTGGTGGACGAACCAGCTCGTCGTGTCGTACCTCGTGGCTGCGGGCATCCTCCTCGTGCGCGGTGCCGGCTGGGCCGTCGCGCTCCGGCTCCTCCCGGCCGTCGCCGGATCCTTCCTGCTGGGAGCCCTTCCGCTGTGGCTCAACGGCTGGCTGGCCCGGCCCGCAACGAGATCCGTGTGGGAGCTGGCGGATGCCGCGACGGCCACGCGCCAGCTGCAAGACGTGCTCGTGATCGGACTGCCGGCCCTCCTCGGGCCCGGAGGGCAGTGGCCCGCGCCCGCGGCCATCCAGGCTCTGACCCCGGTGCTCCTCGTGATCTACGCCCTCGCCTGGCTCGCGCTGCTCGCGACACGCGTGCTGGCCTGGCGCGCCGGCCCGGAGCCGTCACCCGTGACCGGCGCCGCGCTGGACGCCGTCGTGGTCCTTCCCATGATCGCCGTCGTCACGTGTGCGCTCAGCAGCTTCGGCTGGTTCGTCTCGGAGCCTCGCTACCTGCTTCCGCTGGCGGCCGTGGCGCCCATCGTGATCGCCGCGCTCCTGGCGACGCTGTGGCGCTCGGGCCGGCCCGGGGCTGCGATCGCCCTGGGCGTGGCGCTCCTCGCCGTCAACCTGGCCGGGCATCTCGTGGCGCCCTGGACGTCCGCGCGCGAGGCGCCCCACTCGCTCGCCCCGGCGCTGGCGTTCCTTCAGTCCCGGCGGATCCCGGTCGTGGCCACCACCTACTGGATCGGCCCTCGCCTGACGTTCGAGAGCGGGGAGCGGGTGGTGGCAGTGCCGATGCGGGGCGCACCCGACCGCTACCCACCGTACTCCGCGGTGGCGGAGCGCGCCGATCGGCTCGCGTACGTGCTCCTCCCCGGAACGGCCGACGTCGGCGCCGTCGAGCGGAAGCTTCGAGAGCTCGGGGTGTCACGCGAGCGAACCACCGTGGGCGAGCTGGTGGTCCTCCACGACCTCCGGCTGTCCGGCCTCGAGACCGCCTCGCCGGGGCTCCTCTTCGAGGCGCTCGAGCGCCTCCCGCTCCTGGCCGCACGGCTCCGGATCGCCGCCGAGTACGAGGCCGCCGGGCAGCCCGACCGCGCGATCTCGCATCTCGAGGCCGCGCTCGAGCCTGGCATGCCGCCCGGCTCTGCAGGACTCGATCGCCTCGTCGCCCTCTATCGGGCCAGCGGCCAGCCGGCGAAGGCCAGCGCGCTGGCCGCGCGCCGCGCCAAGGCCTTCACACCGGCCGCGCCTCGGGCAGTGAGCTTCGGTGGGATCGTCCGGTTCCTCGGCTACACACTCGGTCGCCCGACGGTGCGTGGCGGGGAACGGCTCGGGCTCGTCTGCTTCTGGTCGGCCGCCCACTCGCTCGCAGGCGATCTGTACGTCACGGTCCGGCTGGACGGCGGCACGCGTCACCGGCCCGGAACCTCGGCGCCACTGGCGGGCGCCTACGGACCTGCGTTGTGGCAGGCCGGCGAGGTGGTACCCGGCTCCCAAGAGATCCCCATCCCGCGCGATCTGCCCCCGGGGCGGTACATGCTGGAGATCAGGGTCTGGGACCCGCGGGCCTCCGAGCCGATCCTCCGGCCGCGCCTGGAGATCCCACGCGCCGGGACCCGCTGGGTCGCCCTGACTGAGGTCGAGGTGCAGCCGCCATCATCTTGAGGGGAAGCGCGAGGTTGGGCGGCTTGACACCATACACCTGATGAGTACCATGGTCACATGGAGGGACTCGCAGAGCAGGTCAGCCTGTTCGGCTCCGGGGCGCCCACCCTGGACCCCGAACTCTCCGGACTCCGGCGGCTCCCGCTGAGCGCCGGAGCCTGGGTCGATCACCGGCCCGGCTGGCTCGAGGGCCACCACGCCGTGTTCGAGACGCTGCGCCGGACGACGCGGTGGGAGCATCATCGGCGCCGCATGTACGAGCGGGTCGTCGACGTCCCCCGTCTGGTCGCGGAGCTCCCGGAGGACGGTCCGGGGCATCCCGTGCTGCAGAAGGCCGCCGAGATCCTGTCCTCCCGCTACGGCCTCGCTCTCCCCCGCATCTCCCTCGCGTACTACCGGGACGGGCGAGACAGCGTCGCCTGGCACGGTGACCGCCTCGGGCGGCTGGCCGACGACACGGTGGTCGCGATCCTGTCCCTCGGCGAGCCCCGCCGGTTCCTGCTGCGCCCGGTCGGGGGCGGTGCGTCACACGCGTTCGAGCTCGGCTGGGGCGACCTCCTGGTCATGGGCGGGACGTGCCAGCGGACGTGGCAGCACGCCGTCCCGAAAACGGCGCAGGCCGGACCGCGGATGAGCGTGCAGTTCCGGCCGGACGTGGACGACGCGGACGTCTGATCGCCCGGCGCCCGGGTCGGCGCCGGCGGCGTCCCGAGAACTCAGGCGAGGTCCACCAGCACGAACACGCAGCCCGTCTCCGAATGCACGTCCTCGTCGACCGTGCCCGCGCTGGCGCCACTCGCCCACCCGGGACCGAGGCGCCGGCCGGCCTGGACGAGCTCGCCTTCCAGGACGAAGAGGAACTCGGGGCCCGCGTGAGTGTGGACGGGGAACCGGGCACCCGGCTCGACGCGGACGATCTGCATCTCCCACCCGTCCGCGACCGCCACATCCTTCACGAAGATCCCCGTCCCCATCCGCGATGGCCGCCAGGCGAGATCGTCGGTCCGCACCGACCTGAAGCCGTCAGCCCTGAGGAACGCTCATCGGCTGGTCCCTTCCCGCCCGGCGGGCAGCGCCGGGCCGAGATCATCGCGCGCTCGAGAGCCGATCACGCCCCCGTGAAGCGAGGCGGGCGCTTCGCCAGGAACGCCTCCATCCCCTCCCGCGCGTCGACGGTTCGGATGAGCTCCGCCACCGCGGCCTCCTCCAGCGCGAGCCCCTCGTCGAGCGGCCGGCCGTGCCCTTGATAGACGCAGCGCTTCAGGAGGCCGATTGCGCGCGTGGGCCCGGTCGCCAGGCGCTCCGCGACGTCGCGGGCCGTCTGCGGCAGGAGCTCCGCCGGCACGACCTCGTCGACGAGGCCGAGCGCACGCGCCTCGTTGGCCTCGAGCCGCCGGCCCTCCATCATGAGCCGGAGGGCGCGGGCCGGGCCCACCAGGCGCGTCAGGCGCTGGGTACCGCCCGCGCCCGGGAAGAAGCCCAGGCGGATCTCCGGGAACCCGATCTCGCCTCCCCGGGCCATCAGCCGGAAGTCACAGGCCAGCGCCAGCTCCGCGCCGCCGCCGAGCGCGTAGCCGTTGATGGCCGCGACCACCGGCTTCTCCATCGCCTCGAGGCCCGCCTGCACGTCCACCCATCGTCGCGCCCGGCGCTGATTCTCCGGGGAGAAGTCCTGCAGCATCGCGATGTCCGCGCCAGCGCAGAAGCGGCGCTCCCGGCCGGTGAGGACGACCGCCCGGACCGCCCGGGCCACCCCGAGCTCCGCGACGACCTCGAGGAACTCGTCGATGACCTCGAGATCGACCGCATTGACCGGCGGCCGGTCGAGCACGACGGTCGCCACCCCGCCGGCCCGCGTGACGGAAAGGTGCCGGAACGAATCGGTCATCGTGATCCCTCCCCACTCGCGGGCGGCCCTGGATCCGTGTGGCCCGTGACGTCACACGCCCCAGCCTCCGCTCACGTGGATGTTCGTCCCGGTGACGTACCCGGCGTCCTCGGACAGAAGGAAGCGCGCAGCGGCGACGACGTCGTCCACCTGCCCCAGGTGTCTCGCCGGGATGCGCTGGAGCAGCGCCTCGAGGTCCGGGCGCGGGTACCCCCTCGTCTCGAGGATACCCGGGGAGACCGCGTTCACGGTGATCCCGTGCGGGGCAAGCACTCTGGCCAGCGACCGCACCAGCACGAGGAGCCCGGCCTTGGCGATGTAGTAGGCGGTGACGTTGGGCTGGGCGACGAGGCGGTCGGCGGTCGCGAGACCGAGTCCCAGGATCCGGCCCCATCGCCGCGCCTGCATGCCCGGCGCGGCGGCCTGGGCGAGGAAGAGGAGGGGGTCCAGGTTCTGGCGGAACGTCTCCCGCCACCGCTCCGGCGTCTCCTCGAGGAGCGGCCCCTCGTGGTAGGGCCCGGCCCCGTGCACGAGGGCATCGAGCCGTCCCCAGGCCGCCTCTACCCGACCGACGAGCGCTCGGGCCTCGGCCGACTCGCCGAGATCCGCTTGGAGCGCGAGCGCCGGCGCCCCCGCGGCCTCGATGCCGGCGCGGGTCGCCTCCGCCGCATGCGCGTCCGTCCGGAACGAGATTGCGACCGCCCAGCCCCGGCGCGCCAGGTCCAGCGCGATGCCGCGGGCGATGCCACGCGTCGCGCCCGTGACGAGCGCAACCCGCCCGGCCATCAGTTCAGGCGCCCGCGCAGCGTGTGAAGCGCCTTGCGGGCCTCGGCGTCGGCCGGCGCCGCGCGCACCGCCCCCTCGAACTCGCGGAGCGCGTCCCACCATCGGCCCTGCCGGAGGTGGATCCGCCCGAGGTTCATGTACGGGAACTGTCGCGGCTCGTAGCGCTTCGCGAGCTTGGCCTTCTCGAGCCAGGGGATCGCGTCATCCAGCCGGTCGCGCTGCATCAGGTAGACGCCGATGTCGTTGTAGGGGTTGCCGAACTCCGGATCGATCTCGATCGCCCGCATGCACTCCGCCGTCGCCTCGTCGAGCTTCCCCTGGAAGCTGTAGGTCCAGCCGAGGTACGTGTGTGCCTCTGCCGTCGGGTGAATCTCGATTGAGCGCTTGTAGGTCGACACCGCGCGGTCGAGCTCGCCCGCCATCTGGAGGCGATAGGCTTCCTGCCAGAGCTGGGCCGCCTGCCGGAGCGCGTCCTCGTCGCTCACGACGCCAGGTGGCAGGCCACACGGTGGGCCGGCCCGAGCGCGCGCAGCGCCGGCGGCTCCACGCGGCAGCGGGCCTCGGCGATCGGACAGCGCGGGTGGAAGCGGCAGCCCGGCGGGATCGACAGAGGGCTCGGCGGGTCGCCGGAGAGGACGGGCGGCCGCCACGGCGCCGCCGGGTCGGGCGGCGGCACCGACGCCTGCAGAACCCGAGTGTAGGGATGGAGCGGCCGCCCGAAGAGCTCGTCGGTCGGCGCCTCCTCCACGATCTGGCCCAGGTACATCACGGCCACACGGTCGGCCACCTGCCGCACCACCGCGAGGTCATGGGAGATGAAGAGGTATGCCACGTGAAAGTCGGTCTGCAGCTCGCGGAGGAGCGTCAGCACTCGAAGCTTCACCGTGACGTCGAGCCCCGAGGTGATCTCGTCCGCGACGACCACATCGGGCCGGAGCGCCAGGGCGCGCGCGATCGCGATGCGCTGGCGCTGGCCGCCCGAGAACTCGTGGGGGTAGCGGCCGACCGCGTCCCGGGGGAGCCCCACCCGCTGGAGCAGGTCGGCAACCATGCGGTCATGATCTCCCGGGACCCGGTGGACCGCGAGCGGCTGCCCGACGATCGCGCCGACTCGCCGCCGGGGGTTGAGCGACGCGTAGGGGTTCTGGAAGACGATCTGCATGCGCCGCCGGAGCGGGCGGAGCGCCGCCGGCGACAGGCGCGTGATCTCCTGGCCGTCCAGCCGGATCTCGCCCCCGGTGGGCTCCGTCAGGCGCAGGATGGTCCGGCCGAGCGTGGTCTTTCCCGAGCCCGACTCGCCGACGAGGCCGAGGGTCTCCTGGCGCCCGAGCGCGAGGCTCACGCCGTCGACGGCGCGCAGCCACCGGACCGGCCGGAGCCAGCCGCCGCGGCGGAAGTGCATCCGCAGATCCCGCGTCTCGAGGAGCGGCGGGCCGGTCGCGGCGCGCGTCACGCGGCCCCGTAGAGATGGCAGGCGACCGCGTGGTCGGGAACCGGCTCGTGGAGCCCGGGCATCGCCTCGTCACAGATCGCCATCCGCTTCGGGCACCGATCGCGGAACGGGCAGGCGGTCGGGGGCGCATCCAGCACCGGCATCAGCCCCTCGAGGCCGGCGCTCGCCTCCGCGCGGACGTCGGCCCGGAGCACCTGGGCCAGAAGACCCTGCGTGTACGGATGCGCGGGCGTCCGGAAGAGCTCCCCGGTGGGCGCCGACTCCACCAGGCAGCCCGCGTACATCACCGCGACGCGGTGGGCCAAGTGGGCGACCACGCCGAGGTCGTGGGTGACGAACAGCGTCGCGACGCGGCGCTCCGCCTGGAGCGCCTCGAGCAGCCGCAGGATCTGAGCCTGGGTGGTGACGTCGAGCGCCGTGGTCGGCTCGTCGGCGATGACCAGAGCGGGCTCGCAGGAAAAGGCCATGGCGATCAGGACGCGCTGCCGCATCCCGCCCGACAGCTCGTGGGGGTAGCGCCGGAGGACGTCGGCCGGCTCGGGAATGCCGAGGTGGCCGAGGAGCCGGGCCATCTCGGCGGCGGCCGCCGTGCGGGAGAGGCCGCGGTGGATCCGCAGCGCGTCCGTCGCCTGAAGGCCGATCCGGAACGCCGGGTTGAGCGCGGAGAGCGGATCCTGCGGGATGAGCGCGACGTCGGCGCCGCGGAGCCGCCGCATCTCGGCCTCCGGGAGCGCGAGGAGGTCGCGGCCCCGGAGCCGGATGGCGCCGGTCTCGACGCGCCCGGGCTCCGGGAGGAGCCGGACGACGGCGCGCCCCACTGTCGACTTCCCGGCGCCCGATTCTCCCACGAGCCCGAGGACCTCGCCGGGCCCGAGCGCGAAATCGACTGCCCACGTCGCGAGCCGCGCGCCGTAGCGGACGGTCAGCCCCCGGATCTCGAGCGTCGGCACGGTCATCGAGGCCCTGCTCACGGCGTCGCCCGGAGCCGGGGGTCGAGGCGCTCGCGGAGCCCCTCCCCCAGCAGGTTGAAGCCGACCACCGCCACGATGAGGGCGAGCGTCGGGACGCCCATGCCCCACCAGCTCACCATGAGGTAACCGCGCCCCTCGGCGATCATGGCGCCCCACGACGGCGTGGCGGCCCGGACCCCGAGCCCGACGAACGAGAGCAGCGCCTCGACGCCCACGGCGATGGCCATCTCGAGGGACACCAGCACGATGATCAGGGGGAGGAGATTGGGCAGGAGCTCCTCGGCCATCACCCGGAGCGGACGGAGCCCGATGGCGCGGGCCGCCTCGATGAACTCGCGCTCGCGGAGCGCCAGCACCTCGCCGCGGACCACGCGGGCGAAGCGCGTCCAGTCGACGATGACGATGGCGAGCACGACCTTCCAGAGGCCGAGACCGAGCACGGCCATGAGGGCGATCGCCAGGAGCACGGCGGGGATCGACATCCAGACGTCCACCACGCGCATCAGGGCGGTGTCGACCCGCCCGCGGGTGTAGCCCGCCACGAGGGCGACCGGGACCCCGATCAGCGCCGAGACGAGGGCGCTCACCACTCCCACCACCACCGCGACCCGCGCGCCCCACAGGAGCCGCGAGAGAACGTCGCGACCCAGGCTGTCGGTGCCGAGCGGATGCCGCCAGGCGCCCCCGGCCCAGACAGGCGGCTGGCGGACCGAGGTCAGGTCCTGCCGGTTCGGATCGTGGGGCGCGAGCGCGGGGCCGGCCAGGGCCAGGAGCAGCAGGAGGAGCGCGATCGCGCCGCCCGTCCAGAGCTTCCCGTTCACGCGCGCCCTCACGCCGCCAGGCGGACCCGGGGATTGAGGAGCGCGTACGTGACGTCCACCGCCAGGTTCGAGAGGATGACGGTCATCGCGTAGACCAGCACGATCCCCTGGATCAGGGGGAAGTCCCGGTACTGGAAGGCCTGGAGCGTGAGCTGGCCGATGCCGGGCCAGGCGAAGATGGTCTCGATCAGCACCGTCCCGCCGATCAGGAAGCCGAATTGGACCCCGACCAGTGTCGTCGTGGGGATGAGGGCGTTCCGCAGCGCCCGCCAGAACAGGATCGGCGCCTCGCCGAGCCCCTTCATCCGCTCGGTGACGACGTACTCTTCGCGGAGCGCGCCGAGCAGATCCGAGCGGATCGTGCGGAACACGGCCGCGAGGAGCGGCAGCGCCAGCGCGGAGGCGGGGAGGATCAGGTGCGCGAGGACGGAGCCGAGCGCGGCGGTGTCCCGCCGCAGGAGGACGTCGACGATGGCGGAGCCCGTGACCTCCGCCGCCTCGTACTCGGGCGCGATCCGGCCCGAGACGGGCAGGACCTGGAGGATCGCGCCGAAGACCACGATGAGGAGGAGTCCCCACACGAAGTTCGGCACGGCGATCCCGAGCATCCCCAGCGACACCGCCCCCGACTCGAGCCAGCTCCGGCGCCGCCACACGGAGCACGCGCCCAGCAGGATGCCGCCGGCGGTGGCGAGCACGAGCGCGGCGATCGCCAGCTCGAGCGTCGCCGGCAGCCGCTCCACGATCACGCGCAGCGCGTCCTGCTGGAGCCAGAGCGAGCGCCCGAAGTTCCCCCGGCAGAGACTCAGGAAGAAGGCAAGGTACTGGGCCCACAGGGGCCCGGTCAGGCCGAACTCGCGACGCACACGCTCGATGTCCTGCGTCGTCGAGCCGACGGGCGCCATCAGGATGGCGGGATCGCCCGGCAGGATCCGCAGGATCGCGAACGCGAGCACGCTCACGCCCCAGAGGGAGAGCACCGCCAGGAGGAGACGGCTCAGCAGGAAGCGGAGGGACATGACGAGGGCTCGGGTTTGGGACTCGCCGCGAGCATGTCGAGGACTGGCCGGACTCTAGCGCAGCTCGCCGGGAGCCGCAAGGTGGGTTGCCAGTGCCGGGGCGGCCGGCATACCGTGAGGGTCGGTGCTCACGGACTCCCTGCCCGCCTACGCGATCGTTCCGTTCGTGGCGATGCTGCTCGCGATCGCCGTGTGCCCGCTGTGGCTCCCCCACTGGTGGGAGTCGAACTGGAACAAGCTCGTCCTCGCGGGAGTCCTGGGTCTGCCGGTAGTGGCGCTCTACGCCGCGCGGCATCCACACGCGCTTCTGGAGACCGCCGAGGAGTACGTCTCGTTCATGCTGCTTCTCACGGCGCTCTACGTGATCGCCGGCGGGATCCGCCTGACCGGCGATCTTCGTGCGACGCCGCTCGTCAACACGACGTTCCTGGCCGTCGGCAGCGTCCTCGCCTCGTTTCTCGGCACGACCGGAGCGTCGATGCTCCTGATCCGTCCGGTCCTCCAGACCAATCGCCAGCGGACGCGCGTCACGCACACGATGGTCTTCTTCATCTTCCTGGTGGCCAACGTCGGAGGCCTGCTGACTCCCCTCGGCGACCCGCCGCTCTTCCTCGGCTTTCTCGAGGGCGTGCCCTTCACCTGGACGTTCCGGCTCCTGCCGCACTGGCTGTTCGCCGTGACCGTCCTGCTGCTCGCGTACCTCGCCTGGGACTCGGTCGCCTACCGCCGCGAGCCGGTCGAGGCGGTGGTCCGCGACATCGTCCAGCGGCAGGGGCTCCGGGTGGTGGGAACCCTCAACTTCGCCTGGCTCGCGGGCGTGGTCCTGGCCGTGGCGATCCTCCGCGCGCCGTGGCGTGAGGCGGTCATCCTGGCCCTGACCGGGCTGTCGCTCTGGCGGACGCCGCGGGCGGTGCGTCAGGCGAACGAGTTCACGCCGCACCCGATGGTGGAGGTCGCCGTCCTCTTCCTGGGGATCTTCCTCACGATGATCCCCGCGCTCGAGCTCCTGCGGACGCGAGGCGGCGAGCTCGGCGTGCGCCAGCCCTGGCAGTTCTTCTGGGCCACCGGGGCGCTGTCGTCGTTCCTCGACAACGCCCCGACCTACCTGACCTTCCTCGCCCTGGGCCAGGGACTGCATCTCCCCGACGAGGTGGTGGGAGTGCCCCACGCCATCCTGGCGGCG
>DATBGA010000186.1:0-8943 GCA_036558225.1 Candidatus Methylomirabilota bacterium | reverse complement strand
CGTGACGAAGGTCATCGTGGAGCCTGACGAGTCCTTCGAGAGCGCGCTCAAGCGCTTCAAGAAGCAGTGCGAGAAGGCGGGGCTCCTCTCCGAGCTGAAAAAGCGCCAGCACTACGAGAAGCCGAGCGTCCGGCGGAAGCGGAAGGCGCTAGCGGCTCGCAAGAAGGCCAAGCGACGGGAGCGCTACTCGGACTAGGCCAGGAGCCGGACGGTCCAGGTGGAGTTGATCCGTGGCGATCTCCTAGGCTGGCACCCCTTCCGTAACCTGCTCGCTCGCTTCGCGGCAACACCCCCGGGGCAGGACCGCGCCCGGGCGCTCGCGCCGAACAATACCTTGGCCTCCGTGCAACGCGCTCTCCAGGAGACGACCGAGGCCCGCCGGGCCCTGACGGCTGAAGGACCGCCTCCGTGGGACGGGACGGGCGACGCCCGACCGATCCTCGCCGAGGCGGCACCCGCGGGAGCCGTGCTTGACGGTCCCATGCTCGTGCGGCTCGGGCACGCGCTCGCGGCGGCGGCCCGGCTCAGGACCTACGGCCAAGGGATCGCGGCGGTCGCGCCCACCCTCGCCGGGGTCTGGGCGACCCTGCCCGCCTTCCCCACCCTCGCCGGCACGCTTCACGAGGCCCTCGATCCCGACGGGCGCCTGACCGACCGCGCCAGCCCGCGCCTCCGCGCGATCCGGCGCCAGATCACGACGCTCCGCGCCGACCTCCAGGCCCGCGTGGAGCGCCTGCTCGACCAGCCCGCGGTCGCGCCCGCCCTCCAGGAGCGCTACGTCACGGTGCGGAACGGCCGCTACGTCATCCCGGTGCGGGACGACGCCCGGCGCGCGGTGCGCGGCATCATCCACGACCGGTCGCAGAGCGGCGCCACCGTGTTCGTCGAGCCCGAGGAGACGATCCCGCTCAACAACGAGCTCACGCGGCTCTGCCTCGAGGAGCGGGACGAGGAGCAGCGCGTGCTCGGCGAACTGACCGACGCCGTGCGGCAGGTCCTCCCGGCCCTGGCGGAGCTCGTCGACGGGCTCGGCGCCCTCGATCTCGTCTTCGCCCGCGCCGCCCTCGCCGAGCGGCTCCACGCATCCGAGCCCGAGGTGGAGCGGGGCGGCGACCTCGATCTCCGCGCGGCCCGTCATCCCTTGCTGGTCGCCCAGCGGTGGGGCGCGGCGCCGGGCTCGGGCGACGTCGTGCCGATCGACCTCCGGGTGCCGGCGGACCGGCCCGGCCTGGTCCTGAGCGGCCCGAACGCGGGCGGCAAGACGGTCGCGCTCGAGACCGGCGGTCTCCTGGTCCTCATGGCCCAGGCCGGCTGCCACATCCCCGCGGCCCCGGGGAGCCGCGTGCCGCTCTCCGACCAGGTGCTAGCGGTCATCGGGGACGAGCAAAGCCTGGCCCAGGACCTCTCGACGTTCTCGTCGTTCGTCCGCCAGGCGCGGGAGATCCTGCAGGTCGCCGGCCCGGGTTCGCTGGTCCTCCTCGACGAGCTCGGGGCCGGCACCGATCCCACCGAGGGCGCGGCGCTCGGGGCCGCGCTCCTCGAGGCGCTCCTGGATCGCGGCGCGCGCGTCATCGTCACGACGCACCTCGAGCCGCTCAAGGTCTTCGCCCAGGTGGAGCCCCGACTCCAGAACGCGACGGTCGCGTTCGACGCCCAGCGGCTCGAGCCGACGTTCCGGATCGAGTACGGCCACCCGGGGCCGAGCCACGCCCTCACGATCGGCGAGCGCCTCGGCCTTCCCGCCGCCGTCATCGCCCGCGCCCGGGCCCATGTCGGGGAAGAGAGCCGCCGGCTCGAGACCTTGCTCGCCACGCTCGAGGCGCGAACGCGCGACGCCGCCGGGCGCGCCGTCGAGGCGGCGCGCCGCGAGGCGGAGGCGGCGGAGGCCCTGGCGGGCGCGCGGGTCGCGACCGAGCGCGCCCGCGCCGAGGCGCGGGAGCTCCGGCGCGCGGCGGAGCAGGACGCCCAGGCTCTCCTGGCCGACGCGCGGCGACGGATCGGCCAGGAGCTCGACCGCCTGAAGACCGACGAGGCCGGCCGGCGGCGCGCCGCGCAGGAGGCCTATCGACGGCTGCGCGCCGCCGAGGCGACGCTCCAGGCGGTCCCGGCGGCGAGCGCCGAGCCGGCGCCGCCCGGCCCGCCCGGTGAGGTCCAGCTCCGCGGGCTCGGACTCCGCGGCCGCGTGGTCGGAGAGGCCGACGGCCTCGTCACCGTCCAGGCCGGCAGCTTCACCGTGAAGGTCGCCCGGAGCGAGATCGAGCCGGCCTCGGGCACCGGGGCCAAGGGGACCGGCCCGTCCGTGTCGCTGCCGGTGCGGGAGGACGTGCCCCGCGAGCTCCGCCTCCTCGGCCTCACCTCGGACGAGGCGCGGGCGGCGGTCGAGAAGTTCCTCGACGACGCGGCGCTGGCCGGACACCGGGAGATCCGGCTCGTCCACGGCAAGGGCACGGGGGCGGTCCGGCGCGCGGTCGAAGGGTGCCTCCGCGGGCATCCCCTGGTCGGCGGCTTCCGCCTCGCCGAGCCGGCCGATGGCGGCGCGGGCGCCACGGTCGTGGCGCTCGAGGGGGTCGAGGCCCCCGACGGGTTCGCGCGGCGCCGCGGCCCGCGCCCGGTCCCGGGCCGGAGGGCGAGCCGATGAGAGTGCCCCCCGAGGTCCTGGACGAGATCCGGGCGCGCGTGGATCTCGTGGACCTCGTGGGGGCGGTCGTGCCGCTCAAGCGCGCCGGCGAGCGCTGGAAGGGTCTCTGCCCCTTCCACCAGGAGAAGACGCCCTCCTTCACGGTCCACCCGAAGCTGAACCTCTTCCACTGCTTCGGCTGCCGCGCCGGTGGGGACGCCTTCGAGTTCCTGCGCCGGCACGATCGCCTCGAATTTCCCGAGGCCGTGCGGATCCTCGCCGAGCGCGCCGGCGTCCCCCTGCCGGGACAGGAGGGCGCGCGGGAAGCGGGCGCCCGCGACGGGCTCCTCGCGCTCATGGAGTGGGCGGCACGCCGGTTCGAGGCCTGGCTCTGGGAGGGTCCCGCGGCGGAGCGCGCGCGCGCCTACCTCGAGGGCCGCGGGATCGACCGCGAGACCGCGGGCGCCTTCCGGCTCGGCTACGCGCCCGAGGGCTGGGACCACCTCCTCGGCGCGGCACGCAAGGACGGCCATCCGGTCGAGGCCTTGCTCGGAGCGGGGCTCGTGCTCCCCCGGCAGAATGCCTCCGGCCACTACGATCGCTTCCGGGGGCGGCTCATCTTCCCGATCGCGGATACGCAGGGTCGCGTCATCGCGCTCGGGGGCCGCGCGCTGGCGGGGGAGGAGCCGAAGTACCTCAACTCTCCCGAGACGCCGCTCTACCAGAAGGGGCAGACGCTCTACGCGCTCCACCGCGCGCGCGAGCGGATGACCGAGACGCGCCGGGCGCTCCTGGTCGAGGGCTACGTCGACTGTCTGATGGCGCACCAGTTCGGCTTCAGCGAGGCCGTGGCGGTCCTCGGGACCGCGCTCACGCCGCCCCAGCTCGGGCTGCTGCGCCGTTACGCCGACGAGGCGATCCTCTTCTTCGACGCCGACCGCGCCGGGCAGGAAGCGGCGCGGCGCGCCGAGGACCTGCTCGAGCGCTCCGCCGACCCCCAGTGGTGGGCGCTGTCCCGGCGGCCGGACACGCTCGCGCGGCGCGGTCTCCGGCTCCGGGTCGCGACGCTCCCCGCCGGCCACGATCCCGACACGTTCCTGCGCGCCGAGGGCCGTGAGGCCCTGGAAGCCGCCTGTCGCGCGGCGCGCCCGCTGCTCCTCTTCGCCCTCGACCGCGTGCTCTCCGAGGAGGACACGACGAGCCAGCGGGGGCGCGTCACCGGCAGCGCGCGGGTCGCCCTCATGCTCTCGAAGGTGCAGGACGCCGACGAGGCGATCGAGCTCGGGCGGGAGGCGGGCCGGCGGCTCGGCGTCGACGCGAGCGACCTCTGGCTCCAGGCCCAGCGGCTGGCCGAGGCGGCCCGCCCCGCGACGCCGACGCCCGCGACGAGCCCGTCCCCCGAGGACGTGACGTGGTTCGAGCGGGATCTCTGTCAGCTGGTGCTCCACGCCCCGGAGGCCCGCGTGGCCTTGCTGCCCCTGATCGACTCCGCCGGCATCGTGCACACGGCGGTCCGGGCCATCCTGGCGGCGCTCCGGGACGAGCCGGCGCTGGCGCCGGAGGCGCTCCTCCAGCGGCTGCCGGACGACGCGACGCGCGCCCTGCTCGCCCGGTGGCTCGTGGAGGAGCGCGAGTGGCCGGACCTCGCCGCCGAGGTCGCGCTGCGCCGCCGCCGGCTCGAGCGCCGGCAAGCCCAGCGCCGCGTCCGCGAGATCTCGCGGACGGTCGCGGAGTCGGAGGCGACCGGCGCCGCGGCCGACTTCAACTCGCTCCACGCCGCCATCGGACAGGAGACGCCCCGAATCCGGGCCGATGCCGGGGGCAGCCCGTGAGACCTGGTTCGTCCGAACCCCACGACGGAGGACGCACGTCCATGAGCGACGACCCGAAGCTGGAAGAGCTGGACAAGCTGATCTCGACGGGCAAGCAGAAGGGCTACGTCACCTACGAAGAGCTCAACGACGCCCTGCCCGGCGACCTCATCTCCTCGTACCAGCTCGACGACATCATGCTGATGTTCGGCGCCATGGACATCGACGTCGTCGACAGCGCCAAGGCGCCCCGCCCCCTGAACGAGATCGAGGACACCCTCGACGAGCGGGAGGAGACCGTCCAGGCGGAGCCCGGCGACGCGATCGACCTCTCCCCGGGCCCCATCGGCCGCACCGAGGACCCGGTGCGGATGTATCTCCGTGAGATGGGACGCGTCTCGCTCCTCACGCGGGAGGGCGAGATCGCGCTGGCCAAGCGGATCGAGGAGGGCAAGGAGGGCGTCACGCGGGCCGTGATGTCGACGAACCTCGCCAAGCGCGAGTTCCAGGCGCTGAAGGACGGCCTCCGCAAGGCGCGCATCTCGGTCCGTGACATCGCCGACATCTCCGACGAGGACTACGCCGAGGAGAAGGAGAGCGAGCTCGTCCGCGGCGTCCTGTCCGGCCTCACGCAGGTGGAGCGGCTCCTCCGCGAGGTGCAGACCCTCCAGCGGAAGCGCCGGCCGCGCCAGCCGCGGCGGCAGAAGGCCGACCTCAACCTGCGCCTGAAGCAGGAGAAGCTGTTCACGGCGCTCCGCGAGATGTCGCTCAACCCCGCCGTGATCGACCGTCTCTCCAGCCGGCTCAAGCAGATGGTCATCAAGGTGAAGCAGGCCGAGCACGAGATCCAGCTCTGGAGCGACCCCGACAAGGGGCGCGCGGTGGAGTTCGAGCACTTCTTCCGGTCGCTCGACGACGCCGAGGACTCCGACCTCCTGAACACGCCCGCCGACCGGCGGCTCCCGCCCCGCGAGCGGTGGAAGCGCTACGCCGAGCGGAAGGTCAAGCGCGTCGAGCAGGAGGCCGAGGCCAGGGTGGACGAGCTCAAGCGCATCGTCCACGTCATTCGCCAGGGCGAGGAGAAGGCCGCCCAGGCGAAGAAGGAGATGGTGGAGGCCAACCTCCGGCTGGTCATCTCCATCGCCAAGAAGTACACGAACCGCGGGCTCCAGTTCCTCGACCTCATCCAGGAGGGCAACATCGGCCTCATGAAGGCGGTCGACAAGTTCGAGTACCGCCGCGGCTACAAGTTCTCGACCTACGCTACCTGGTGGATCCGCCAGGCGATCACGCGCGCCATCGCCGACCAGGCCCGCACGATCCGCATCCCGGTCCACATGATCGAGACGATCAACAAGCTCATCCGGACCTCCCGGCAGCTGGTCCAGGAGCTCGGGCGGGAGCCCACGCCGGAGGAAATCGCGACCAAGATGGACGTGCCGGTCGAGAAGGTGCGCAAGGTCCTCAAGATCGCCCAGGAGCCGATCAGCCTCGAGACGCCGATCGGCGAGGAGGAGGACAGCCACCTCGGCGACTTCATCGAGGACAAGCAGGTGGTGTCCCCGGTGGAGTCGATCATCGGGCTCTCCCTCCGAGAGCAGACCAACAAGGTGCTGGCGACCCTCACCCCGCGCGAGGAGAAGGTGCTCCGGCTCCGCTTCGGCCTCACCGACGGCTGCGAGCACACGCTGGAGGAGGTGGGCCAGGACTTCGCCGTGACGCGCGAGCGCATCCGGCAGATCGAGGCCAAGGCGCTCCGGAAGCTCCGGCACCCCTCGCGCTCGAAGAAGCTCCGGAGCTTCCTCGAGTCGTGAGGCCGGCGGGGTCGCCCTGCGCCGTCCCCGACTGCCGCCCGGCTCCGCGCCGCGCGTCCCCGCCCGGCTCCCGCGCTCAGGTTTGTGGCTCCGTCCGAAATCTGCTAGCATCACCTTCGTTCGGGCCCATAGCTCAACTGGCAGAGCCGCCGGCTCATAACCGGTCTGGTCCTGGTTCGAGTCCGGGTGGGCCCACCACCTGATGATGGATCCGCATCTCCAGCGTCTCCAGGAGCTCCAGGTCCTCGACAGCCGGGTCGCGGGGCTCGAGCGCAAGCTCGAGGCGATTCCCGCCCGCATCCAGGCGATCCGCGAGGGCCTCCAGCAGGCGAAGGCGGGGGTCGACGCCATCCGGTCGAAGCTCGACGGCGCCCGCAAGGACATACGGACGAAGGAGAAGGAGCTCGAGTACCAGGCGGCCCAGCGGAAGAAGCTCGAGGCGAAGCTCTACGAGGTGAAGACGAACAAGGAGTACTCCGCCGTCCTGGCCGAGATCGAGGGGGCCAAGGTCGAGAAGGACCGGATCGAGGAGGAGATCCTCGGGCTCATGGAGCTCCAGGAGCGTCTCGGCCGCGAGGTGGTCGAGGGCGACGCGCGGCTCCGGCCCCAGGAGGCGGAGGCGCGGGTCCAGGAGGCGGCCTCCGCCGAGGAACTGCGCGCGCTCGAAGTGGACGTCGAGGCCGCCCGGAGCGAGCGGGAGAGCGTCGCCCGCGAGGTGCCGCGGGACATCCTGGCCCAGTACGGGCGGCTCCTCAAGGGGCGGGCCGGGCTCGCGGTGGCGCTGGTCGGCAGCAACGGGATCTGCTCCGGCTGCCGGGTGACCTTGACGCCGCAGCGCTTCAACGAGGTGCGCCAGTCCAGCCAGATCTTCGTCTGCGAGAGCTGCGGCCGCTTCCTCTACTACCAGCCGTAGCCCGCCGAGACGAGAGCGGCCGGCCCGCACCCGGCGGGCGCGCCTCTCGCCTTCCCCGGCCGGCCCTGCGCCGCTCGGCGCCGCGCCACCCGTCCGACACGGAGCCGCCTCGGGCCGCGGCGTGACGGCCGACGCCCGTCCCGGTCGCCAGGATTTCCTTCTCCTGGCCGCCGGCGGCCTGCCGGCCCTCCGGCTGACCTGCTGGGGCGCCCGCACTGCCCAGCGGGTATACTCTCAGGGCGGCTCTCGGCTCTTTGACTGATCGGCGCCAGAGGGAGCCGGATGGTCGCCGGCCCGGTCACGGGCCGGAGGAAAGTCCGGGCACCGTCGGGCAGGGTGCTGGCTAACGGCCAGGGGGGGCGACCCCACGGACAGCGCCACAGAAAGCAGACCGCCGCGCGCTCTCGGGCGCGCGGTAAGGGTGAAACGGTGCGGTAAGAGCGCACCAGCGGTCCGGGTGACCGGACCGGCTCGGCAAACCCCACCCGGTGCAAGGCCGAATAGGAGGGCGAGCTCCCGGCAACGGGGGCGAAGGGCGGCCCGCTCGGAGCCCTCGGGTCAGGCTGCTGGAGCGGCCGGGTAACCGGCCGTCGAGAGGAATGACCATCGCGCCAGCCGAGGAAACTCGCTGGCGGACAGGACCCGGCTTACAGGCTCCCTCTGGCGCTTTTCTTTCTATCGCGCATACTTAGGCGGCGCCGTCTTACAGCGGCGCGGCGACGTACAGAACCCCCGCACAGAAAGCGCGTGCTGGCCGCTTTTTGGTGTTCCGTCATTGATCGCCCGGCTCACGCGCTTGGCTTGATGTTCTGGTTCAGTCGAAACAGGTTTGTCGGATCGTATCTGGTCTTCAAGGCGACGAGGCGGTTGTAGTTGGCGGCGCCATAGCTGTTGCGCACCAGCTCCTCGCCCTCCTCGCCGAGGCCCGCGAAGTTGAGATAGGCGCGGCCGCCGGAATGATGCTTCATGTCGCCCCAGAAGGCGCGTGACCAGGACAGGTTGCGCTCGTCGTCGGCCGGATTTTGCCAGATCGAATCGATGCTCAGCATGTAGCGCATGTTGCGCTCGCCGAAGGCGGTCGTGTTGCCGGCCACCCGGCCGACGGCGCCGCCCAGATACCACACCGAGCAGAGCGTCAGGTCGGAGGGGCGATCGGCGGCGCGTGGCGCGATCTCGTCGATCATCCGGTCATCCAGGCCGTTCAGATAGAGCGATTTGAAGTAGGCGCGATGAACGCCCTTGGGGAACAGCCCATCGTAGAGCTTCTGAACGCTGCAGTAGGGCATCCGGCCGCTGATATCCAGTACCGGCGTGGCCAATTCGCGCAGGGGCCTGACGGCTTGTTCGCCCTCGTGCGCCGGGCCCGCCCACACCCCGGCCAGAGCCATGACCCGCGCGCCCCAGGTTTCCTCGGGATATTCCGGATCCGTGGGGATCGTGGAGAATTCGACCAGCGTTCCGCCGATCTCGTCGGGCGCGGTTGCCATGAAATCGCGCCAGCCCTTCATCACCTGGGTGGCGTCCTCACTCCGGTAGATCACGCCCAGGAACATCACTTCCGGCCCGACCGGATGCAGCTGGAACTCGAACGAGGTGACGACGCCGAAATTGCCGCCGCCACCGCGCACGGCCCAGTAGAGATCGCTGTTCTCGACCGCGCTGGCGGTGCGGAGCTGGCCGTCCGCGGTGACGATGTCGACTGACAGGACGTTGTCGAGGCTGAGACCATGCTTGCCGCGCAGCCAGCCGAGGCCGCCGGCGAGCGTCAGCCCGCCCACGCCCGTCGCC
>DATBGA010000185.1:0-36021 GCA_036558225.1 Candidatus Methylomirabilota bacterium | reverse complement strand
GCTCACCCGATGGCGATGCTGGTCTCCGCGGTGGCGGCGCTGTCGACCTTCTACCCCGAGGTGAAGAACGGCGATGACGCCGAGGTCCGCCACCTGCAGGTCGTCCGCCTCATCGCCAAGATGCCGACCCTCGCGGCCTTCGCCTATCGCCATGGCCTCGGCATGCCGTATGCGTACCCGGACAACGATCTCTCCTATGCCGGCAACTTCCTCAACATGCTCTTCAAGGCGACCGAGGTGAAGTACCAGCCGAACCCGGCCATCGAGCGCGCCCTCGACGTGCTCTTCATCCTCCATGCGGACCACGAGCAGAACTGCTCCACGAACGCCGTGCGGGCGGTCGGCTCGTCCCAGGCGGATCCCTACTGCTCGCTGGCGGCGGGGGTCGCCGCGCTCTACGGGCCGCTTCACGGAGGTGCCAACGAAGCGGTCATCCGGATGCTCCAGGGCATCGGCTCCGTCCAGCAGGTGCCCGAGTTCATTCGGCGAGTCAAGGGCGGCGAGGGTCGGTTGATGGGGTTCGGGCATCGCGTTTACAAGAACTACGACCCCCGCGCGAAGATCATCAAGCGGCTCGCGGAGGGGGTCTTTGCCGTCACCAAGCCCAACCCGCTGCTGGCCATCGCCATCGAGCTCGAACGCATTGCGCTGCAGGACGACTACTTCGTCCAGCGCAAGCTCTATCCAAACGTCGATTTCTACTCGGGGCTCATCTACCAGGCTCTCGGGTTTCCTGTCGACATGTTTCCGGTCCTGTTCGCGATCCCCCGGACCTCGGGCTGGCTCGCCCAGTGGCTGGAGATGACGGTCGATGCCGAGCAGAAGATCGCCCGGCCACGTCAGCTCTACCTCGGCCCGTCGCGGAGGGAGTACGTCCCACTCGACCGCCGCCCGGTGAGCTGATCGGGTCGGCCAGCTGGCGCCAGAGGGCTTGCCGGGTCCGGGTCTTGGCGAGCCGGAAGACGCAGGGAGGTACCGATGCCCGCCACGCCGTCCGCGAGCTACAGCCTGACCGTTCGCGTCGAGATTCGGAACCGCCCCGGGATGCTTGGCAGGGTCACCTCGGCCATCAGCCGGGCCGGAGGTGATATCGGCGCCATCGACCTGATCCAGCCCGGCGGCAAGGTCCGGACCCGGGACATCACCTTCAACGCGCGCGACGACCGTCACGGCCAGGCGATCGTCGCAAGCCTCGGCAAGATCCGCGGCGTCCGCGTCGTCCACGTGTCCGACCGGACCTTCCTCATGCACCTCGGCGGCAAGATCGAGGTCCGCGGCAAGGTGCCGGTGAAGACGCGCGACGACCTCTCGATGGCTTACACTCCCGGCGTCGCCCGAGTTTGCCTGGCGATCCGCGATGACCCCGAGAAGGCGTACACGCTGACGATCAAGCAGAACTCGGTCGCTGTCGTCACCGACGGTACGGCGGTTCTCGGGCTGGGCGACATCGGTCCCAAGGCGGCGATGCCGGTGATGGAGGGCAAGGCCCTTCTCTTCAAGGCCTTCGCCGAAGTGGACGCGTTCCCGCTCTGCCTCGAGACCAAGGACTCGGATGAGATCGTGCGGATCGTCCGGGCTGTGGCGCCGGGGTTCGGGGGGATCAACCTCGAGGACATCGCCGCTCCCCGCTGTTTCGAGATCGAGGAACGCCTGCGGAAAGAACTCGACATCCCGGTCTTTCACGACGATCAGCACGGGACGGCGGTGGTCGTGCTTGCCGCGCTTCTGAACGCCCTCCGGGTCGTGAAGAAGAAGATGAGCGATGTTCGCGTGGTCTTCGCGGGTGCTGGGGCGTCGGGGATTGCCACCGCTAAGCTGTTGATGGCGGTCGGATGCCGTCAGATTGTCGGCTGTGATCGAGAGGGGGCGCTCTACCGCGGTCGGATGGAGCACATGAACCCCGTCAAGGTGTGGTTCGCCGAGCACACGAACCCCCGGCGTCTCCGGGGTTACCTGGCGGACGCGCTCCGGGACGCGGACGTCTTCATCGGACTCTCGGGGCCCGGTGTCGCCACCCGGCGGGACATCCGTCGGATGGCACGGGACCCCATCGTGTTCGCCATGGCGAACCCGACGCCGGAAGTCATGCCCGAGGAAGTCCGGGGCATCGTCCGCGTGATGGCGACCGGCCGATCCGACTATCCGAATCAGATCAACAACGTGCTCTGCTTCCCGGGATTCTTCCGGGGGCTCCTAGATGTGCGCGCGCGGGGGGTCAACGACGAGATGAAGATCGCCGCCGCCCGGGCGATCGCCTCGATCATTCGGCCAAGCGAAATCACGGAGGACTACGTCATCCCCTCCGTGTTCGATCGACGGGTCGTGGAGGCTGTCGCCCACGGTGTGGCGCAGGCCGCCGGGCGGACCGGCGTCGCGCGCCGGCCCCGTCGTCGCCCGGTCGCGGCCGTCGCACCCGCGATGTGAGCCTGAACCGGGGGACGTGGCCCACGGCGATCGCTTTCGCGTTCTGCGGCCGGGCTACGGCCGGACGGTCACCTGTGGACCGGGGGCGCAACCGGAATGGCCGGCGGCTGAGGGAGGTCGTCCTCCCCGATGGCCGGAGCCTCAACCAGGAGCTGGTGCGGGCCGGCCACGCCCGGTCGTTTCGGAGATACTCCCGCGACGACCGGCTCGCCCGCCTGGAGGCAGAGGCGCGACAGGACCGCCGTGGCCTGTGGGCGGACCAGGCGCCCCAGGCGCCCTGGGACTACCGGGTCACGGGTGGCGGTAGGGAGCGCGCGCCCTCGCCGGAGGGACGCGATCTCCCGGCGGGCCGTCCAGGCGCTGGCGGGGCCCCGTCGGGTCCCGGCGTCACGGCCCCATCGAGCTCCGCAGGAACGCCAGCACCTCGGCGGACCAGAGGTGCGCGCCGCGCACGCACAGCTCGTGGCCCTCCTGGGCGCTGGTCCCGAACGGAGGGAGCAGGAGAAGCTTGAACGGCTTGCCTTGCTTCTCCAGCTCGTTCGCGAGCGCTCGACTGGGCTCGAGGTCGTAGTCGTTCTCGGCCTGGACGAACATGACGGGGACCCTCGCCTGCCGCACCGCCGTTCGCAGCCGATCGCGGAGCGCGAACGACTGCTTCCACGTCTGAGCGGCCGCGGCGAACGCGACCGCCGCCCGTGTCCCGTGCCCCTGCTCGGCGGCCAGGATGGTCTGGATCCCGCCGAAGGAGCAGCCCGCGACGGCGATCCGATTGGCGTCGACGTAGGGAAGGGCGCGCACGAAGGCGAGCGCGGCCAGCTGGTCCCGGAGATGCTCCTCCTGCAGCGTGACGAGCTGGCGGCTCCATGCCTCCGGCCCGCGCTGCTCCCGCTCCCGGCGCAAGAGGTCCATGATGTAGTCGCCGGGCGATCTTCCCTGGCCGCGGCGATGCGGGACGAAGAAGACGTAGCCCGAGGCCGTGAACACCGGGGCCACCGCCGGCAGCCATCCCGGGCGCGGCTCGCTCCCGTGGTTCCACAGCACGACGGGGAAGGGCTCGGAGCCCTCGGGCTTGTAGATGAAGCCCCGGAGCGTGCGCGGGCCGCTCTCGAACCGGACCTCCTGCGCCTCCGGCGGCTGTGCCCGGACGGGGGGCGGCTCGGAGACGGTGCCCAGGACGGAGACGGCCACGAGGGCGGCCCGGGCGGCGCTCATGCGCGCCGCCCGTCAGGCCTCGCGCGGGGACGGGGCGCCGGCCCGCGCGCCGATCGAGGCGGCGACGAGGCCGGCGGCCGCCAGGGCCAGCAGGGGCCCCGCGGTCACGAGGATCGCCGTCCAGCCGTGCCGGTGCAGGAGCTGCCCGGACGACAGCGAGGTCACCGCGACCGTCGTCCAGATCAGGAAGTCGTTGGCCGCCTGGGCCTTCGTCCGCTCGCCGGACGCGTAGGTTCGGGTCACGAGGGTGGAGCCACCGACGAACATGAGGTTCCAGCCGACCCCGACCAGGAGGAGCGCCAGCCAGAAGTGCGTCACCGTCGTGCCGGTGAAGCCCACCGAGAGGCTCGCGACGTTGACCGCGATGCCGATCGCGATCGTCGCGCGCTCGCCGATGCGCTGGATGAGCGGACCGGTGAAGAAGCCGGGCAGGAACATGCCGACGAGGTGCCACTGGATGACGAACGCCGCGTCCCGGAGCCCGTGACCGTGATGGGTGACCATGGCCAGCGGCGTGCCGGTCATGAGGAGGTTCATCACGCCGTACGCCACCATCTCGCTCAGCACGGCCACGAGGAAAAGGGGCTGCCGGACGATCGTGGCGACAGTGCGCGCGTCGCCGGCGATCCTCGACTCGAACGCGTCCGGCAGGCGGAGCCCGAGCATGAGGCTCATGCTCATCAAGGCGAGCAGCGGGACGCACAGGAACGACGCGACGAAGCGGGTGCCCAGGAGGCCCGCGGTCGATCCCGCCAGCTGGGGCCCGACGAAGCCGGCCAGGAGCCCGCCGGCGAGGACGAAGGAGATGGCGCGCCCCCTGTGCTCGGGCGAGACGGTCTCGGCGGCGGCGAACCGGTAGAGCTGCGCGAAGGCCGACGAGACGCCCATCAGGAGCCCGCCGGCGAGGAGCAGCCCGAAGCTCTGGGCGACGACGGCCCACGCGCCGACGAGCCCGCCGGCCATCGTGAACGTGCTGCCGACGATGAAGCCGAGCCGCCGGCCCACGCGGCGCATGATGAGCGAGGCCGGAATCGTGCCGAGCGCGGTGCCGACGGTGACCGCGGTCGCCGGCAGCGTCGCGAGCGCCTTGTCGGCGGCGAGCGCGTGACCTGCGAGGCTGGCGATCGTCGCCATCAGCCCGGTGGTGCTGATGAAGGCGGCCTGGCAGAGCGCGAGCAGGAGGACGTTCCGGCGGCTCCGGTTCACGGGGCTCTCTTGTACCACACGTCGGGGCGGTCCGGCGCGAGATCGCGCCCGCACTCGCGGTATGATCGGGCGTCGAGGAGCGGGCCAGGGTCGGCGGCGCGCGGGGCGGGGGAGGATCGACGGTGACGACCGGAGTGGCGGGCGAGGTCCTGCTGGAGCGCGAGGGCCGCGTCGCCATCGTCACCGTCAACCGGCCCGAGGCGCGGAACGCGATGACGTTCGAGATGTACGAGGCCCTCCACGACCATATGGAGCGTCTCGACGCCGACCCGGACGTCCGGGCGGTCGTGCTCCGCGGCGCGGGCGACCGGGCGTTCGTCAGCGGCACCGACATCCGCCAGTTCCTCGAGTTCAAGACGCGCGAGCACGCCCTCGCCTACGAGGCGCGGATCGGCCGCGTCCTCCGCCGGATCCAGGGCATGGCCACGCCGACGATCGCCATGGTCCAGGGGGACGCGGTGGGCGGCGGGCTCTTCATGGCGCTCGCCTGCGACCTCCGCCTGGCGGCGGTCCACGCGCGCTTCGGCGCGCCGGTGGCGCGGACCCTCGGGAACTGCCCCGCTCCGTCGAGCGTGTCGCTCCTCGCCGCCACCGTCGGCCCCATCCGGGCCCGGGAGATCATGCTGACCGCGCGGCTGATCGGCGCGCCGGAGGCGAAGACCCTCGGGCTCGTCGACGAGGTGCATCCGGCCGACACCCTCGAGCGGCGGGCGCGCGAGCTGGCGGTGCAGCTCACGACGTTCGCGCCGCTCACCCTCGCCGCGACCAAGGAGGCGACGCGCCGCATCCTCGCCGCGTTCACGGTGAAGGACGCGGAGGACCTTCTGCTCTCCTGCTACCTGAGCGAGGACTTCCAGGAGGGCGTCCGGGCGTTCCTCGAGAAGCGGCGCGCGGAGTGGAAGGGCCGCTGACGTCCGTCACGCCGGCCGCCGCGGCCCGTCGGGCGCCACCGGGCCGGCCCGCGGTGGAGGTCGCGATCGTGGGCGCCGGGCCGGCGGGCGCCACCGCCGCGCTCGTCCTCGCCCGGGCGGGGGTGGAGGTCGTCCTCCTCGACCGGGCGCCGCTGCCCCGGGACAAGACGTGCGGAGGTGGGGTCGTCGCGCGGGCGCTCGCGGCGCTGCCGCCCGGCGTCGACCTCCCCGTCGAGCGGCGCCTCGTGCGGGTCGAGTCGCGCTTCGTGGACGCCGGCGTCGCCGTGACCGTCGAGCGCGCCGCGCCGCTCGTCCACATGGCGATGCGCGCGCCGCTCGACCTCGCGCTCGCCGAGGCCGCCCGCGCGGCCGGCGCGGCGCTCCGGGCCCCGTGCACGCTCGCGCGGGTCGAGCTCACGCCGGATCACCTCCAGCTCGAGACGAGCGGCGGCCCGCTCCGCGCCCGATTCCTGATCGCGGCCGACGGTGCCACGGGGCCGACCGCCCGCGCGGCCGGCTGGACCGAGCCGCTCGGCACGGTGCCCGCGCTCGAGGCCGAAGTGGAGGTGCCGCCCCGCGTCCTCGAGCGCTACGCCGACCGCGCGCGGTTCGACCTGGGCACTCCGGCCGGGGGCTACGGCTGGATCTTTCCCAAGGCCGACCATCTCTCGGTGGGCGTCGGCGTCTTCACGGAGGGCGGCGCGCGGCGGCGGCTCCGCGACGAGCTGTGCCGCTACCTCGGCGCCGTCGGGCTCGGCGAGGCGAGCGTCCGCCGCGTCCGCGGGGCGCCCATTCCCGTGCGCCCTCGCCGCGCCGCCGCCCGCGGGCGGGTCCTTCTTGCCGGGGACGCTGCGGGCCTCGCGGATCCGCTCACGGGGGAGGGGATCTCCCAGGCCATCCTGAGCGGGCGCCTGGCGGCGGAATCGCTGCTCGCCGCGCGGCTGGACGCCCGGGTCGCGGCGCGCGCCTACGTCGCCTCGCTTCGGCGGAGCGTCCTCCGCGAGCTCCGCATCGCGCGAGGCCTGGCGTGGGTCCTCTATCGCCGGCCGGCGCTCTCGCGCCGCCTCGTGCCGCGTCTCGGCCAGCTCGCCGGGGAGGCCCTGACCGAGGTCGTGGCCGGGCGCCGCAGCTATCAGGAGCTGGTCGGCAGCGGCCGGGCCTGGCGCCGGCTCCTGGCGGCGCTCGCCCTCCGGTGAGCGCTGTCCCACCGGGTATGATGGGCGAGCGCCGGCGCGGCCCGCCGGCCCGAAGCCCGTACGAGCGGTGCCCCCAGCGCGCGGAGGTCGTATGAGGGATGTCCCCGTGATTTCCGCCGAGAAGCTCGAGCAGCTCGGCCGCATCCCGACCCAGGGCGTGATCGACGCGATGTGGGTCAAGCAGTGGCCGCCGGCGATGATCCACGGCGCCCGGCCGCTCTTCCCGGGGCGGAAGATGGTCGGCCGCGCGGTCACCCTCCGCTTCGTGCCTCACCGCCCGGACGTGGCGGCCGACAAGCCCAAGGGCGAGGCGTCGCCGGAGTACGTCGCCTTCGAGCTGTGCGGCCCCCAGGAGGTGCTGGTGGCGTCGTCGGTCGGGCCGTGGGAGTCGATCGGCGGCGACATCAAGTTCTTCCGGCTCTTCCAGCGTCAGGGCGCCGGGATCGTCACGGACGGCTCCGTGCGCGACAGCGAGACGCTCCGGACCTACGGCTTTCCGGTCTACTGCTATTCGACGACCGCCAAGCAGGGGCCGGCCGTCCACTGGCCGTGGAGCGTGAACGAGGTGATCGCCTGCGGCGGGGTCGCCGTCCGTCCGGGCGACGCGGTCGTCGGCGACGACGACGGCGTCGTGGTCGTGCCGGCGGCGCTCGTGGACGAGGTGATCAGGGTGGCGACGGAGCGGAAGGCGGTGGAGCGCGTGATCAAGAAGGAGCTGGAGCGGCGCCCGGGATCTCCCGGCCGCTACTATCCCTTCAACGAGGCGACCTGGAAGCTCTACGAGGAGTACAAGCAGCGCGGCGAGGCGTGAGACCGGGCCGCGAGGCGGGCCGCTCGCCTCACGGCCGTGCGAGCGCCGCCGCAGCGAGGTCGGCGAGTCGCACGACGACGGCGGTGACGTTGTCGGAGGCGTCCGCGGCGAGCGCGGCGCGGATCAGCGCGTCGGCCGCGGCCTGGGCGGTCGCGGCCCGGCGCAGGACGCGCGCGGCGTCGTCGGCGCTCAGCACATCCCACACGCCGTCGGTCGCGGCCACCAGCGCCACGTCGCCGGTCCCCAGCGCGTGGCGCGTGACCTCGGGCTCCGCGATCACTCCCACGGGCCGGAACCAGCAGTCCCCGAGACTGCGCGTCATCATGAGCCCGCGGTCTCCCCGCACCACATAGGGCGGCTCGAGCTCGGCGCCCATCCGGACGACGCGCGCCCGCTCGTCGGCGACGTCGATCCGGTGATCGCGGGTCAGGCCCTCCGCCCCCGTCCGGCCCACCCGCACGACGCGGCTGTCCCCCACGTGCGCCGTGAACAGCGCCTGCTGGGCGAGCAGGAGCGCCGCGACCGTCGAGCCCGAGTCGAGGTCGGCGGTCGCCGACGCGAGCTCCTCGAAGGCCTGCAGGAGGGCGCCGGCCGGCGCGAGCCCGGCGCGGAGCGCGCGAAGCACCGCGAGGTGGAGCTCGGCAGCGGCCCGATCCGCGACCTCGGCGCCGCCGTGGCCGTCGTAGACGGCGGCGAACAGCCCGTCGGGCGTGGTCTGGACCGCCCAGCGGTCCTCCATGTGCGAGCGGCGGCCGGCGTCGGCGGCGACGCCGACGCCGGCCGGCAAGGTGGTCACGGCTTCGGCCGCGTGGGGGCCGCGAGGCGCGGGCTTCCCGCCCACTCCGCGACGTCGTCGTTGTTCTCGAGGATGATGTAGAAGACGGTGGGCCCGAAGGCGTCGGCCGCGTCGCCCCAGACTCGAGCCAGGAGAGCGCGCCGCCCCGAGTCGTCGTCCGCCAGGATCAGGACGATGTAGTCCTTCGTTCCGTCGCGGTCGACGTCGATGATGGCCGGGGGCATCGCCTCTTCCCAGCGCTCCGCTCCCGTCCGGAAGCGGAGCGCCTCGCCGTCGGGCGCCAGCTCCAGGCGGCGCTCGTTCGCGGCGGTGAGCTTCGCGGCGATCTGGGGCGGGAGGAACTCCACCTGGGCCCGGGCGACTCCCGGCGCCGTCGCGAGGACGACGGCGAGGAGCGGCGCCAGGCCTCGACGTCTACGCAACGGCCGCCACGACGCGACGGGAGAGCGCTCGAGTCACGGCTCGACCTTGCGGATCTCCTCGAGCACCGGGAGGAGGTACGTGCGAAAGCGAGCGGGGTGCTCGCTCATCGGGAAGTGCCCGAGCTCGGTCATGATCGTGAGGCGGGCGCCGGGGATCCGGGCCGCGGTCGCGCGCGTGTCGTCCGGCGTGCACGAGAAGTCGTACTCGCCCGTCAGGAGGTAGAGGGGGCACCGCGACGTGTCGATGCGGCCGACGCGGTCGCGAAGATCGCCCTCGGCCCGGTAGAAGTGGAGGTCGCCGCGGAAGACGCCGGGTCCGCCCTGCGCATACATCCAGAGCGTCTCCCACCGCGCCTCGGTCGGCGCCTGGGGCGCGATGAGCCCGGACATGAGCGCGCTCGCGAGCTCTCCTCCGTGGACGTCGGGGCGGTGGAGCCACGAGGTGTCGTCGTACCAGGGCGCCTGGTGGGCGGCGGCCTCGAGGCCGATCAGGGCCCGGAAGCGCTCGGGGGCCCGGAGGGCCAGCTCGAGGACGATCTTGCCGCCGATCGAGCAACCGAGGACGACCGGCCGGTCGAGCCCGAGCCCCTCGCAAAAAGCGAGGATCAGGTCGACGTAGACCGCCGTCGTGAGCCGGTACTCCTCGTCCTGCCAGCCCGCCGGCGGCAGGGACTTCCCGTGCCGCGGCATGTCGAACGCGAGGACGCGCCACTGTTGCGTGATGGCGTCGTCGGTCATGAGATGCCGGAACTGCCGCCCGTCGGCGCCCGCCGTGTGGAGGCAGACGAGCGGCCAGCCCTCGCCGGCCTCCTCGAAGTAGACGCGCTCCCGCCGGCCGGCGACGGTGAGGTGCAGGTAGCGCCCCACGATCGGCTCGAGCACGAGGGTCAGCTTGCTCCCCGCAGCCGCCGGGGCGCCGCGAGGACGTCCTTCACGTAGCGGAGGTGCGCCATCAGGGGCCAGAGGTCGCCCTCGACGCGCGCCACGCCGAGCTTCTTCATGGCGAAGAGGTCGTGGTAGCCGGGCTCGGGCACGGGCTGCCAGAAGCGCGCCCATGCGTCGGCCGACGCCCGCACGGCGAAGGTCCACGAGCGCAGCAGGAAGGGCCCGCGCTCGACGGCGGCCAGGCGCCCCGCCGCCACGTGGACCAGGTACTCCGCGTCGTCCACCGCCAGGAGAAACGTCGTGGTGAGACGCTGGCCTCGACGGACGAGGCCGTCGTCGGCGTTGACGAGGTCCGGAAGGCGGGCGACGATCCCGTCGGGCTCGGGCGGGCGCACGGCGGCATGATAGCCTAGGGTGCCTTCCCTGGGGAGCGGCCGAGCACGGGCCGCTGCCCGCGTCGGGTCCCTTGTCGATCTCCCGGATGGAGGAGAGCCATGGCTCGGACGATCGAGCCCGAGTTCGTCGGCCGGACGTACGACGATTTCCTGTTCCGCCCGCAGGCGAGCCCGCTCGCCTCGCGGCGCGAGGTGTCGCTCCGCACACCGCTCACGCGGAGCCTCACCCTCGAGCTCCCCCTGGTCTCCGCCAACATGGACAGCGTCACCGACGCGCGGATGGCGGTGGCGATGGCCCTCGAGGGCGGACTGGGCTTCGTGCACCGGGGTCTGCCGATCGCCGCGCAGGCAGCCGAGGTGGCGCGAGTCAAGCGGACGCAGGGCCACGTGGTCGACCGTCCTTTCTGCCTGGCGCGGGGGAGCAGCGTCCGGGAGGCGCGCGAGCTCGCGCGGCGCCACAACGTGACCGGCCTCCTGATCGAGGAGGCCGCCGGCCGCGGCATCCTGGCCGGCCTCCTGTCGAACCGCGACTGGCCGTGGAGCGCCGCGCAGGACGACCGTCCGGTCGAGGAGTTCATGACCCCCGTCGACCGGCTGGTGACCGGCCCGCCGGACATCTCGATCGAGGAGGCGGAGCGGCGCATGTTCGCCCGCCGGGTGGAGAAGCTGCCGCTCGTCGACGGCGACCGGAGGATCCGCGGCCTCATCACCAAGAAGGACATCCTCGCGGCGCGCCAGCGGCCCCACTCGAGCAAGGACGCGCGCGGGCGGCTCCTCGTCGGGGCGGCGATCGGCGCCCGCGGTGACTACCTGGAGCGCGCCGCCGAGCTGCTCTCCGCCGGGACGGACGTCCTCCTGATCGACATCGCGCACGCCCACTCGGAGGTGATGCGGCGCGCCGTGGAGGCGGTGCGCGCTCGCTTCCCGGGCGCCGGGCTCGTGTGCGGGAACGTCGCCACCGCCGAGGGCGCCGCGTTCCTCCGGGAGCTGGGGGCGGACGCGATCAAGGTCGGGATCGGGCCCGGGCGCGGGTGCCGGACGCGGCTCGAGACCGGCGCGGGCGTGCCGCAGCTCCAGGCCATCCGCGAGGCCTGGTGCGCCGTCGAGGACACGGTGCCGATCATCGCCGACGGCGGGGTGCGCGAGGACAAGGATGTCTTCCTCGCGCTCGTCGCCGGCGCCTCGGTCGTGATGCTCGGGAGCCTCCTCTCCGGCACCGACGAGGCGCCCGGCCAGATCATCGAGGACCCGGGCACCGGCGAGAAGCGCAAGATCTACCGCGGGATGACCTCGCCCCAGGCCGTCTTCCGCGCGCTCTACGACGACGAGGAGCCGGATGCGGTCGAGAGCGCGCTCGAGGTGCCGGCCGAGGGCCAGGAGATGCAGGTGCCCTACCGGGGCTCCGTGGTGGACATCCTGCGGCGGATCCGCGGTCATCTGCGCTCCGCCGTCAGCTACGGCGGGGCGGAGTCGCTGGCCCGGCTCCGCGAGAAGGTGCTGCCGGACCCGCTTCGCTACCTGGTGCCGCTCTCGTCGGCCTCTCGCGCCGAGTCCTACGAGCGCTGACTATCCGGTCCGGAGGCCCTTCGCGCGCAGGAGCGCGCGGTACAGCTCGTCGAGGTCCGTGAGGAGCCGGGCGACGGAGAACCGCGGGGCCACGCGCTCCCGAGCCGCCTGACCGATCGTCTGGGCCCGCTTCGGGTCGGACAGGAGCTCCAGGATCGCGCCGGCGGCGGCGGCGGCGTCGCCCGGCGGGACGAGGCGGCCCGTCACCCCGTCGTCGACGACGTCGGGGACCCCGCCCACGCGGGTCGCCACGACGGGACGGCCGGCCGCCATCGCCTCGATGAGCGCGACCGGCGATCCCTCGCTGCGCGAGGTGAGGGCGACGATGTCGAGATCGGCGTAGATTCGCGGCAGATCCCGGCGCCAGCCGAGGAAGTGCGCGCGGGTCGCCAGTCCGTCCCGGGCGGCGAGGACCTCCAGCTCCGCTCGTCGCTCCCCGTCGCCGATCACGATGAACCGGCACCCCGGGGCCTCGCGGGCGACGCGCGCCGCGGCGCCCAGGAACACCTCGTGCGCCTTGATGTGGACGAGCCGCGCGACGATCCCGACGAGGGTGGCGTCGGGCGGAATCCGCAGCTCTTCCCGCAGCGCTCCCCGCATGGCATCGGCGCCCAGGAGCGGGTCCAGATCCAGACCCGGAGGGATCACCCGGAACTGCTCTGCCCGGCCCACGCCGAGCGCGAGAAGGTCCCGGCGCACCGCATTGCTGACCGCGATCAGGCAGTCCGTGTGTCGGGCGAGCGCCCGCTCGACGGAGAGGAACACGCGCGCTCGCCGGGGCCCGAAGTAGCCATCGAAGACGTGCCCGTGATACGTGTGCAGGACGACGGGCACGTGCGTCAGGCGAGCCGCCAGACGTCCGAGGGCGCCCGCCTTGGCGGTGTGGGTGTGGACCACGTGCGGCCGGAACCGTCGCATGAGGCGGACGAGGGCGGCGAGCGCGGCGACATCCGCGGCCGGATGAACCTCGCGGCGAAGAGCCGGCACCCGGACGACCCGATCGCCGGGCCGGCCGAACAGCGCGAGATAGTCGGCCTCGTCGGATGCCACGGCTCCCGTGGCCACGATGCTGTCGTACCGATCCGGAAACAGCCGCTCCGTCAGCAGGGTGGTGTGCAGCGCCGGGCCCCCGACGTTCAGCCGGGTGATGACGCGCAGGAGACGGATCGACTCGGCTTCCTTTTCCGGATGGCGTGGGGCCGTCGCGCTCCGGGCCATGGCGGACGCTAGCTGCTCGGACCCGTCCGGGTCGCCACGTCGCACCGGCCGTCCGCCGCCGTGCCGGTCGTCAGAACAGCGCGCGCGACTGGCCGCCGTCGACGTTCAGGCATGCCCCGATGACGAGGCTGGCGGCGTCCGAGGCGAGGAAGGTCACGACGCGCCCGACCTCCTCGGGCCGACCGAAGCGGCCGAGCGGCAGGTCGGCCTCGAGGAACCGGGCGATCCCGTCCGGATCCTCCCGGGTCCGCCGCTCCCAGCCGCCGCCCGGAAAGATGATCGAGCCCGGCGCGACGGCGTTGACGCGGATCCCGAGCGGCGCCAGCTCCTGGGCGAGGGCCTTCGACATCCCGATCTCCGCTGCCTTGGCCGCGATGTAGGTCGGTCGGCGCACGTAGCTGCCGCCCCACTCGCGGCCGTAGATCGATACGATGTTGACGATGGCGCCGCGCCCGCGGCTCCGCATCGAGGGCACGACCAGGCGGCTCGCGCGCACCGCGGGCCAGAGATTCAGGTCGATGGCGCGCTGCCAGTCCTCCTCGCTCGTCTCGAGGAACGAGGTGCCGGTGGACCCACCGACGTTGTTGACCAGAATGTCGACCGCCCCGAACGCGGCGTTCGCCGCCTCGACGGCCTGCCGGACGCCGTCCGCCGTCGTGACGTCGGCCGGGATGGCGATCGCCTCGGCGCCCAGCCCCCGCATCTCGGCGGCCGCCGACTCGAGCGCGTCCTTGCCGCGTGCGCAGAGCGCGAGGCGGCAGCCTTCGCGCGCGAGCTCCAGCGCGATCCCTCGGCCGATGCCGCGGCTCGCCCCGGTGACGAGCGCGGCCCTGCCCTTGAGCCCGAGGTCCATGCGTTTCCTCCGGTTCCGGTCACGCGCCAGCCTATCCGCACCGTCGAAGCGGCGCAAGCCGACGTGGAGCGCCGCACTTGACAGGTGCCGCGCCGGCCGGATATTGAATCCCTTCTTGGGAGGACTCACCATGACCGGTCCCCTCCGGCTCCGCATCCGCGACGTCCAGGCCCGGGCGGTCGTCGCCCCCCTGGTCCCGCCGGTCCGCACGGCCTCGGGCTCGGTGACCCAGGCGCTGCTCGTGCTGATCGACCTCCGCACCGAGGAGGGGCCGATCGGGCGCGCGTACCTCTTCGCCTATCAGGGCTTCGCGCTCCGCCCGCTGCGGGACCTCGTGCTCGGGCTCGGGGAGACGGTCAAGGGGCAGCCCGTCGCGCCCGTCGACCTCAACCGCGCACTGCGCGGGCGCCTCACGCTGTTCGGGGCGCGGGGCCTCCAGGGGCTCGCGGTGGCGGGGATCGACATGGCCGCGTGGGACGCGCTCGCCGTGGCGGCCGGCGTTCCGCTCGTGACCCTGCTCGGCGGCGAGGCCCGGCCCATCCCCGCCTACAACAGCTTGGGCATGCTGCCGCCGGCCGAGGCTGCCGACGAGGCGGCGAAGACCGTCGCCGCGGGCTTCCGGGGCTTCAAGATCAAGATCGGCTGGCCTTCGCTCGAGGAGGATCTCGCCGCGGTGCGCGACGCGCGGCGGGCGCTGCCCGACGACGTCGCCCTCATGGTGGACTTCAACCAGTCCCTCACGGTTCCCGAGGCCCTCCGGCGAGGTCGCGCGCTCGATGGCGAAGGCGTGGCCTGGATCGAGGAGCCGGTGCGCGGGGCGGACTTCCGGGGCGCGGCGGAAGTGGCCGCGGCCCTCTCGACCCCGATCCAGATTGGCGAGAACTTCTCGGGGACCTTCGAGATGGAGGAGGCGCTCAGGGCGAAGGCCTCCGACCTGGTCATGCCGGACGTCCAGCAGATCGGCGGGGTCACCGGCTGGCTCCGCGCCGCGGCCCTGGCGCACACGGCGGGAGTGCCGTGCTCGAGCCACCTCTTCATCGAGACGAGCGCTCACCTCCTCGCGGTCACGCCGACGTGCCACTGGATCGAGTACCTTGACGTGGCTACGCCGGTCCTCGCCGAGCCGCTTCGGCCGATCGACGGCGCGCTCCAGGCGTCCACGAGGCCCGGACTCGGGCTCGCGTGGGACGAGGCGGCCGTCCGCCGTTACCTCGCGTAGCGCTCAGCGATCCCGTTTCTCCGCGAGAACGACGAGGCTGTTGGCGAGGGCATGGCCCGCGCCCGTCGCCGCGAGGGCCCCGTCGAGCGCCCGAAGCGCGCGATAGAGCGCTCCGGTCAGCCGGCCCAGCCTCGGGCGGTGGAGCACCGTGGACGGGATGACATTGGTGACGCCGTGGAGGCCCCACGCCCGGACGCGCTCGAGGCCCGCGTCGCCGAGCAGGCCGTCGAGATCCCGCCGCGTGAAGAGCCGGAGCCGCGGGTAGCCCGGATAGTCCATCCAGACGCCGCGGTCGATCGGCCTCCCGAACGCGCGGGCGGCCTCGCGGGGCGTGACGCCGTAGCCGAGGGGGTCGCCCACGACGCTCGACGCGAGCCGCCACAGGAGGTCCAGGCTCCAGCGGTGCTCGACCTCCAGGAAGACCCGGCCGCCTGGCCGGAGCACCCGGGCGATCTCGGCGATCGCCCGGTCCGGACGCGGGACGAATGACAGCGTGCTGCCGCACGAGACCACGAGATCGACCGTCTCGTCGCGCCAGGGGAGCGTCTCCACGTCCGCCTGCACGAGGCGCGCCGTTCCGCATCGCTCCCGCGCCGCGCGAAGAAGTGCCGCCGAGAGATCGACCCCGAACGCTTCGTACCCGAGCTCCAGCAGGATGGCCGTCTGGAAGCCTGTCCCGCATCCGGCGTCCAGCGCTCTGCTGGGCGCAGACCCGGGCGCCAGGGCGAGCTCGGCGCGCACGAGCTCGTGCAGGACGGCGTAGAGGTGCTCGTACCAGGGCTCGAGGTCGTCGTACGATGCGGCCATCGCGTCGAAGAACGGTCCCGGCCCGGCTGGCACGGGGCGAGTGTAGCCAACGAGACCGCCGGTCACGAGGGGGAGTCCCATGCGCGAGCGGGAGAGGAGCCGCGGTCGAGCCGCCGTCGGAGGACGAGGGCTGCGGGCCGATCGGGGACCGGGCGACGGGAGGCGATTGTCCGGGGCGGCCGCCGCGAGCGCGGGGCACGCGCAGGCGGCGGCGCCGGTGAGCGCCCCCGGGTCAATCCGCTGGCCGATCCGGCGGCCGCTCGAGCTCGTCGCCGACGGGAGCGCCGGGACGGTCGGCCGGCTGCTCGCGCGGATGAGCGAGTCCGCATTCCAGGGCCGACGGCTCGGCGAGGCCTTCCAGACCTGGCAGCGCATGATCGACGGCGAGTGCCTGATCGCGCTCGGGCTCGCCGGCTCGATGGCGAGCGCGGGCCTCGGCCCGCTCGTGAGCTGGCTGGTCGACCGCGGCTACGTCGACGTGATCGCGTCCACCTCCGCGAACGCGACCGAGGACATCCTCGAGCAGCGCGGCGTGCCCCTCTACCGGATCGACGCCGACCACGTCGACGACGAGGCCCTGCGTCGGGAGGGCTTCTACCGGTTCTACGACCACGTCGTGCGCACGGCCGACTACGACGCGATGGAGGACTTCACCCGGGGATTCTTCGAGCATCTCTCGGCGACGTGGCCCAGGCCCGCCATCAGCGGCGTGCGCTTCATGCGGGAGCTCGGGCGCTGGCTCGACACCGAGGGGCTCCGGGGGACGCTGGCCGCGACCTGCGCGCGGCAGGGCGTGCCGCTCTTCGTCCCGGCGGCGCCCGACGGCCCGCTGGCCGAGGGCTACCGCGCCGCGCGGGGCAAGGGGCCGGTCGTGGACTTCTTCCGCGACTACGAGATCGCGCTGGCCATGATGAACCGCTTCATGCCGCCGGGGCCGGGGACCGCGGCGATCTTCCTCGGGGGCGGCGTGCCGAAGGACTTCATCCAGATCACGGCGACGAGCGTGTCGACGCTCCGGGGCGCGGAGGCGTGCCCCCACGTCGCCGCGATCCAGATCACGACGGACAACCCCGTCTACGGCGGGCTCGGCGGCGCCGGCGTCAACAGCGAGGCAATCTCGTGGGGGAAGGAGGCGGCCGACGGCGACAACGTCATGGTGTTCGCCGACCTCACGATCGCGCTGCCGCTCCTCTGCCAGGGCCTGCTCGAGCGCTACGGCCCGCGCCACGTCCGCCCGGCGCGCGCGCGGATCGCGCGCGAGCTGGCCCTCCTGCAGGACGGATGAGAGCGTCCGGGGCTCGCGTCTCCGCGCGGCCTCGCGGACCTCGTCGGGCCGGACCTTGACACCCCGGTGTCGCGCGGCCACGATTCGGTGCGTGGACAGGGCGGCGGCCTCCGGCGCGCCGCCCGGCCGACCGGGGAGGGCCCGATGACCTCGCGCTACGCGGCGCTCGACGAGCGGTATCTCCATCCGATGACCGATCCCGCGGACCGGGGCCGTCTCACTGTGCTCGTCCGCGGCCAGGGCGTCCGTCTGGAGGACGCGGAAGGGCGCTCGTACATCGACGGGCTGGCCGGCCTCTGGAACGTCAACCTGGGACACGGTCGCGAGGAGCTGGTCGAGGCCGCGGCGGACCAGATGCGCCGCCTGGCCTTCGCCAACACGTACAGCGGGTACGCGAACGCGCCCGCGCTCGAGCTGGCCGCGCGACTCGAGACCGTCGCCTACCCCGGGCTCAAGGCGAGCTTCTTCGCGACGAGCGGGGTCGACGCCAACGAGGCGGCCTTCAAGACGGCGCGCTATGTGTGGCGGCGCCGGGGCCGGCCGTCGAAGGTCAAGATCGTCTCGCTCGAGCACGGCTACCACGGCGCGACGATCGCCGGGATGAGCGCGACCGGCATCCCCGACTACGCGCGGATGTTCGGGCCGCGGCTCGGGGAGTTCGTCCACGTCCGCTCGCACTACCCGTACCGCTGCGACTTCGCCCGGCCTGGCGAGGGGCCCGGGGCGGCCGCGGCCCGCGCGCTGGAGGAGACCATCGTCCGGGAAGGGCCGGACACGGTGGCGGCGTTCCTGGCCGAGCCGGTGCAGGGCGCGGGGGGCGTCATCGTCCCGCCGGACGACTACTTCCCGCGGGTGCGCGAGATCCTGGACCGCCACGCCGTGCTGCTGATCTCCGACGAGGTCATCACGGGGTTCGGCCGGACGGGGGAGTGGTTCGGGCTCAGCCACTGGGGCGTGCGGCCGGACATCCTGACCTTCGCGAAGGGCGTCACCAGCGCGTACCTGCCGCTGGGCGGCATGATGGTGAGCGAGCCCATCGCCGGGGCGATCCGCGAGGCGCCGGCGTCCGAGCGCTGGGCCCACTCCTCGACCTACGCCGGCCATCCGGTGTGCTGCGCGGTGGCGCTCCGGACGCTGGAGATCCTGGAGCGCGAGCGGCTCGTCCCGCGCGTCGCCGAGGTCGGCCGATACCTGCTCGGCCGCCTGCGGACGCTCGAGGACCTCGACTGCGTCGGCGAGGTGCGCGGGCTCGGCCTCATGGCCGCCGTCGAGGTGGTGGCCGACCGCCGGACGAAGGCCGCGTTCGCGCCGGAGCTCCGCGTGGGCGCGCGGATCACGCGCCACGCGCAGGCGGCGGGCCTCATGCTGCGGACGCGGGGCGAGGTGGTGACCCTGGCGCCCCCCTTCGTGATCACCGAGGCGGAAGTCGACGAGACGGTGGCGATCCTCCGGACCGCCATCGAGAAGGCCGTGGGAGAGGCTCGATGACGTTCACCGACCGGGTGGGGCTGATCACGGGCGCCGGATCGGGGATCGGGCGGGCGACCGCGCGGACCCTCGCCGAGCGCGGCGGGGCCGTCGTCGTAGCCGACGTGAACCGCGCGGCCGCCGAGGAGACGGCGGCCCTCGTCCGGGCGGGGGGTGGCCGGGCGGCGGCCTGCGGGTGCGACGTGACGCGCGCCGAGGAGATCGACGCGGCGGTGGCGCTGGCGCACCGCGCGTTCGGCCGCCTGGACCTGGTCATCAACTGCGCCGGCATCCTGCGCGTGGCGCCGCTCGAGGACACCTCGGAGAAGGAGTGGGAGGAGGTCCTCGCCGTGAACCTGACCGGCGCGTTCCTCCTGACCCGGGCTGCGCTCCGCGCGCTCCGGGAAGGGGGCGGGGGCGCGATCGTCCACATCGCCTCGCGCGCAGCGATCCGCGCGAAGGAGGGGCACGGCGCCTACTCGGCGTCGAAGGCCGGCATCCTCCAGCTCACCCAGATGGCGGCGGTCGAGGGGGCGCGCCACGGCATCCGCGTGAACTGCGTGTGCCCGGGCTTCATCGACTCGCCCATGACGCGCGGGATGTACGACATGGGCGCGACGATCGCGGCGTGGAAGGAGGTCTGCCCGCTCGGCCGGGCGGGCACGCCGGAGGACGTGGCGAAGGCGATGCTCTTCCTGGCCTCGGAGGACGCCGGCTTCATCACCGGGGTCGCGCTGCCGGTCGACGGCGGCCGCACGGTCGTGTAGAGGAGGGAGACGATGATCGTCCGCAACCTGCCCGCCGGGAAGCCGGGATCGCCGGAGACGCCGCGCATCGGCCTGGTCGTGCCCGCCACCGACCAAGTGAGCGAGGTGGCCTTCGCCGAGATGCTCCGGGGTCACGCGGTGTCGATGGTCGTGAGCCGCGTGGCCTTCGAGAACCCGGTGGTGATGGCGACGCTCTCCCGCATGGTCGACGACCTCTCCCGGGCAACGGCGCTCCTCCTGCCCGGGGGCCGGATCGACGTGGTCGCCTTCTCTTGCACGTCGGGCACGGTGGCCGCCGGCGTGGACGCGGTGGCGCGCGCCATCGACGCCGCCAAGCCCGGCGTGCCGTTCACGACGCCCATCACCGCCGCGGTGGCGGCCTTCCGCCGCCTGGGGGCGCGGCGGATCGCCGTGCTGACGCCCTACGTCGACGAGGTGAACGAGGCGATCCACGGGTTCCTCACCGCGTCCGGGCTCGAGATCGTCGAGTTCGGCAGCTTCCACCTCCGGACCGAGCCGGAGATCGCGGGCGTGCCTCCCGAGGCGATCGTCGCCGCCGGCCGGTCGATCAGCGGGCCCGGCGCCGAGGCGCTCTTCATCTCCTGCACCGGGCTCCAGGGACACGCGGCCATCGGCGCGCTCGAGGCCGCGACCGGGAAGCCCGTCGTCACGAGCAACCAGGCGCAGGTCTGGGAGGCGCTGTCCCTGGTCGGCTATGGGCGGCCGCTTCACGGGTACGGCCGGCTGCTGGAGAGCCTCTTCCCCGCGCGCGCCGCGTAGCGCGGCGGAGGAGCCGTGGCGTGACGCTCGGGCCCGCGCAGGTCGCGCAGTTCCGCGACGAGGGGTTCGTCGCCGGCGTCCCGGTGCTCAGCCCGGCCGAGTGCGGCGGGTTTCGCGAGACCGCCGAGCGGTGGGAGGCCGAGCACCCCGCCGACCGGGACTGGGCCTTCGACATCAAGTGCAACCTCCTGTTCGACTGGGTCTACGCCAACGCGACGCATCCGCGACTCCTCGACGCCGTGGCCCAGCTCCTGGGCGAGGACTTCCTCCTGACCGACTCGGTGTTCCGGATCAAGGAGCCGGGGTCGGGCACGCACTACGGCTGGCACCAGGACTCGGCGCGCATCGTCGTCGAGCCGGCGCCGGCGATCGTCTACGTGGCCGTCTCGGACGCGACCGTGGAGAACGGCTGCCTGGCGGTGATTCCGCGAAGCCACGGCCACGTCCGGGCGTTCGACCTGGTCGAGAACCCCGGACAGGACCGTCGCCGCGTGGCGCGAGTGCGCGAGGTCGACCCGGGCCAGGCCGTGTACATGGAGCTCCGCGCCGGCGAGGTGGCAATCTTCAGCGCCAACGTGGTGCACGGCTCGGCGCCCAACCGCTCGCGGGCCCGTCGCGTGGCGATCCTCCACGACTACACGCCGGCGTCGGCGCGCCAGTCCGTGGGGCGGGGCTCGGGGCAGCTCGTGCGAGGGCGGGATGCGTTCGGTCACTTCGCCCACGAGCCCGTCCCGTCCGCGGACTTCGAGGCGAACGCCCGGATGCGCCGTCGGATCCTGACGGAGTACCCGGAGAACATCCTGATGGGGCCGCTCGCGCCGGGCGCGCCGCCCGACTTCCCGGATCGGGTCGAGGCCCCGGCGTAGCGGGCGCGGGCGCTCAGGAGCCCCGGCTGGACTCGAGCGTCTCCTTGTTCGCGTAGTACTTCGCCTGGGCCACGATGTCGACGCCCACCGTCTCGCTCCAGGCCTGGAGGAGCCGCTTGACCGTCGGCCCGGGCTTGCCCTCGCCGATGGGGCGCCGGTCGACGCGGGTCACGGGCAGAACGCACGGGCTCGTGCTCGTGAAGAACGCCTCGTCCGCCGTGTAGAGGTCGTAGGGCTGGAGATCCTCCTCGGAGACGGGGATGCCGAGCTCCTTCGCGAGGTCGAACACCGTGCCGCGCGAGACACCCTGGAGCACGCTCCGGTCGCCGGCCGTCTTGATGACGCCGTCCGTGACGAGGAAGAGGTTGTACCCCACGCCCTCCGTGAGGTTGCCGCGGCTGTCGAGCAGGATCGGCCAGCCCTCTGGATCGACGTCGGAGGCCTCGAGCTCGGCCAGGTTGAAGTTCATGCGGCTGAAGTTCTTCACCTTCGGGTCGAGGGCGTCCGGGTTGAAGCTCCGCGTCCGCACGACCACGCCGTGGGCGCCGGTGTCGTAGAGGCCCGCGTACCGGACGAAGCCCATCTGGCGGGTGCAGATGCCCACGGCGGGCGGGCCCGCCTTGTGCGCCCAGCGGCCGCGGCCTCGCGTCACGAACTGCCAGAGTTGGTAGTCGCCGACGTCGGCGCGGAGGTGCTCGTTCCGCGAGATGACCTCCTCGCTGATCCGCTCCAGCTCGTCCGGCGTGAGGCCGGGGTCGATCCGCACGTACTTCAGCGAGCGATAGAGGCGGTCGACGTGCTCGCGCATCCGGAAGCTCTTGCCATTGAACGTGCGCGCGACATCGAACACGCAGTCGCCCACCAGGAAGCCTCGATCCATGGGATCGATCTTCACCTGGCTGAACGGCATGAAGTCCCCGTTGAAGTACGCCACGTAGTCGGCCATGATGCCTCCTCGCCGGCACCGCCGCCGGTTCCGAATGAGTGCGTGCGACGCCGTGATTGTACCCGCCTTCTGTGGCCGAAGAAAGCATGCTAGCCTGCTCCGGCAGCCGGCTTTCGCGGAGGACGACGGGCCGCGAGAGCGCGCGAGCGATGCGTCCGTCGGCGGGAGACCTGGCAGATGACCGGGCGTCGGATCCGAGTCGGCCTGATCGGAGCGGGGCGCATCGCAGGCTTCGTCCACGTCCCGAGCCTGCGCCTCCTGCCGGAGCTCTGCGAGGTGACAGCCGTCGCTTCTCGGGACCCCGCGAAGGCGAAGGCCTTCGCGGAGCAGTGGGGCATTCCGCGGGTGCACGAGGCCTGGGAGATCCTGGTCGCCGATCCCGAGCTCGACGCCGTCGTCGTGTGCCCGCCGAGCGATCTCAACGCTCCGGTCGCCGCGGCGGCGCTCTTGGCCGGCAAACATGTCCTCTGCGAGAAGCCGCTCGCCCTCACGCATCCCGAGGCCCAGGCGCTGGCCGACGCCGCCGACCGCGTCACCGGGCGGGTCCACATGGTCGCGTTCACGTTCCGCTTCGCGGCCGCGCTGCGCTACCTCCGGCGCCTGGTCGACGAGGGGCACTTCGGCGAGATCCGGCACTGGCGCATGTCCTACTTCAACGACGGCCAGCTCGATCCCGGGCTGCCCTACGGCTGGCGCCATCAGCGGGCGCGCGGCGGCGCGGGCGTGATCGCCGACATGGGCTCCCACATGATCGACGCCGCGCGCTACCTCCTGGGCGACATCGCCGCCGTCAGCGCGGTGAACCGCGCCTACGTCGCCGACCGCGCGATCCCCGGCGGGGGCCGCGGCCGCGTCGAGACCCCGGAAGCCTCCGCGTGGGTCGCGGAGTTCGCGTCGGGCGTGATCGGGACCTTCGACGTGAGCCGCGGAGTGGCGGGGCGGGGCGGGACCGGCCGGCCCCAGTACCAGGGCGTCGAGATCCACGGGACCGGCGGCGCAGCGCTCTACGAGCTCATCCATCCCTTCCAGCTCCAGCTCTGCCTCGGACCCGCGATGACGCGGCGGCAGCACTGGGCGACGGTGGAGGTGCCGCCCGACCTGGCGGTCTATCCCGGGTCGCCGCGCAACCCGCGCGCCGACGACCCGCTCCTCGGCTACAAGTACGATCAGGGGGTCGCCTTCGTGCGCGCGGTGCGCGGAGAGGCAACCGACTACCCGAGCTTCCGGGACGGGGCCGCCGTCCAGGCCGTGGTCGATGCCGTCGACCGCTCGGCGCAAGAGCGGCGCTGGATCGGAGTCGCCCCGTGACCGCCTCTACGCTCTCGTTGGTCAACCCCTCACTCCGTGAGAAGAGGAGATCCCCGATGACGTGCGCGCTGTCCGCTCTGCGAAGAATGGCCCTGCTCGCGGTGGTGGCGCTGGTCGCGGTCGTCGTCGCCCTCGCCGGCCCCGCTCCGGCGGCCGCGGCCGGGAAGACCACGCTGGTGCTCGGCGTCGATATCAGCGACGCCCGCACGTTCGACCCCGCTCGGCAGTTCGAGTACTCGTCCCCGATCACCATGAAGGCGGCCTACGAGACGCTCGTGACCGTCAGCCCCGGCGACTACGGCACGCTGAAGCCCCTGCTGGCCGAGAGCTGGAAGCTCGTCGACGGCGGGAAGGCGTGGGAGTTCAAGCTTCGCAAGGGCGTCAAGTTCGCGAGCGGCAACCCCCTGACGGCGGAGGACGTGAAGTTCTCCTTCGAGCGGCTTCAGAACGTGAAGGACCAGCCGGCCGACATGACGGAGAACCTGGGCCCCATCGAGGTCGTGGATCCCCAGACCGTCAGGATCGCCATGGCGGACAAGAGCCAACCGCTCGTCACCATCCTGACGTCCGTGACGTATGCCGTGATCGACTCGAAGACGGTCATGGCGCAGGGCGGGACCAGCGCCAAGGACGCCGAGAAGACCGACAAGGCCACGAGCTGGCTCGACACCCACTCGGCGGGGACCGGCCCCTACGTGCTCACCGGCTGGACCCGGAATCAGGAGGTGGTCCTGGAGCGCAACAAGAACTACTGGCGCGCCCCCGCTGCGTTCGAGAAGGTCGTGCTGCGGCACATCGCCGACGGCGCCGCCCAGGTGCTGGCCGTTCGCCGCGGCGACATCGATGCCGCGCTGAATCTGTCCCCCGACCAGCTGGAGTCGCTGGCCAAGGATGCGAACCTCAAGATCGTCGCCGCACCCAGCCTCGACTACATGTACATGACGCTGACGAACGGCGCGGACATGAACGCGACGCTCGCGAAGAAGCCGGCCCGGCAGGCAGTGGCGGCAGCCATCGACTACGACGGGATCATCAAGGGGTTCATGGGTGGGCACGCGATCCGGCCGGCGACGTTCATCCCGATCGGCCTCGGCGGCTCGACCGAGGCGCTCACGAAGGAGATCGGCTTCAAGCAGGACCTGGCCAAGGCCAAGAAGCTCCTGGCCGACGCCGGCGTGCCGAACGGCTTCTCCTTCAAGCTATCGTACGGCAAGGCCTCGATCGCGGGCACGTCATACGACCTGGTCGCCCAGAAGATCCAGTCCGACCTCGCGCGGGTGGGCATCACCGCCGAGCTCGATCCCATGGACCAGGCCACCCTCCGGACGGCGTACAAGGAAGGGAAGAGCCAGGCGGTGCTGACTTTCTGGGGGCCGGACGCGATGGAGCCCTACCTCTGGGCTCAGCCGTCCATCGGCCGCGTGTCCAAGCGCGTGCACTGGACGCCGTCGAAGGACATCGTGGATCTGGTGAACCGGGCGGGCGGGGAGCCCGACCCGAAGAAGGCGGCCGTGCTCTACCGCGAGTACCAGAAGATGCTGATCGACCAGGCGAACTACGTCATGCTGGTCCAGCCCGTGTACCGCGTCGCCACCAGCAAGGCCATCACGAACTATCAGCTGACCGCCGCGGGCTGGCAGGTCGACCTCTACGACGTGAAGCCGGCGAAGTGACCCGGTGATCTTCGGGAACGTCCGAGAGCCCCAGGAGGGCGGGGAGCGGCGCCGCTCCCCGCTACGACGCCCGCCCGTGTAACGGATGGGGCTCCGCTACGTCCTCCTCAGGGTGGCCGCCTCGGCCGCGATGGCCGTGGCGGCCACCCTGGTCGTCTTTCTCGTCGCCCACACCGTCCCGGCCGATCCCGTCCTCGCCCAGCTCGGGGACAAGCAATCGGGCAATCCCGAGACGGTCGCGCGGTTCCGCGCCCGCTGGGGCCTCGACCGGCCGCTCTACCAGCAGTACGGGATCTTCCTGGCCCGCCTTGCCCGCGGCGACCTGGGCGAGTCGATCGCGTCGCACCGGCCGGTGCTGGACGACGTGCGCCAGTACGTCCCGGCGACCATCGAGCTGGCGACGGTCGCCGGGCTCCTCACCATCGCGGTCGGCGTGCCGCTCGGCGTCGCCGCCGCCGTGCGGCGGGACGGCGTCATCGACCACCTGGCCCGCGTGCTCTGCCTGATCGGCGTGTCGGCGCCGACCTTCTGGCTCGCGTTCATCGTCCTCGCCCTGTTCTACGGCGGGCTCGAGATCGCGCCGTCACCTGGCCGGCTCGACGTGGGCGCCGGCGCTCCCCCGCACGTCACGGGGCTGTTCGTGGTCGACGGGATCCTCGCGGGCGACTGGTCGACGGTCCGGAGCGCCCTCGCCCACCTGATCCTGCCGTCCGTCGTGCTGGCGATGGCGACGATCGGCATCGTGACGCGGACCACGCGCGCGGCCATGCTCGAGACGCTGGGCCAGGACTACGTGCGCACCGCTCGGGCCAAGGGCGTGACGGAGCGGGGGGTGGTGCGGCGTCACGCGTTCCCCAACGCGCTGCTGCCGATCCTGACGCTGGCCGGCCTCGCGTACGCGGAGCTCCTGGCGGGCACCGTCCTAACCGAGACGATCTTCTCCTGGCCCGGCCTCGGCCGCTACACCTACCAGAGCGCGCTGGCGATCGACTTTCCCGCCATCATGGGCGTGACGTTCCTGGTGGCGCTCATGTACCTCGCGATCAACCTCGTCGTGGACCTCGCCTACCTCTTCGTGGATCCGCGGGTCGCCCGGTGACGACGGCAGAGGCGCTGACGATCGCGGTGCCGATGCGGCCGGGGCGCCGGTGGGGCGGGCCATGGACGATCGGGCTGTGCGGGGCCCTGATCATCCTCCTGTGGAGCGCCGTCGCCGTGCTCGCGCCCCGCATCGCTCCGCACCCGCCGGTGGCCGTGGACGTGCTGGCGCGCCTGAGGCCGCCGTCGGCGGAGCATCCCTTCGGGACGGATTCTCTCGGGCGAGACGTCCTGTCGCGGGTGCTCGTCGGGGCCCGGGTCTCGCTCCCCGCTGGCCTGATCGTGGTGCTTCTGGCCGCCACCTTCGGGTCGGTCTATGGCGGCGTGGCGGCGTACGCGGGGGCGACGGTGGAGGAGGTCCAGATGCGCGTCACGGACCTCTTCCTCTCGTTCCCGCCGCTGCTGCTCGCGATGGCCATCGCGGCCGGCCTCGGGAAGGGCGTGCTCAATACCATCGCGGCCATGGCCGTCGTCTGGTGGCCGAAGTACGCGCGGCTGGCGCGGAGCCTGGTGCTGGTCCAGCGGTCCCTCGAGTACGTCGAGGCGGCCCGCGCCCTCGGCCAGGGCGCCGGCCGGACGCTCCTCCGGCACATCGTCCCGAACGCCATCGGGCCCGTCGTGGCCCTCCTGGCGCTCGACGTCGGCAACGCCATGATCACGTTTGCGGGCCTGTCCTTCCTGGGGCTGGGAGTCGTGCCGCCCACCCCGGAGTGGGGCGCGATGGTGTCCGAGGGGCAGGTCCTCATCGACCAGTGGTGGGTCTCGACCTTCCCGGGCGTCGCGATCTTCACGGTCGTGATGGGGTTCAACTTCCTCGGCGACGCCCTCCGGGACTGGCTGGACCCGCGCGGGACGCGCGGCTGAGAGAGGGAGGAGCGATGCAGGCCAGGGTCGTCGTGATCGGCGGGGGCGCGTTCGGGGCGAGCTGCCTGTACCACTTGACCCAGCGGGGCATCAGGGACGTCGTGCTCCTCGAGCAGGCCACGCTCGGCTCGGGCTCGACGGGGCGATCGGCCGCAGTCGTGGAGACGCAGTACCTCGCGCCGGACCAGGTGGCGCTCTGCGCGTGGTCCATCCGGGTGTTCCAGTGGCTCGAGAAGGAACACGCGCTCCCGTTCGTCCACCACGGCTACCTGAGGCTCGGCCACTCGGCGGCCGACGTGGCCAGCTTCCACGCGAGCGTTGCCCTCCAGCGCGCGCACGGTCTCGCCGACGCCAGCGTGGTGGAGCCCGCCGAGGTCGCGCGCATCGTGCCCCCGCTGCGCGTGGACGACCTGGCCGGCGCGCTCTGGGGCCCGTCGGACGGCTACGTCGACGCCGTGCGCTACTGCGAGCTCCTCGCCGGTCTCGGGCGGGCCGCCGGAGGTCGCGTGCTCCAGGGCCGGCGCGTCACTGGACTCCGGCTCCGGGGCGGCCGCGTCGCGGCCGCGGAGACGGACGGCGAGGCGATCGAGTGCGAGACGGTGGTGAACGCGAGCGGCGCATGGGCTCGCCGCCTCGGCGGCGCGCTCGGGCTGACGCTGCCCATCGACGGCTACCGCCGTCAGCTGGTTCAGTTCGAGCCGCCCCGGCCCCTCGCGGCGCCCGTCCCGATGGTGATCGACTACGTGCCGGGCGTCGAGCGCGAGGGACTCTACTTCCGGGACGACACGCCGGCGCGCATCGTCGCCGGCCTCCACTGGGAGGTGCACGGAGACGCGGAGCGGCCGCAGGACCCGGACGCGTTCCGCCAGGCGGTCGACTGGGACTACGCGGAGCGCGTCGCCGAGGCCCTCGGCGCGCGTTACCGGGGCGCCGCGGACTTCCGGGTGACCGGCGGATGGTCGGGACTCTACCCGCTCACACCCGACACGCGCCCGATCGTGGGCCCGACGCCCGGGGTGGAGGGACTGTACCAGGCGCTCGGAGGGGGCGGCGTCGGGGTCCAGATCTCCCCCGCCATCGGGGCGATCGTGGCGGACCTCGTCGCGACGGGCGACACCCAGGTCGTGCCGGATTGGGGCCGCTACCGCCTCGACCGCTTCGCCCCGGAGGCGAGGCCCACGACGGCTCCGGCGTCCTGAGCCCGGGCGGCACGCGCCGGACGGCCCGGGGCGCGGGCCGTCCGCGCCTCGACAGCGCGGCAGGATCGGCCTATGCTGGCGCCCGGAGACGCGGCAGTCGCCGCGGGAGGAGGGAGTATGCTGCACCTGCTGGGTCAGGCGCTCTTCGGCCTCGTCGTCGGCGCCATCGCCAAGCTGATCATGCCGGGACAGGATTCGGGGGGGATCCTCATTACCATGCTTCTCGGATTGGTGGGATCCATGGTGGGGACGTTCGTCGGCCGCGCGCTCTGGGGCGGCGCCGACTACTCCGCCGGCTGGATCACGTCGATCCTGGGGGCGATCGTGCTCCTCGCGATCTACCGGGCGGTGAAGAGTCGGCAGGCGGCGTAGGGCGCCCGGCCTCCGGCGGGCGCGCTCGGCATCCCGCTCGACCCGCGCGAGCGCGCCCCTTCTCGCTCAGCGGTTCACGTAGGGCAGGACCTCGCGGATCACCCGCTCGAGCTGGCCGGCCTGGTCCCAGGCGGCCAGCCGCAGCGTGATTCGCTCCATGCCCGTGCCGCGGAACCGCCGCAGGCTCTCCACGCACTCCTCCGGGCTGCCGAGGGCGCTCCAGGACTCTATGCGGGCCCGCGTGTAGTCGATCGAGTAGTAGAGGTCGAGGAAGCGCTTTGTCTCGGCGAGGGCAGCCTCGCGGTCCTCGTTGACGTTGATGTTGTGATAGTAGCAGTTGCCCAGCCGGTCGGGATTCCGTCCCTCCTCCCGCGCGTAGCGCCGGATCGTCTCCCAGTACTCCGCGAAGACCTCCGGCTGGAGGCTGTGGGTCTGCCAGCCGTCGGCGAATCGCGCGACGCGGCGGAGGGCGCGCTCGATGCGCGCGGGCTCGGGCCGGACCGTCCACGGGTTGTTGGCGAGCCAGATGGGGCAGGGCTGCTGGAGCGGCTTCGGCTCGAGCGTCACGTCCTCGAACTGGAAGAACTGGCCCCGGTGCGTCACCTTGTCCTCGCTCCAGAGCCGGCGGAGGATGGCGACGTGCTCCTCGAGGCGCCGCTGGCGCTCGGAGACCGGCACGCCGACCGCCCGCGCCTCCGCGTTCCAGTCGCCGGCGCTGCCGCCGCCCGCGCAGACGATGAGGACCGTGCGGCCCTCGGCGATCCGGTCGAGGCTTGCCCACTCGTACGCGAAGACGAGCGGATGGCGGAGGGGGAAGCTGGCGAGGCAGGCGGGGCCCAGGCGGACGCGCCGCGTCCGGCCCGCGATGGCGGCGAGCAGCGTGAGCGCGTCGAGCCGGGGCTTGGCGAAGAGGGAGTCTCCCACCCAGATGGAGTCGAAGAGGCCCGAGGCCTCGGCGCGATCGGCGAGCTGGAGGAGCTGGGCCGGCGTCGTCAGGCTCAGCATGACGCCCCGGTTCGGGAGCGTCAGCCCGAAGGCGAGCGGTGGCCGCACGGTGGGAGCATAGAGCAGAGAGCGAGCCGCCTCAACGGCATTCGGCCTCCCGTGTCGGCCTCGAGGGGGCTTCCGCCTGCGCCTTTGTGACGCGAAGTTTCGAGGCAGCCGCCGCCCGCGGTGCCTCTCCGGTCTCTCGGCCCCTCAGGAGCTTTCCGGAGCGCCTCCGTAGTAGTCCGGCGGTGCCACCGCGTCGAGCCGATTCGTCATGTCGCACGGGTGGCGGCCGCGTGCCGAGAGAACTTCGGCATCACCTCGGTCGCCAGGAGCTCCATCGAGCGGCGCCAGAGCCGGGGCTGGTCCCAGTCGTGGCCGCCCATCAGGAGCGTCCCGAAGTGGCCGGCTTCCTCCCGCAAGGCCACGAGCTGGTCGAGGACGCGGCCGGGGCTGCCGGCGATGATCAGCGCGCGCTTGATCGCGTCCACGGTGACGTCCTCGTCCGGCATCTCTAGCTGGCCCTTGACCATGAACAACGCCTTCCGGATCGTGCCGAAGGAGAACAGGAACCAGCGGTAGTAGTAAGTGAGCCCGCTCCCGGGGTCGGCGAGATAGTCCTCGGCCTCCGCGTCGGTCTCGGTCACGAGCACGCTCCGCGAGACGCGCCAGACGCCGGGATCGGGCCGTCGGCCGACCGCCTCGCAGCCCTCGACGTACTTCTCCCAGTGCCCGCGGAGGTAGCGCCGGTGGAAGAACTGCCCCGAGATCGGGATCCACCCGCGCTCGCCGGCCGTCTTCGCGCTCGCGGAGTTTGGCGTGAGGAGCGACAGCGCGATGGGCGGATGGGGTTGCTGGAACGGCCGCGGAATGCGGCCCACCCCGAACTCGGGGTACACGTGGTTCTCGAGCGCGATCTTCCAGAACCGGCCCGGGATGTCGTAGGGCGGGTCCTCGGTCCAGAGCTTCAGGATCGCGTCGATCGACTCCAGCATCATCTGGGGTCTGAGCTCCGCCTGGGCGACGTCGAACAGCTCGAAGTCGCTCACGAGGCCGCCGGGGCCGATGCCCATGATGAAGCGCCCGCGACAGAGGTGGTCGAACATCGCCGCGTAGCCCGCCACCGTGGCCGGGTGCATCTGCGGGAGGTTGAGGACGCCCGTCCCGAAGACGATCCGCTCAGTCCGCGGCGCCAGCGTCGCCAGGAAGATCAGCGGCGAGGTGATGGGCTCGCTGAGCGACGAGAAGTGCTCGCCCACGAACGCCTCGGTGAAGCCGAGCCGGTCGGCGAGCACGATGGCCTCCTGGTCCTCGGCGAGGACGGCCCCGTAATCCCGGTCGTACGGGTGGAACGGCATCATGAACATCCCGAGCTTGACGGTCATCGGTGGCTCCTTCCGCTCTCCCGGCGTCATCCGGCTCCCGCCGGGAATTCTACCGCTCGACCTTCCAGATGGAGTCGAGGACCGTCCCGTCCACCCACTTCACCGCGGCGACGACCTGATCGCTCCGCCGGGGGGGCGTGGGCTTGCCGCCGCAGATCTGCTCCACTTCCCGCTGGATGTCGCGAATGTCCCGGATGGGCAGGCCCGTTTCCTTCACCGCGTCCACGAGGTCGCCCCGACGGGGATTGATGGCGATGCCCCGCTCGGTGACGACGACGTCGACCAGCTCGCCCGGTCCCGTCAAGGTCGTGACCTCGTCCACGATCACCGGGATGCGATCACGGACGGCCGGCACGGCGAGCACCGTGCACTTCGCGAAGAGGCAGTTCTGCCAGCCGCCGATCCCGTGGAGCAGCCGGCCGTCGGAGTGGGTCACCACGTTGGCGTTGAAGTTCACGTCCACCTCGGTGGCGCCCAGGACGGTGACGTCCACGAACGTCCCGAAGAACCCTTTGCCGTGATAGTTGTACGACGTGAACGGGCTGGTCGCCTGGTGGCGCGGGTTGTCCCGCATGGAGGCCACGCCGTCCAGGTCGAACGTCTGGCCGTCCAGCAGGTAGTCGACGAGCCCCTCCTCCAGCATCTTCACCAGGTGCTTCGTCGAGCCGCCCCGGACGAACCGCGCGCGCACGCCCGCGTGCCTCATCATCTCCGCGAGGTAGATCGCGAAAGCGAGCGTGATCCCGCCCGCACCGGCCTGGAAGGAGAAGCCGTCCTTCATGATCCCCGCGTCCCGCACGAACCGGGCCGTCCACTCGGCCACGAGGAGACGGTCGGGGCTCCGGGTGACCTCGGTCGTCCCCGACACGATCCGGGCCGGATCCCCGATCCGATCGACACGCACCACGTAGTCCACGTTGTTGCCCTGGATCTGCCAGGGGACCGCGGGAAACGGGACGAGGTGGTCGGTGACCACGATGACCCGGTCGGCGTAGAGCGAGTCGGCCAGGGCAAAGTAGAGCGATCCGCAGGCGGCGGGGCCGTGGACGCCGTTCGCGTTCCCGAACGGGTCGGCGCACGGGGCCGCGACGACCGCGACGTCGACGTGGGCCTCGCCGTCCTGGATGGCCTGCCAGCGGCCGCCGTGGGAGCGGAGGACGCCGAGCCCGCGCATCCGGCCGTCCGTGCAGTAGTCGCCGAGCGGCCCGTTGAGCGAGCCCTCGATGTGATGCACGACGCCGGCTTCCATGTGGGCGATGACCGGCGCGTGGCAGGGAAAAGACGCGGACGGAAACCACGTCAGATCCCGCCTCCCGAGCTTCGCGCAGGCGTCGAAGAGCATGTTGCCCACGAGGTCGCCATTCCGGAAGTGATGGTGGGTGGAGAGGGTCATGCCGTCCCGGAGCCCGCACGCCTCCAGCGCCTCGGCGAGCGAGGCGACGCGCTTGTCGCCGCTCGGCGGGTAGTCCGCCGAGCTCCGGATCGGGGGGGCCGCCTTGCGTCCGTCCGCCCGGTGGCCAAGCACGCCCTGGAACGGCACCTGTTGCCGACCGTTCACCACTTCGGGGACCATGCGTCCGAGAGCGTTGGGAGTCAACCGACTCATTCCGCACCGGCCCTCTCCGCCGGCTCCTGCCGGACGCTGGCGCCTTCGGCGGGGGCGCGGCTGGCCCGGCTCCAGTCCGGGGGGACCAGCAGGAGCTCCTCCGCCATCCGCAGGGTGCGCAGCGCTCGCTTGACGATGGGCGGGTCCACCATCTTGGAGCCGACCGTGACAACGCCGACCCCTCTGAGGGTCGCGTCCTCGAACGCCAGCACGATGCGCCGGGCCTTGACGATCTCGTCCGCCGTCGGCGCGAAGGCCGCGTGGACGACCGGCACCTGCCGCGGGTGAATGCATCCCTTCCCCTCAAATCCGAGGGCCTTGGCCTCCAGGACCGCCGCCCGCAGACCGTCCAGGTCCGCGACGTCGGAGAACACCGAGTCGCTGGGCACCACCCCCGCGGCCCGCGCCGCGTTGACCACCGTCTGCCGGGCCCACAGCGACTCGCGGCCCTCGGCCGTGCGCTCGACGCCCAGGTCGGCCGTGTAGTCCTCCAGGCCGATCGTGAGCGCGACCACGTTCGGGCTCGCCGAGGCGATCGCGAGGGCGTTGAAGCACCCGAGAGCGGTCTCGATGATGGGCACCAGGAAGCACGGCTCCCGGAGCCCGGCTGCCCGACGCGCGGCGTCCGCCCGCGCGTCCACCGCCCGCACTTGCTCGACCGACTCCGCCTTGGGGATCAGGATCGCGTGGACGTTGTGCGGCGCCACGGCGTCCACGTCCTCGAGGCCGAGGTCGCCCTGGTTGATGCGGACCATCCGCTCGCACGGCCGGAAGTCGACAGCCCGGAGGGCGTTCCGCACCAGGAGCCGCGCCGCGTCTTTCTCGCCCGGCGCCACCGCGTCTTCGAGGTCGAGGATGACCGCATCCGGCCCGTGGAGGCGCGCGTTCACGAAGTGCCTCGGCTCCTCGCCCGGCAGGTAGAGGCGCGACCGGCGGAGCCGCTCGCGGGCGGTCCGCGCGTCGGACCCCGGGCCCGGGGCAGGGAGGAACGCGGCGCCGCCTCCCGCGCCCGCGCGCTTGACCGCGGCCTCGACCCGCGCCGCCAGCACGAAGTCGAGGGCGCCCTGGTCATCGACCGAGACCGCCGCGTGCCGCACCGCCAGGGCGTCCAGCGCCGCGCGACACGTGCGCCGGACGGCCTCCCCGTACATCGCCTCGACCTTTGACCGGACCCCGAGGTCGATACCGCCCTCGGCGCGGAGCTCCACGCGCACCCAGCAGTCCGAGCGCGCGCGCTCGCCGCGGTGGCCCGCCTCACCGACGCCGGTCATGCCTCGGCCTCGCGCCGGGGACGGAGGACCGCCGGCGCCATGGGTCGCCCGCCCCCGGCCGGGACCACGGCGTCAGGCACTCACGTATCTCAGGACGATGTCCACGATCTCCCGCCGGCGCGCGGCCAGCGCCTCCGCCGACGCCATGTCGTGGCGGAAGATCGTTCCGAACGTGTATCGGTTGGTGACGTGGAACAGCGGCAGCGCGCTGATGGTCATGTGGAGCTCCACCGCGTCGACGCCGTTGCGGAATACGCCCTCTTCCGCGCCGCGCCGTAGGACGCTCGCCGTCGCGTCGACGATCGACGTGTTGAGGCCGGTGATCGATGCCGCGCGGGCGATGTTCCGACCCTTCTGCACGTTCTCGATTGCCACCAGCTTGGCGAACTCCGGGTTCTTCCAGTGATAGTCGCACGTGAACTCGACCAGGAGCCGCATGGCGATGAGCGGCGGTAGGTCGTCCAGGCGCAGCTGACGCTCCGCCTCCCGGATCTTCCGGTACGCGTCCTCGAGCACGGCGATGAAGAGCTGCCGCTTGCTCTTGAAGTAGTAGTAGATCATGCGCTTGTTGGTGCGGGTGCGGGCGGCGATGCTGTCGACCCGGGCGCCGTTGAGCCCGCGCTCGGAGAACTCCCGGGTCGCGGCCGCCAGGATCTCGGCCTTCGTGCGGTCGGCGTTCCTTCGCCGGGGCGCAGCGGGCAGGCCGTGCCGACCCTTGGCTCGCATGTCCACCGGTTCTCGCGCCGCGCTCCCCGAGTCGTGGCGGCCTCGAGCCCCGCTCCCGAGGGAACGAAGCGGTCCCGAACGGCCGGATCTGCCGAGTGGCCGGCCCGGCGCGCCGATCCCGCTCAGACGCCCGTCTCCAGCCGTCTCGATGGTACCTCAACACCCGCGGGGCCCGGGCATCGGGACGCCAATGCCGGCGCGACCCTACTTCGCCAGCAGCCGGAGCATGGCGGCCACCGCGGTGGGATAGCCGTCCGCGCCCAGCCCCATGAGGACGGCGGTCGCCGCCCGGGACATCAGCGAGTGCTGGTAGATCTCCTCGCGCCGGTGGATGTTCGAGATGTGCAGCTCGAAGATCGGCCCGGGAAACATCTTCAGCGCGTCGAGGACGGGGATCGACCGGAACGTGAGCCCCGCGGGGTTGATGATGATCCCGGCCCCCCGGTCGATCGCCTCGTGGATCCAGTCGACGATCTCGTGCTCGGCGTTCGACTGCCGGAACTCGATCGGGCGGTCGCCCGCCGCCTTCCGGCACATGGTTTCGACCTCGGCCAGCGTCGTGGTGCCGTAGATCTCCGGCTCCCGCCTGCCGAGCCGGTTCAGGTTCGGCCCGTTGAGGACGTAGATCGGCTTGGTCATCGCGTCGTCCCTTCTCCGGCACGCTCAGCCCGTGTAGCCCAGGAGCCGGGGCAGATAGAGTACAAGATCCGGGAACACGGTGATCAGCGCGAGCACGACCACCATCGCGCCGAGGAACGGCATGACGTCCCGGACCAGGTCCTTGAGGGGCACCTCCGCGATCTTGACCATGAGGAAGAGCAGGAGGCCGTACGGCGGCGTGATCAGACCGAGCATGATGTTCACCACCGCGACCACCCCCAGGTGCACGGGGTCGATCCCCAGTGCCCGGGCGGTGGGAAGCAGGACCGGCACGATGATCAGGATGATCGTCGTCCCCTCCAGGAAGCAGCCGAGGGCCAGCAGGATGACATTGACCGCCAGCAGGAACATCAGCGGCGAGAAATGGACGCCCTGCAGCATCGCGGCCAGCGCCTTGGGGACGTTCTCCACCGTGACGACGTAGTTGAAGACGATGGCGGCGGCGATCAGGATGCCGATCGACGCGGTCATGCGGGCGCTGTTGAGCACCGCCAGGTAGAGCTCGCGCCAGCCGACGCTGCGATCGAGCGCGGCCGACACGAGGAGCGCGTACGCGGCCGCGACGGCGGCGGCCTCGGTCGGGGTGGTGACGCCGCTGTAGATGCCGCCCAGGAGCACGACCGGCATCATGAGCGCGGGCAGCGACTGCCACGTGATCCCTGGCAGCTCGCGGAGCGGGATGGGCGGCTCGACCGGGAAGTTCCGCCGCTTGGCGCTGAACGCGATCAGCCCCATCTGCGAGAGGCCGAGGAGCAGGCCCGGGATGACGCCGCCGAGGAAGAGGTAGCCGACCGACGTGTCGGACACCAGCGCGTAGATCACCATCGGGATCGAGGGCGG
>DATBGA010000184.1:0-22498 GCA_036558225.1 Candidatus Methylomirabilota bacterium | reverse complement strand
TCGGTGTGGCTCGTCCGGACGGTTCCGACCCGCTCAAGGATCGCGCGCGCCTCCGCTTCCATGGGCCAGGTCACGAAGATCGAGCGCGCCGCCATGCATCGGCGAGCCTACCCGCCGCGCCCGCCGACTGTCAAGCTTGCGCGGCCCGAGCGGACGCGCGAACGTCACCGCCCGCGCGCGGCTGCGGGCGCGGCGTCGGTCCGGCCCGCGACCCGGCGCTCTACTCGGCGCCCTTCACGATGAAGCGGTAGTCCCCCGTCGTCCGGTGGCCGTCGATCGAGAGCACGGCCCAGTGCACGCTGTAGGTCCCCGGCGGCAGCGCGGGCACGGAGACCTGGAGCAGCCGCCGGTTTCCCGGATCGACTCGGGCGTCTCCCTGGTCGATCCGGCGGCCGCTCCCGTCGCTGACCGTGGCCTGACAGAACGCCGGCTCGAGCTCGCCGTCGAACCAGATCCGGACGACCGGCGGCGCCCCCCGGACCACCGACCCGACTCGCGGATCGGCCCGCTCCGGAAACGCGTGTGCCGAGGCGACGCGCGCGTTGGCCCCGAGCAGCGCGACCAGGAGCATCGAGACCGCCACGCCTCGGCGGATCGGCGGTCGCTCAGTCATGGGTCGCCTACTGGAAGATCGGATGGAAGACCGTCGGCCAGAGGTCGTCGAGGAAGAAGTGGAGGAGGGCCCGGACCCCCACGTCCTTGCCGGTCCGCTGGTTGATGGGGATGATCGCCTCCACGCCGACCTCGACGTACTTGCCGGCCCAGATGAGGCCCGGGTTCACCGTGCCCGTCGTCTTCCACTTCTCCTCGCCTTCGATGGGAGTCTCGAAGACCAGCTCCACGATGGGGCTGATCTGGCTCACGAACCGCGGCAGCCCCACGTCCTTCACGACGTTCTGGAGGTAGCGGAGGCTGTACTCGATCGCGATGCCGTAGGTGAGGGCGATGGCGTCGTCGTCCGCGAAGGGAATCTCGGCACCGAAGACGCCGGTCACCGCCAGCGGCCGGAGGTAGGCGAGCGCATCGGGGAGGTCGCCGAGCCCCTGGCCGAAGAGCAGCGACGGGCCGATGGTCGAGTCCTGCGAAGCGCCGACGGCTTCCTTGCCGACGCCGCCGATCTCCCAGTCGAACGCGAGCGACACGATGCTCTCGTGGGCGTCGCTCTTGAAGAGCACGTACTTCACGCCGAGCTCGGGATTCCCGAACCCGTCGGCGCTCGGCTCCTCCGGCTCCGACGGGTCGAGGATGAGGTACTCGGCGCCGACCGACACGCCCAGGCTCGGCGTGATGCTCTTCGCGAGCTCACCGCCGATGCTCGTCTCGCGCCCCTCGGGCGTCTTGATCGTGGAGAAGGCGGGCAGGGCGAGCTCGTCGGCGACGAACGGATCCTCGATGGCGAGCGTCGCCGGGAAGAAGCGGCGTCCCGCGAGACCGTGGGCGTACGCGGGATCGGCCGCGAGCCCGAGGATCGCCACGAGGGCGGCCAGGCCGGACCAGACGGCCCGTCTGGTCGATGTCCGCCCGAGGTCGCCGAGGTCGATGGATGTCCAGAGCGTCGCAGCCATGGGAGCACCTCCCGCGCGAGATGAGGAACGTCGGTCGGACGCGCGCGCCGGATGGACTCGGGCCGTGCGCCCGGCGCCGGGACGTGAGCGAAGGGTCCGGATGACCCTCGCCGGGCGTCACCGGCGCGGTCTGAGATCTCGGCAGTGCGGCGAGAAGCTACGCGGGAAGCGCGGGCGGGGCGCGGGCCGGCTCACCGTCGAGGACGACGGGAGCCGAAACGGCCGGCGGCGGGGGCGACAGGAAGGCCGCCGGCGCCGGCCGGTGGAGGACGTGACCGCTCGGCTCAGGATCGAGCCCAGGCAGGTGCTGGGCCGCCCAGAACAGCGGGCAATGCTTGGCCTCGCTCGGGCTGCTCAGGTGGTGGGCCGAGTGGATCGCGGTCTCTCCGGCGAACCAGACGAGCAGCGCCGCCGCGGCGACGACGCCGACCCGCCGCGAGCGTCGAGCCGCCAGGGCGCCGGGCAGCGCCAGGACGCCCGCGCAGACCAGGGCCGCGGCTCCGGGCGTGACTGGCGGCGTCTCCGTCGACTCGGAGCCGGTCGACGAGGAGTCGGTCCCGGCGGTCGCCGACAGCCGCGCTCCCGGCGGATGCGCCGCGGCGGCGGGGGACACGCCCAGGAGCCCCGCGACGAGGCAGCCGGCCATCGCGAGGCCGGCGAGCCGGCTGCGGCCCTGGCCGGATCGGAGGAAGGGCGAGAGCCGCCTCACGTGCCGCGCCATCGAGCCCAGCCTACGTAGGCTCGGCACGCGCTGTCAAACGGGCGCGCATGCCCGTCGGGCGTCACCCGGGCTTGACGGCGCCCGTGGATTCTGGCGCCATGGGGCCCGACACCATGCCCCGACACGCAGCCGCTGACCCGCGTCGCGGAAGGGCCGCCCGGTGAGCGCGTACGCGGGGATCGCGCTGCGCGCCGTCGTGGGTGCGATCTACGTGTTCCAGGCCTACCTCGCGCTGTTCGCGTCGACGCCAAAGGGGCTGGCGGCCTACATCGAGAAGCTGGGCTTCCACGTCCACACCATCCTGGCCGTCACCGTGATCGCGATCAACGGGATCGGCGGGGCGATGCTTGTCATCGGGCTCTGGACGCGGCTCGCCGGCTCGCTCAACGCCGCCGTGCTGCTGCTGGGCCTGCTGACCGTCTACGTCCGGCAGAACGTGCTCCTCAAGGGCAGCGTCGTCGACGCGGCCATCGGGCGCGCGTGGCCCGGGTACGAGTACGTCGCGCTCCTCGCCGCCGCCACGGTGCTGGTCGCCGTCGGCGGGAGCGGCGGCGCGGGCGGCAAGAAGTGACGGCGGCGCACCGCTAGACGCCGATGCCCCACGCGCGGACGACGGACGGGATCCGGATCTACTACGAGGAGCACGGCCCCGCCGCGCCGAGCGCCGGCGGCGTCCCGGCGCCGCTCGTCCTCGCCTACGGGATCGGCGGCAACGCCGACATGTGGGCGCCCAACACGCCCGGCCTCGCCGCCGGGCGCCGCGTGATCCTCTGGGAGCCGCGGGGCCACGCCCGCTCGGACAGCCCGGCGGATCCCGCGCGCTACTCCTTCCGCCGCTGGGCGCTCGACCTTCGCGACCTCCTCGACCACCTCGGCCTGCGCCGCGCCCACGTGGGCGGGCTATCGCTGGGCGCCGGCATCGCGACGCGGTTCGCCCTCCTCCATCCCCGGCGCGTCCGGTCCCTGGTCGTCACCAACTCCTCCTCGGCGTCGGGGCTTCCGATGTCGGTCGAGAGCCTCGTGATGCGCGCCCGGAGCATCGAGATCACGCTGACGCAGGGCATGGACGCGATGGCCGAGCACGCCATGGCCGCGAATCCCAACTTCGCCGCCCGGCTCGCGCTCGATCCCGGCGCCAAGGCCGAGGTCTACGAGGAGTACCGGCGGCTCGCCCCGATCGGCTACGCGAACTCGGTCCGGACGCTCCTGGCCATGGACCACATCACCGACGAGCTCCCGCGCCTCGCGGACCACGGGATCCCCGTGCTCCTGGTCGGGGGCGACCGCGACCCGTCGCTCGGGCCGATGCGCCTGATGCACCGGAAGATCCGGGGCTCGCGGCTGGTCGTCCTGACCCCGGCGAGCCACTTCGCCAACCGGGACCAGCCGGAGGCGTGGAACAGGGCGGTGCTCCGGTTCCTGGCGCGTGTGGAGGCCGGCCCGCCGCGCGGGCGCCGGCCGGCGAGGGTGGGCGCCCGCCGGCGCTAGGCCCGGGCTACTCCCGGATCCAGCTCTCGGCGAGCGGGATTTCGGCGGCCGCCGGGGCGGGCGCGCCGGCGCTCGGCTGGAGGCGGCGGAGCGCGTCGACGTCGGCCCGCCGGTAGAGGCGCTGCCGCCGCGTCCCCTGGCGGTAGCTCCGCAAGATCCCCCGGCTCACGTAGGCGTAGAGCGTCGCCGCCTTCACCGCGAGCCGCCCCGCCGCCTCGTCGACCGTCAGGTACTCCTCGCCCCCGATGACGACCATCGCTCCCCGTCACCCTAGCAATCACCCAGACCTCGGTCCAGGGTACTTGTCAAATCAAGTATAATCAATAATAATCAATTCAGCCGGCAGACCGAGGGTCCGAGTGTTCGAGCCGCCGAGAGAGGGAGGGCCGTCATGGAGGCCACCTGGAGAGCGGGACTGGAGGACGTGATCGCGGCGCGGTCGGCGATCACCGCCATCGACGGGGCGCGGGGCCGTCTCTACCACCGCGGGTACGAGATCGGCGACCTCGCGCTCAGCGCGAGCTTCGAGGCGACGACGCACCTCCTGTGGTTCGGGGAGTTGCCGTCGGCGGCGGAGGAAGACGCCTTCGCGGACCGGCTTCGCGCGGCCCGCGACCTCCCGGCGCCCGTCCTCGCCCTCCTTCGCACGCTTCCCGCCGACGCGCATCCCCTCGACGCCCTGCGCACCGCCGTCTCGCTCGCCGCCACCGTCGATCCGGACCGCCGCACCGGCGACGCCGAGGCGAATCTCCGCAAGGCGGTCCGCCTCATGGCGCTGGTCCCCGCGGTGGTCGCCGCCTGGCAGCGGCTCCGCGCGGGGCGGGAGCCGGTGCCCGCCGGCCCGGGGGGCTCGCACGCCGCGCACTTCCTGCATCTCCTGCACGGCCGCCCGCCGGCGCCCGACGTGGCGCGCGTCCTCGACACGATCCTCACGCTCCACGCGGACCACGAGCTCAATGCCTCGACGTTCGCCGTGCGGGTCGCCGTGGCCACGTTGGCGGACCTCCATGCCGCGCTCGTCGCCGCGATCGCCACCCTCAAGGGGCCGCGCCACGGCGGGGCCAACGAGGACGTGCTGGCGATGCTGCTGGAGATCGGCGATCCCGATCAGGCGGAGGCGTACGTCGCCGCGCGCCTGGACGCCCGCGCGCGCGGCACGAAGCAAGAGCGCGCCGACCCGCGGGCCCGCGTCCCGGGCTTCGGGCACCGGGTCTACCGGGTGGACGACGCCCGGGCGCGTGTCCTCCGGCAGATGGCGAAGACGATGGCGGAGGTCACGGGGGACGCCCGGCTCTTCGAGGTCGCCGAGCGCGTCTACGCCGCGATGACGGCGCGCACGGGCCTCCCGGTCAACGTCGACTTCTTCTCGGCCGTGGTCTATCACGCGCTCGGGATCCCGGGCGATCTCTGCACGTCGATCTTCGCGGTCGGGCGCACGGCCGGCTGGTGCGCGCACGCGCTCGAGCAGTACGCCGACAACCGCCTCATCCGGCCGCGCGCCGACTACGTGGGCGTGCCGCCGCGGGAGCTTGCGCCCGCGGCACGCTGAACGAGAGGGGGGCTGCCGAGGGCCGGGCGCGGGCGTCGCGCGCCCGCGGTGCGTCAAGACCACACGCGCCGGTGGGCGTCCGCTCAGCGGTGGCGCCAGCGCGGCGGCTCCTTGGCGAAGAACGCGCGGACCCCCTCGCGCGCGTCCTCGGTGCGGAACACGGCCTCCGAGAGCGCGAGCGTCCGGCGGATGGCCTCGTCCTCGGTCACGTCCTGACCGAGCTCCGCCGCCGCCTTGATGAGCTGGAGCGCGCGGCTCGGCCGCTCGGCCAGCGTGTGCCCGAGCTCCAGCGCGGCGGCGAGCGCCTGACCGGGCTGGACGACGCGGTTCACGAGCCCCCAGGCGCGTGCGGTCTCGGCGTCGATCGGATCGCCCGTGAACATGAGCTCCTTGGCCCGGCCCTCGCCGATCCGCCGCGGCACGCGGACGGTCCCGCCGCTCCCGGGCAGCACGCCGAGCTTCACCTCCGGCAGGGCGAGCCGCACGGTCGCGTCGGCAATCAGGATGTCGCAGCAGACGGCGAGCTCGAGCCCGCCGCCGTAGGCGAGCCCGTTCAGCGCGGCGATCGTCGGCTTCGGGAAGTCGTCCAGCCGGCTGTACGCGTCGTTCTCCGGCGCGAGCTTTTTCCGCACGATGTCGTCAGCGACCGACGGGAACTCGCTCACGTCCGAGCCCGCGCAGAAGGCGCGCGTGCCCGCGCCGGTGACGACCAGGACCCGCGCGGCGGCATCGGCCGCCAGGCGGTCGAGCGCCGTCCGGAGCCGGCGCGTCAGCTCGAGGGTCACCAGGTTGAGCGGCGGATTGTCGAGCGTCAGGACGGCGACGCCGGCCTCGACGGTGACGCGGACCAGCGCGGGGTCACTCATGGCTCGGGGCGCCTCCTCTGGCGGGGCGACGGCCGCCGGCGGAACTCGGGGAGGATATCCATCGGCTCGGGCCGGAACAGGCGCGGGTCCATCGGCCGTGGCGGGGCGGGCGCGCGGACCGGGAAGCCGATCCGGGCGAGAACGTCCTTCTCCAAATCCACGCCGGGGGCGACCTCGACGATCTCAATCCCGTCGGGCCCGAGCCCGAACACCGCCCGGTCGGTCACGTACGTGACCTCCTGGCCCCGCGCTCGCGCGTAGCGTCCGCTGAAGGTGATCTGCTGCACCGCCGGCACCCACTTGGGCGTCCGACCCTCGCGCACGAGGTGCACGCCCCCGACTCCGTCCGGCTGGATCTCGAGGCCGTCGGCGGTGAGCGTCCCGGAGAACACGACCTTTCGCGCCCCTTGGCTGATGTTCACGAAGCCCCCCGGCCCGTTCACGACGCGCCCGAAGCGGCTCACGTTGACGTTCCCCTCGGCGTCCACCTCGGCGAACGAGAGGAACGCGATGTCGAGCCCGCCGCCGTCGTAGAAGTCGAACTGGTAGGGCTGGTCGACCATCGCATCGTAGTTGTGGCCGGCGCCCGCGTCGTTGCCGCCCGCCGGCACGCCGCCCACGATCCCCTGCTCCACCGTCAAGGTCACGTCCCGGTGGATCCCCTCCTCGGCGGCCACCGGGGCGATCCCGTTCGAGACGCCGAAGCCGAGGTTCACGATGGCCCCCGGGAAGAGCTCGAGCGCAGCCCGCCGGGCGATGACCTTGCGGATGTCGAGCGGCAGCCGCGGAAGCGCGGCATCCGGCCGCCGGATCGCGCCCGCGTAGGCCGGGTCGTACCGGGTGACGTACGTCTGCCACTCGTCGGGCACGACGACGAGGTAGTCGACCAGCGCGCCCGGGACCTTCACCTGCTTGCCGGGCAGCGTCCCCGCCGCGGCGATCCGCGCAACCTGGCAAATCACGGTCGCCCCGCGGTTGCGGGCGGCCTGGGCGATGGAGAGCTGCTCGCCGAAGTACGGCTCGTCCTCCATCGTGACGTTGCCGCGCTCGTCGGCGGTGCTGCCGCGGATCACCGCCAGGTCGATCGGCTGGGCCCGGTAGAAGAGGAGCTCCTCACCGTGGAGCGTCACGACCTCCACCAGGTCCTCCGTCGTCCGGGCGCTCTGCCTACCGCCGCCCAGGCGGGGATCAACGAAGGTGTGGAGCCCGGTCCGCGTGAGGAGGCCCGGGCGGCCGGCGGCCATGTCCCGGCAGAGCTGCGAGAGCGCCCCCTGCGGCAGCGTGTAGGCCTCGATCTCGTCGGCAGCGGCCATCGCGCCGATGGCGGGGCAGTTGTTGAAGCCGGCCGACACCACGCGCCGGACGAGGCCGGGCTGGGCAAGGCGGCTGAACCCCGTGGTCTTCCAGTCGCCGATCGCGACCACGCTCATGAGGGAGAGCTCGCGGGGCCGCCCCGTCGAGCGGAAGCGCTCGGCCAGCGCCCCGATCCATGCCTCCGGCACCGCATGGCCGCCCCCGGAGCCGCCGACCAGCACGTGATCGCTGTCCCGCACGAGGGCCACGGCGGCGTCGAGGTCGATGATCTCGGCCACGAATGAGGAGCGTAGGCCAGAAGGACCACCCGCGCAATTGTGGATTGAGCCGGAGGCTGGAACCGCGGCGGCCTGGGGGGAATCACTCGAACTCCTCGTGTACACCGGGCTCGTGACACGGAGCAATGAAGCGAGGACGCGTCGCGCGAGTCGCCGGGGAGGCGAGACGATCGAGCACCCTCAACCGTCGCGTCTCGTCTTCAGGGCCTTAGCGGGATCGCGCTTTCCTCTTCTCCGGTTCCCGGCGCGTCGAGATCCCACCCAGCCAGCCGAGCCGCCAGAACGCGCCCACCAGCCCCAGCCCGACCGCGACCATCACGCCGAGCGCGCCCGGATAGCCCAGCTCCCATTTGAGCTCCGGCATGTGCTCGAAGTTCATGCCGTAGATGCCGGCGATGAGGGTCAGCGGCAGCATAATGCTGGACACCACGGTCAGGACGCGGGCGATCTCGCTCGTCCGGTTGGCCGCCGCCGCCTGGATGCCGCCCAGGATGCCGTCGAGGAGATCGCGGGACGAGTCGACCGCCTCGCGGATGGCGAGCGCGTTCCGGAGCATCTCGAGGAACGCGTTTCGCCCGTCGTCGCTCACGAAGCGGCTCCGCTTCGTGCCGAGAAGCATCAGCACGATGTGGAGGCTCGCGGCCAGCTTCTTCAGCGTGAGGATGTTGCGGGCGGCGATGGTCACGCTCTCGGGGACACCGCCGCCGCTGCCCCCGGCCAGCTCGGACTCGAGGAGATCGAGGTAGTTGTCGTTGGCGAGGTTGAGGTGTGCGTAGTCGTAGAGGCAGCGCTGCAGGAACAGGAACGCGATGAACCCGGGTGTCTTCCCCGCCAGCTGGAAGCTGTCGACGCAGGTCTCCTTGATCTGGTCCACGGCGTCGAGCCGCCGCTGGTGGTACGTAATGACGTAGTCCGTGCCCAGGACGAGGATCATCCGGGCGAACTCGATCTCGGTGATGGTCTGCGCGGTGTCGAGGTGCCGCTCCGGCTCGTAGATGGGATAGAGGTAGTAGGCCAGGCAGTCCGACCGCTCCACGATCCGCGGGAGCACCTCCGGCCGGTCGAAGTGCGAGACGAGGACAAGGTCGATGTCCATGCGCCGGAGGACCTCGTTCATCGGCGTGATGTCCGGGGCCTGGATGTCGATCCAGGAGAACACCACTGGGTCCCGCAGCTCGGCGTCGAAGCCGGCCAGATCGAAGGGGCGTACTTTGTGGTCCGACGGGTCGAAGCTGATCCCGTGGAAGACGAGGCCGGGCGTCTGCGCCAGCGGCGCCAGCGACTCCTTGACGGTCGTCATGCGGGGCTAGTCTGCCACCGCCGAGGCGCGGCCGCCAAGCAACCCGGAGCCCTGCGCATGACCCGCGCCTACGCCGCCACGGATCCGGCCGGGGCCCGCCGGCGCTGGAGCGCGCGGAAGATCGGCAGCGCGGGGATCGGCGCCAGCAGCAGGGTCGCGGCCAGCCACAGGGCGGCGGCGCCGCCGCCCCGATCGACCAGGTAGCCCGCGGCGACCGGGGCGACACTCATGCCCGTGTAGAAGAGCGTGTAGAAGAGCCCGAACCCGGTGCTGAGGCTCCGCGCCGAGAGCACGTCGCCGGGCAGGGCCACCACGCCCGCGACCGGCGCGACCAGAAGGCCGAGGAGGATGCTCGAGAGCGTCGCCGGACCGCCCAGCGCGAAGACGCCGCAGGCCGCGGCGGTCCCCCCGAGCCCCACCGCGACGATGGTGTCGCGCCGGCGCACCCGGTCGAGGAGCGCGCCGCCGAGCGGCACGGTGGCGGCACTGAGGAACGAGGCCCAGCCGACGGCGAGGTTCGCGGCGGCGGGGGTCGCGCCCCGCTCCAGGAGGAGCTTCGGCGCGAAGCTCAGGAACAGCATGAGGCCCGCGTTCAGGGAAGCCCACGCGAGACCCGCCACCACGGTGAGGACGGCCTCCCTGCCGGTGATGGCCCACCAGCGCCGCTCGGCGCGATGCCCGTCGGCCGCCGCCGGCAGCTCCCGGTGGAGGAACAGCATCAGCCCGAGCGCAAGCGCCGCGGATAGCGTGGTGACGAGCATCGCCATCCGCCAGGTCGTCGCGGCCGCCACGGCGCCCAGCGTGGCCAGGCCCAGCCAGATGCCGAAGGGCCAGCTGACCAGCATGACGCCGAGCGCCGTCGCGAGCTCCCGTCCGGCGAAGCGGTCCGTGACGATCTTGGCGAGCTGCATGTTGAGCAGGACGGCGCCCGCGCCGCTCACCAGGCGGCCCCCGGCGACCGGCGACCAGGTCCCGCCCGCGCCGACGGCGAGCCCCCCGGCCGTCATCAGCCCAAGCCCAGCCAGGACCACCGCGCGGTCGCCGAACCGCGTCCCCAGCATCCCGCCGGGCAGCGCGAGGACGACGCCCGGCAGGAGGTAGAGCCCGATGAGGGTGCCGAGCTCGGCGTAGCTCAGGCCCAGATCCGCCACGAGGAACGGGCCGACCGCCGCGACCGACTGGAATTGGAAGCCCACCGTCGTCCGCGCCAGGACGACGAGCCCGAGGACGCCCCACCGGCTGTGCATGGCGGAAGAGTAGCCGAACCCGACGTCTTGGGCTCTGAATAGGCGCCCGCCCCCCCTCATCGAATCACTCGACAGCCAAAGGAGGCCAGGCCATGAAGAAGACGCTGGTTGCCGCCCTGGTCGTGCCGATCGCGCTCCTCGGAGCCGCGCGGCCCGCGAAGGCGGGCAATGCCGCGGCGGCCGTTCTCGCAGGCGTGGCGGTGGGCGTCGGGGCCGCGGTCATCCTCGACGCGCTCGTGCCGCGCCCGGTAGTCGCCGCGCCCCCGCCGGTCGTCTACCAGCCGGCGCCGCCCCCCGTCGTGTATCAGCCCGCGCCGGTGATCGTCCAGGTCCCGCCGCCGGTCGTGGTCACCCCACCGCCGGTGGCCTACCGGACGCCGCCGAGGGTCGTATACCGCCCCGCGCCGGTCATCGTGAAGGGCCCGCGCCGCGTCGTCCACGCGCCGCACCCGGCGCATCCGGTGTACGGATACGACCGGCAGGGCCGCGTGTACTGGGGGGACCGCTACATCCCGGACCGCTGAGGCCCGGTCAGCGCCACGGAACGCATCGAGCGGGCGGCCCGAGCCGCCCGCCAGAGCTTCCCGGCGGTCGACGTGATTGTCCGGCAGCGCGTGGTCCGCCACGGGGGCCCGCTCTAGGCCGGTCTTCCCGCCCGGACGATCCGGAGTCGGCCCGCGCCGCCGCGCTCGGCTCCCACCCGGCGGCCCGCGGCCCCCCCCTGCCGGGCCTCGAGCCTCTCGCCGGCCCGAGCCCGACCGCTTGCGGCGGGCCGAGCCGGCAGCGTTCCCTCGGTCGGCCCGAGGTCCGCTGGTACACTCGGCTCCGGAACGCGCGCTCCTCAGGCACCGGTGATGGCAACGGTCGCGCCCGCGGCCCCGGGTCATGCGAAGCGCCGCGAGGGAGTGTCATGAGGACGAGCGCGGTGCTGGCCCTGGTGGGGTGGACGCTGGCGTCGCCGTCGTGGAGCTGGGCGGCGATCCCGGCCACCGTCTTCCTCGAGGAGCTGACCTGGACCGAGATCCGGGATCTGGTCCGCTCCGGCGCCACCACGATCATCGTCCCGACGGGAGGAACGGAACAGAATGGCCCCCACATGGCGGTCGGCAAGCACAACGTGCGGGTGAAGGCGCTGTCGGCGGCGATCGCCCGCGCGCTCGGCCGCACCCTGGTGGCGCCGGTGCTGGCGTACGTCCCGGAGGGCGGGCTCGCGCCGGCGACCGGGCACATGCGCTACGCGGGCACGATCACGCTCCCGGAGCCGGTCTTCGAGGGCGTGCTCGAATCCGCGGCCAGGAGCTTCGCCCTCCACGGCTTCCGCGACATCGTCTTCCTCGGGGACAGCGGCGGCAACCAGGCGGGACAGGAGGCCGTGGCGCGCCGGCTGAATCGCGCCTGGGCCGCGAGCCCGGTCCGCGCCCACGCGATCGACGCCTACTATCGGGCGAGCACCACGGGCGGGCGCGCGCTCCTCCTCGGTCGCGGCTATCAGGACCGCGAGATCGGCAAGCACGCGGGGGCGCTCGACACCTCGCTGATGCTGGCCGTCGATCCGAGCCTCGTTCGGCAGGAGCGCCTTCGCGCGACGCCGGGCCCCGGCGCCTGGGAGGGCGCGGACGGCGACCCCGGCCGGGCGAGCGCGGAGGTGGGTCGGCTCGTGGAGGAGGCGATCATCACTCAGACGGTCGAGGCCATCCGGAAAGCGCTCGCGCAGCGCGATGCCACGCGCGTAGGGGCCCAGCCGTAACCCGCGGGCGAATGCTCTCGCGCGCCGGATCCCCATGGGTCCGCGTCGGCCTGCTGCTGGGCCTCCTGCTCGCCGCATGGAGCCTCGGGGCGCTCTGGCGCGCCTGGCACCTCCCGGCCGGCGCCCAGACGCCGGGCAGCGCCCCGGCACCGGTCGCGACGCTGCCCGGGATGCCTTCGGTGCCCGATCCCACGAACCTCTACAGCGAGACCGCGGCGGGCCGGCTCAGCCCCGCGGTCGCCGGCGCGCTCCCCCGCGTCTACGTGCCCAACGTCAAGGCGAACACCGTCACGGTGATCGACGCGACGACGCTGACCGTGATCGACACGTTTCCGGTGGGGGTGAACCCCCAGCACGTCGTGCCATCCTACGACCTCACGACGCTGTGGGTGGCCAACAACGCCGAGGGCCTGACGACGGGCAGCCTGACGCCGATCGACCCGACGACCGGCAAGCCCGGGCGGCCGATCCCCGTCGACGACCCCTACAACCTCTACTTCACGCCCGACGGCCGCTCCGCGATGGTCGTCGCCGAGGCGCTGAAGCGGCTCGACTTCCGCGATCCGCGCACCATGGCGCTTCAGGCATCGGTCGCCGTGCCGAACTGCGCTGGCGTCAACCACGTCGACTTCTCCATCGACGGCAAGTACCTGATCGCGACCTGCGAGTTCCAGAGCGGCCTGGTCAAGGTCGACCTCGTCGAGCGGACGGTGCTCGGCTACCTCGCGCTGCCGCGCGGGATGCCCCAGGACATCCGGGTCTCCCCGGACGGCCAGACCTACTTCGTCGCGGACATGATGGCCGGAGGCGTTCACCTGATCGACGGGGCTCGCTTCGCAGTCACGGGCTTCATCCCCACCGGGATCGGCACGCACGGCCTGTACCCGAGCCGGGACGGGAAGAAGCTCTACGTCGCCAATCGGGGCTCGCGGCAGATCCGGGGCCGCCCGAAGGGGCCGGGCAACGTCGCGGTGATCGACTTCGCGACTCGGACGGTCGAGGTGGTGTGGGCCGTGCCGGGCGGCGGGAGCCCGGACATGGGCAACGTGAGCAGCGACGGCACCCAGCTCTGGCTGAGCGGCCGCTTCGACGACGTCGTCTACGTCTTCGACACGCGCACCGGCCAGGTGACGACGATCCCGGTCGGGAAGGAGCCGCACGGGCTCACGGTGTGGCCTCAGCCGGGACGCTACTCGCTCGGCCACACCGGCAACATGCGCTGACGCCTCGGGCGGGCCGAGCCGTCCTCGCCGACGAGAACGGCTCGGCCCCGGGCGGCGTCAGTGCGAGAGCCGCCGCGTGGGCTCCTGCACCGCGTAGACGAGCGCGATGCCCAGGATCGCCACGATCACGCCGCCGACCACCACGTCGAGCCGGGCGACGCGATCCGCGGTGAAGCTCAGCAGCCACGGCGTGGCGATGAGGATCAGGCCGATCAGGAAGATCAGCCACGAGAGCACTCGCTGTGTACCCATTGGATGTCTCCTTCCCGCCGGCGGGCTCAGGGCCGGCTCCGGAGGGGCGAGGGGCGGGCCAGCAGATCCACCACGATGACGACGCCTTGCGCCACGACCGCGATCCCGCTGAGGGCGACCGCGACCGCGGCGACGTGATGCGCCGAGAAGTGGAGCTCCCACGGCAGGCCCACCAGCGTGAGACCGAGCGCCGTGGTGAGCACGCCGACCGCCGTTCCCATGGCGAGCCCGGCGGTCACGACCAGCGTATCCTCCAAGTTCCTCATGTCCTCTCTGACCCTCCACCTTGAGGATGCGCGCGGGCGGCGGCGGCTACCGTGACTTGGGTCTCCCGGGGCCGGGACCGAAGTCATTCCGCCAGCCCATCCGGATGGTGATGATGGGCTCGTGCGGGGGGAGGATCGAGCCGGTGGGAAGGGGGGCGGCGACACCAGGGCTCGGAGACGGCCGGAACGGGTCGGACGGCGACGGCGCGGAGCGCGCCCAAGGACACGCTCGGCAAGCGGCGCCCGTGGCGCTCGAGCTGGGACCGGTCGAGGATGACCACCGATCGCGCTTCCAGCCGGATCGCGCCGCTGGTCTCGAGCTGCCGGAGCGACCGGGTGGCGACGTTTCGCACGGTGCCGACCATCGCCCCGAGCTCGTTCCGGGTCGGGAGGCTGACGCGAGCGTGAGAAGCCGGACGGTGAGCACGATCGGGGCCGACGCGCGCGCCCTGCTCGACGCCGAACTGGAGGCCGCCACGGCCCTCGAGGGCCTCTCCGGGGTGGCCACGGCGCCGGAGGCCCGGACGTGTCTCGACGAGCTGCACTACACGATGACCTGGTTCTGCTCCGGCCTCGAGAAGCACGCCTCGCGCCCGACGAGACGCAGCCGGCCCGCCGTCGGGGTCAACGCGCTCACGGCCGACCGGCTGGTGGCGGCGCCCACGGGCGCCGATCGGATCCGCCTCCTCACCCAGAGGCAGCGGTCGGTCCTGGCGGGCGTCGACGGCCTGCTGGGCGTCAGCCTGCCGCCGGAGATGCGCGCCTTCCTCGAGCAGGCGCACGCCGTCCTGGCGCGAAGCATCCGCTGCTGCGAGGAGGCCGTCGCGCTCCTGGATCGCAAGCGAGAGCTGCGGGCCGATCCGGCGCCCTGACCGTGCGGCCGGCGCTCAGCTCTTGGCCGGCAGGTCGAACCGCAGCTTCACCTCCTGGCCGGGCTTGACATCGACTTCCCTGGACTGCGTGCCGAGGACCGGGTGCCACACCTCGACGCGATGCTTGCCGGGCGGCATGTTCTCGAGCTTGAAGTCGCCCTTGGCGCCGGTCAGCACCGCGATGGCCAAGACGCCCAGCCCGGCTACCCGGAACATCCGACGTCCCTGTCGCTTGGTCATACTCCACTCTCGCGCCACATCAAATGCGAAATGCGGCGCTCGCCGACCATCACGTCGGGCCCATTCGCACATCGCGAGGCCATGACTGACTATGCGGGCCCGGCCCCAGGGGCGGCCGTGACTTCGGTCACAGACCCTTAAGACTAGCGCCACGCCCCCGCAACGCGCGTTCCCCGACCCGGGTCGGGCATTTCCCGGCAGGCGACGTGTGAAGAGCCGGCCGGACCGCTCCGTCGACACACGAGCAGGGGGCGGGCCGGCTCGGGCCGAGGGTTCGGTAGAGTGGATCCATGGCGTCCGCTCGGTCGCCCGGCCGCCGCTACGGAGGCGCCCTCGCGGTCACCGCCCTCGGCGTGGTCTTCGGCGACATCGGGACGAGCCCACTGTACGCGCTGCGCGAGTGTCTGCGTCCCGGTCACGGGCTTCCCCTGACCCCGGCGACCGTTCTCGGTGTGCTCTCGCTCCTGGTCTGGGCCCTGGCCCTGATCGTGAGCGTGAAGTACATCCTCTTCGTGATGCGGGCCGACAACAGCGGCGAGGGCGGCATCCTGGCGCTCCTCGCGCTGATCCCTCCCCGCGCGCGGGGCCCCGCCGTCGTGGCCCTCGGCCTCTTCGGGGCGGCCCTCCTCTACGGGGACGGGGTGATCACGCCGGCGATCTCCGTGCTGGCGGCCGTCGAGGGCCTCGAGGTGGCCGCGCCGGGACTGGCCCCGTGGGTCGTGCCGATCGCCGCGGCCCTGCTGCTCCTCCTGTTCACGCTCCAGAAGCGCGGCACCGCCGGCGTGGGGCAGCTGTTCGGCCCCGTCATGCTCGTCTGGTTCATCGCCATCGCGTGGCTGGGGGCGGCGGAGGTCTGGCGGAGCCCGGGCATCCTCCGCGCGCTCAGCCCATGGTACGGGATGCGGCTCCTCACCGAGCACCGGGCGGCGGCGTTCCTGGTGCTCGGGGCCGTGGTCCTGGCAGTGACCGGCGCGGAGGCGCTCTACGCCGACATGGGCCACCTCGGGCGCCGGCCGATCCGGCTCGCCTGGCTCGGCCTCGTGTTTCCCTCGCTGCTCCTCAACTATCTGGGCCAGGCGGCCCTCGTCCTCCGCCAACCCGAGGCCGTCCAGAGCCCCTTCTACCTGCTCGCGCCCCGGCCGCTTCTCTACCCGCTCCTCGGCCTGGCGACCCTCGCCACGATCATCGCCTCCCAGGCGCTCATCTCCGGGGCCTTCTCGCTCACGAGCCAGGCGGTCCGGCTCGGCTACTTCCCGCGCGTCACGATCGTCCACACCTCGTGGACGGAAGCCGGCCAAGTCTACCTCCCGGAGGTCAACGCCGGGCTCATGGTGGGGTGTCTGCTCCTCGTCCTCGGCTTCCGCTCGTCGAGCGCGCTCGGCGCCGCCTACGGCATCGCGGTGACGGGCACGATGGCCGTCACGAGCGTGCTCTTCCACCTGGTCGCGCGGCACCGCTGGCGGTGGTCGGCATGGCACGCGGGCGGGCTGGCCGCGCTCTTCCTCGCGGTCGACCTCGCGTTCCTCGGCGCCAACCTGGCGAAGGTGCGCGCGGGCGGCTGGGTCCCCCTCGCCATCGCGGCGGCGGTGTACATCCTCCTGTCGACCTGGAAGCGCGGCAGCGAGCTGATGCGCGCCTTGCTCGCCCGGGCGTCGGTGCCGTTCCAGCCGTTCCTCGACCGGCTCCGGCACGCACCGCCGCCGCGCGTTCCCGGCACCGCGGTCTTCCTGAGCGCCACGGCGAAGGGCGTGCCCCCTGTGCTCCTCAACCATCTGGAGCACAACAAGGCGCTCCACGAGCACGTGGTCATCCTCACGGTCCTCACCGCGGACGAGCCCGCGGTGGCGGACGAGAAGCGCATCGACAGCGAGGTCCTGGCGCCGCGCTTCCACCGTGTCCGGGCTCGCTACGGCTTCATGGAGATGCCCGACGTGCCGGCGGTCCTCGAGCGCTGCTGCGGGCTGGGAATCGCGAGCCGTCTCGAGGAGACCAGCTACTACGTCGGGCGGACGCGCGTCCTGCCGACGGGCCCCGCGCCCATGGCGAAGTGGCGGAAGCTGCTCTTCGGCTTCCTGGCCCGGAACGCCCGCTCGGCGACGGAGTACTTCCGCATCCCGCCCGACCGCGTGGTCGAGCTCGGGGCGCAGATTCAGCTCTGAGGTCGGTAGGCCAGAGCTGGCTCCAGCCGGCGTACCCGAGCTCCCGGAGTCTCGCGTGGGCCGGCGCGGGCTCGCCGCGGGCCGCGGCCATCTCCTCGCGGATCGCCTCGAGCAGGGCCTCGAGGTACGGGCTGCCGCGAGCGGCGACGCGCTCGAGCGGCGGGAGCACGCCGGTTAGCTCCTCCCAGCGCACCAGCATCGTCAACACGACCGCCTCCATGCGGCCGGACACGAGGGCCAGGACGGCTCGCCCCGACCTCGCGCGCGTGAAGGCGAGCCCCAAGACGGCGAGCTCGGACTCGCGGCGTCAGCCGACCCGGCGGTGGAACGCCGGCACGACCTCGGCCGCGAGCAGGTCGAGCTGATCCAGCATCCGCTCGGGCGGGCACATGGGCCGCAGGATGAACTTCGAGCCGCCACCGGCCACGTACGCCTCGAGGTGCTGCCGCACCAGTTCGGGCGGCCCGAACGCCGTGCACCGCGCGAGGGTGGCGTCGTCCACGCGGCCGCGAGGAATGAAGGGGTCGGCCAGCGCGCGGGCCGCGGCCGGATCGGGGTCGAGGCAGTAGTAGAAGAGGGCGCCGAAATGGTCGACCGGCACCTCGCGCCCCGCCTCGGCCGCGAACGCCTGCGTCCTCTCCACGCCGACCCGGAGCTGGTCCGGCGTGATGAAGGACGGGATCCAGCCGTCGCCGAGCCGTCCGGCCCGCCGCATGGCCGCCTCGCTGTTGCCGCCGATCCAGAGCGGCATCGGCTGCTGGACGGGCTTCGGCAGCACGGAGATCCGGTCGAGGCACCAGAACTCCCCGACGAACGTCACCTCGTCCTCGCTCCAGCAGCGCCGCATGATCCGGATCGCCTCGTCGGTCCGCCGTCCGCGCTCGCGGAACGGCACGCCCGCCGCCTCGAACTCCCGCGGCTGGTCCACGCCGATGCCGAAGGCCGGCAGCATGCGGCCGTTCGACAGGTAGTCGATCATCGCGATCTCGCGGGCGGCCATGACCGGCGTCCGGAACGGCGTGATGAACACGCTCGGCCCGAACTTGAGCCGGCTGGTGCGAGCAGCGACCGCCGCCATCGCCGTCATCGGCTCCGGAACCGGCAAGGGCGACGACAGCCGCTCGGAGAACCACACCGAGTCGATCTCGCTCTTCTCGCAGAGCTCGACGAGCCGCCAGAAGAAGTCGCGGCCGACCGGGCCCGGCGGCCAGGGCCCCGGCATCACGCCGATGCGGTACTTGATGCGCATGACCGCGACTCTAGCACGGCACCCGGCCGTCCTCGTTACGCGGGCGGGCGACGCGTGCTGACGCAGAGGCACAGCGCGGGAAGCGCGTAGGCCTCGCCGGACCGGAACGGCTGCGCCATCTCGGCGGCCCTCGCGCGCACCCGCGCCTGCGCGCCGGGAGCGAGCGCGCGCAGGATCGGGGAGATCGCTCCCGCCATCTCCGTCAGGAACCACCAGTAGGCGTCCGGGCTTGGGAACCGCCAGGTCAGCGGGATCTCCGCCATCTCCGGCGAGGCAAAGCCGGCCCCCGACATCAGCTCGCGGATGCGCGCGGGATCGCTCAGCGCGAAGATCCCCGGTGCGCCGGGCGCCGGCGGGGGCATGTGGCCGTCCGCGACCAGGATCCGTCCCACGATGGAGGCCCAGGGATTGCGCTCGGGCGCCCCGAACACCGAGAAGGCGAGCCGCCCGCCGGGACGGAGCACGCGGTGCGTCTCCCCGAACGCCGCGGCCGGGTCGGGCATGAGCATGAAGCCCCACCGGCAGAGCACGCCGTCCACGCTCGCCGGCTCGAGCGCCATCCGCTGCGCATCGAGCTCGTGGAACTCGGCGTTGGTGACGCCGAGCTCCGCCGCGCGGCGCCGCGCCGCCGCCAGCATCCGGGGCGCGAAGTCGGTGATCAGGACGCGACCCGTGCCGGCCAGGCGGCGCGCGGCCAGGAGGCCGGTGTCCCCGACCCCGGCCGCCACGTCCAGGATGGTCTGCCCCGGACGTGGGTCGATTCGCTCGACCAGCCACTCGCTCACGGGGCGGGAGAGCTCCCAGAGGTCCTCGCGGCGCGTTTCCCAGCCCGCCGCCATCTCGTCCCAGGTGCTGCGGATGCGCTCGCTGACGTCGTCGTGCTTGGGCTCCATGGCGTCCCCCTTTCGGCCCATGGTCTCACCGCGCATGAGGGAGCGTCACGTTGCGGGGCTCCGCTGGTCCTCCGGAGGGAAGTCCGCGTGGCGGTGGACGAGCCGCCACTCGCCGTCGACGCACCGGTCGATGTGGGTCACGCGGATGGTCATCGGCCTCGGGGCCCCGCCGTCCACGACGACCTCGCCGCGCTCGAAGCCCACGGTGTAGCCGAGGTCGCCGCTCGCGAACGCGACGGTGTCGTCCGGGACGATCTGCCCGCCCTTGAAGCGACTGGCGACCCAGCGGAACGTCCGGTGAGGCGCTGGTGTCCCTTCTCGATGGGCCCCCAGGCGCCGAAGAGGGTGGCGTCCTCGGACCTCGCCCAGCAGTCGATGGCCTCCTCCGGGAAGAATTCGCTCCTACGGGGAAAACGGCGAGGAGATGCTCGAGGATCCCGGACGACCCCTCCGAGGCTCGTCGCTCGCGCTACGCGCCGGCGCTCCCTCGGGGATCGGCAGCCGGGCGGCGACGCCGGCGGGGACCGGGTAACGGCGGGTCGCCGGGCCGGCCTTGACGAGCTGGCCGGGCAGGACGCGGCCGACCACCTCCTGCACGCGCCGGGAGACGCCCAGCAGGCGGTCGAGATCGATGCCGGTCTCGACGCCCATGGCGTGGAGGCAGTGGACCAGGTCCTCGGTGCAGACGTTGCCGGAGGCGCCGGGGGCGAAGGGGCACCCGCCGAGGCCGCCGATCGAGCTGTCGAAGTGGGTCACCCCGCACGCCATCGCCGCCATGATGTTCGGGATCGCCATCGCGCGGGTGTCGTGGGTGTGGAGCGTCCACTCGACGCCGGGGAAGCAGGGGAGGAAGCGCTCCAGGATCTCCGTCACCTGCCGCGGGTTCGCCATGCCGGTCGTGTCGGCGAGCGCGATCCCGGGCGCGCCCATGTCGACGAGCGACCGCACCACCCACTCCAGGCGGTCGACGGGCACGTCGCCCTCGAACGGGCAGCCGAACGACGTCGAGACCGCGCAGTTGACCGCCACCTTCGCGCGGGCGGCGACCTCGAGCACGGCGCGGAGCTTCGCGAGCGACTCGGCCACCGTCATGTTGACGTTGGCGAGATTGTGGCTCTCGGTCGCCGAGACCACCGTGTGGATCGCGTCGACGCCGGCGTCGACCGCGCGCACGGCGCCCTTGTCGTTCGGCACGAGCGCGACGTACCGGGTGCCCGGCCGACGGCGGATCCGCGCCATGACTTCCTCGGCGTCCCGCATCTGGGGCACGACCTTCGGGTGGACGAACGACGTCACCTCGATCCGCGGCAGCCCGGTCTCCGACAAGCGGTCGATCACCTCGACCTTCGTCTCGGTGGGAATCCACTCGGGCTCGATCTGGAAGCCGTCCCGGGGACCGACCTCGCAGATCGTCACGCGTTGCGGCAGCGTCATCATGGCTGGACTCCCGGCCCCACGGGCAGGCCCCTCATGCCGACCGGCCGTCGAGCAGAACGGTCCACGGCTCGATCCGGGCGACTTCGAGCAACCCCGTCTTGCTCCACGGATCCGCATCGAGGCGCGCCCGGATGGCTTCCGCGCTGCGCGCGTCGATCACCAGCAGCACCTCCGGGGCCTCCTCGCCGCCCCCGACCGGCCCGCCGAGGACGACGAAGCGCTCGGCCACCAGGCCCTCCATGAAGGCCGCGTGCTCGGGCCAGAGCGCCTGCTGTCGCATGGGCTTCGTGGCATCCCAGGCCCGCCCCCGGACGCGGCGGACGGCGAAGTGCACGGGCCGGCCTCCGCCTTCACCGCGCTAGCGCGAGCGCGTCCGCCATGGCGCGGAGGTGCGCGGGCGAGCTCCCGCAGCAGCCGCCGACGATGCGGACGCCCGCGGCGGTGAAACGCCGCGCGTAGTCGGCCATCTCCTCGGGGCTCCCCCGGTAGACGGCCCGGTCGTCCTCCAGGAGCGGCAGGCCGGCGTTCGGCTTGGCGACCAGCACGGCGTCGGGCACCGCCGCGTGCATCGCGGCCATGGCCGGCAGGAGCTCCGCCGGTCCCAGGCCGCAGTTGCCCCCGACCGCGACCGCGCCGAGCGCGGTCAGCTCCTTCGCCGCCTGCTCGGGGCTCACGCCCATCATCGTGTGGCCGTGGGTGTCGAAGCTCATCGTGACGACGACCGGCACGCCGGGCGCGGCCTGCCGCACGCCCTCCAGCGCCGCTTCGACCTCCTCGAGCGCCGACATCGTCTCGATCCAGAAGACGTCGATGCCGCCCGCGTGGAGCGCGGCCGCCTGCTCGGCGAAGCCCTTCACCGCGTCCTCGCGTTGGAGGTCACCGAGGGGCGCCAGGATGCCGCCGCTCGGCCCGATGTCGCCCGCCACCACCGCGCCGCGGCCGGGCGCGTGCCCCACCTCGCCGGCCAGCCGCGCCGCCGCCTCGTTGAACTCGCCGACGCGGGTGTCGAGGCCGTGCAGGGCGAGGCGGAACCGGTTCCCGCCAAACGTGTTGGTCAGGAGGATACGTGCGCCGGCGTCGCGATATGCGCGGTGGATGCGGCGGATCACGTCCGGGCGCTCGACGTTCCAGCGCTCGGGCGAGTCGCCGGAGGCGAGCCCCGCCTCGAAGAGCATCGTGCCCATGGCGCCGTCGACCAGGATGGGGCCCGGCGACGCGAGGAGGGCGCGCCAGCGTGCGCCGTCAGGCAAGGGAGCCACCCGTCTTCTCGGCCATGAGGCGCTTCGCCGTCTCGACGGCCTTCGCCGCGTCGCGGCAGTAGGCGTCGGCGCCGATCGTCTTCGCGAAGTCGGCGTTGAGCGGCGCCCCGCCGACCAGCACGATCAGCTTCTCCCGGAGCCCGGCCTCCTTGAGCGCCTGGATGACCACCCGCATGTACGGCATCGTCGTCGTGAGGAGCGCGCTCATGCCGAGGATGTCGGCCGCGTGCTCGCGGACCGCGTGGAGGAACTTCTCGACGTCGGTGTTGATCCCCAGGTTGACGACCTGGAAGCCGGCGCCTTCCATCATCATGCCGACCAGGTTCTTCCCGATGTCGTGGATGTCGCCCTTGACCGTGCCGATGACCAGCGTGCCGATGCGAGGGGCGCCGGTCTCGGCCAAGAGCGGCCGCAGGACCTCCATCCCCGCCTTCATCGCCTTCGCCGCCATCAGCACCTGCGGGACGAAGAGCTTCCCGGTGCGGAAGTCCTCGCCGACCACGTCCATGCCGGCGATGAGCCCCTGGGTGAGGGCGTCGTAGGGCGTGAGGCCGCGGCGGAGAAGCTCGTGGA
>DATBGA010000183.1:0-34019 GCA_036558225.1 Candidatus Methylomirabilota bacterium | reverse complement strand
ATCGTCCCGCTCTACGCGCGCCTGTTCTCCAAGGGCGTCGTGTTCACGCCCCACACCGACCTGGTCGCCGTCGAGGGCTCCACCGTCGTCGTCGCCAACGTGTACACCGGTGAGGAGCGCCGGATCGAGGGCGTGGACACGGTCGTCCTGTCGATGGGCGCGCGCTCGACGGACGCCCTCTACCGCGCGCTCCGGGGGCGCGTGCCCGAGCTCCACGCCGTCGGCGACTGCGTCGCCCCGCGGGGGGTGCACCACGCCATCCTCGAGGGCACCCGCGTCGCCCGCCTTCTCTAAGCGGGGTCAGGCCCTGAGCTTGATTTCCTGAGCCTTCACCGAGCGCGCGCACGTGACTAACCAAAGTCAGGGCCTGACCCCGGTTTGGGTTGTGGCGGAGCCCGCGGAGGGCGAGGCGACGCTCGAGGCCCTGGGGGAAGCGGTCGAGCTGGCGAAGCCCCGAGCGCCGGGCGTGGTCCTGGTCGGCCCCGCCGAGACGCGCGAGACGCTCGCGCCGCTCGCCCGCCACGGCGCGGCGCGGCTCGTCCTGCTCGAGACACTCGGCGTCGCGGCGCCGGCCGAGGTTGGGCGGGCGGTGAGCGCTTGGCTCGCCGCCGAGGGCACCGCCGGGCCGATCGCGCTACTTCCCCACACGCGCCACGGACTCGGGGTCGCCGCCCACCTGACCATCGGCCTGGACGCCGCCCTCGCGACCGACGCCGTGGGCGTCCGGCGCGACGCCGACGGCGGCCTGGCGATCACCCGGCCCGCCTACGGCGATCGCCTGTACGCGACGGTGCGCGTGCCGGCCGGCACCGCGGCGGTCGTCACCCTCCGCCCCGGGGCCCTCGGCGTCGGACCCGCCGTCGCCGCCGCGCCGGTGAGGATCGAGCAGTCGCCGGCGGTGACCGACGGCGCCCCGCCCTCGGCGGAGGTCCGGCGGGTGATGGCCGCGGATCCCCGCACCGTCGACCTGCGCGACGCGGAGCGCATCGTCGCGGGCGGCCGAGGGGTGGGCGCCGACGGCTTTCGCCAGCTCGAGGCGCTTGCGGATCTCCTCGGCGCAGCGGTCGGCGGCAGCCGCGTCGCCGTCGACCTCGGCTGGATCCCCTGGGAGCGCCAGATCGGTCAGAGCGGCCGTGCCGTCGCCCCCGATCTCTACCTCGCCTTCGGCATCTCGGGCGCGAGCCAGCACATGGCGGGTATCGAGCGGGCGCGCACCGTCGTCGCGGTCAACCCCGACCGGACGGCGCCGCTCCTCGAACGGGCCCAGCTCGCGGCCCTGGCGGACTGGCGTCCCGTGGCGGAGGCGCTGATCGAGCGCCTCCGGGCGCGCCGGACCAAGGCCGGATGACCGACGTCACGCGCGCCGTCTGGTGGAACGTCCCCGGGTGGCTCGTCACGCTGCTGTACCTCGGCACCGCGGTGGGCCTGGCGGTGAGCGCCTTCTTCCTGGCCCGCCACCTCCGCACCATCCTTCGCGGCCGATCGACCGGAACCGCGACGCCCTTCCGGCTCGGCTCCGCGCTGGGCCGTGTCCTGGCCGACGTGCTGTCCCACCGGCGGCTCCTCGAGGACCCGGCAGCGGGCTGGGCTCACGCGCTCCTCTTCTTCGGCTTCGTCGGTCTCTTCGTCGGAACCTGCCTCGTCTTCGTCCACGACCGGATCGTGGTGTTCCTCGTCGGCCCGACCTATCTCGTGTTCTCGTTCCTGCTCGAGTGGGCTGGCCTCGCGTTCCTCGCGGGCATCGGCTGGACCGCCTGGCGTCGCCTGAGCGGTCACTCGCCTCGACTCGAGCGCAGCCGGGTCGCGCTCGGGATCCTGGCGCTGCTCGCCGCCATCGGCATCACGGGCTTTCTCCTGGAAGCCGCGCGCATCGCGGCGACCGATCCCCCGTTCGAGCGTTGGTCGTTCGTCGGGTGGGCGATCTCGCGCGCGCTCCGCGCGTCGGGCGTGGCCGCCGCGCCGCTCCACCGAGCGCTCTGGGGCACCCACGCCGCGCTCTGCTGGCTCTTCTTCGGCCTGATCGGCGCGACCGTCCTCCGTCACATCGTGGCGGCGCCGGCGCAGATCGCGCTGCGCCAGCTGCGGACGCCCGGCCGGCTCGCCCCTGCCCTCGCCGAGCCCGCGGCGCTCCGGCCGGAGCGCCTGACCTGGGCCCAGCTCCTCGACGCCGCGACCTGCGTCCGCTGCGGCCGCTGCACGGCGGTGTGTCCGGCGACAGTGGCCGGGAAGCCCCTCGATCCCCGGCGCGTGGTCCAGGCGACGCTCCAGGCGATGCGCGAGGGCCGCGCGCTCGAGGCCCTGGTCAGCCCCGACGAGGCCTGGTCCTGCACGACCTGCGCCGCGTGCGTCCGGGCCTGCCCCTTCGAGATCGAAGTGCTGGACAAGCTCGTCGATCTCCGCCGCACGCTCGTCGAGGCCGGCGCCCTGGACGCGGCCGCGGCCCGCGTCCTCGAGTCGACCGCGGAGCGCGGCAACCCGTTCGGGGGCGTGCCGGCCGACCGCCAGGCCTGGGCCGCCGGCCTCGAGGTGCGCGTCCTCCAGCCCGGCGAGGCGACCGACATCCTCTACTGGGTCGGCTGCGCAGGGGCCTTCGATCCTCACGGACGGCGGATCGCGCAGTCCACGGCGCGGCTCCTCAAGGCGGCGGGCGTCGAGTTCGCGATCCTCGGAGGAGCCGAGACCTGCACGGGCGACCCGGCGCGGCGGATCGGTGACGAGACCCTGTTCCGCGAGGCGACCGGTCGGGTCGCGCGAACGCTCGCGGGCGTCCGGTTCCGGCGCCTGGTGACCCACTGCGCCCACTGCTTCAACGTCTTCCGCAACGAGCTCGCCCCGGCGACGGACGGCCAGGCCGTGCCCTCGGTGCACCACTCGCAGCTCCTCGCCGAGCTGGTGGCCGCCGGCCGCCTGTCGCCCCGTGCCGTCTCGGCCGAGCCCGTGACCCTCCACGATCCCTGCTACCTCGCGCGCCACAACGGAGAGACTGCGGCGCCACGCGCCGCCCTCGCGACGGCCGCCGGCGGACCGGTCGAGATGCCGCGGAGCGGCCAACGCACCTTCTGCTGCGGGGCCGGCGGGGGCGGCGCCTGGGTCGAGGTGCGCCAGGGCTCCCGGATCGCTGCGCTCCGGATGGCGGAAGCGCGCGAGACGGGCGCGCGGGTCGTGGCGACCGCCTGCCCCTTCTGCGCGCTCATGCTCGAGGGCGAGACTCAGCCGGGCGACATCCAGGTGCGCGACGTGGCGGAGCTCCTGTGGGAGAGCCAGCCCGCGGGTGCCGGGACGGGCGGCGGCGCCCGGCGGGAGCCTGCGTGATCGCCCTGGTGCTCGTCCACGAGGGGCTCGACGTCTCCGCCGAGCTCGACGTTCAGGAGTCGGGACCCCGCGGGGCCACCGTCGGCCATCGCGGCGGCGACCGGCTCGTCGTGACGGCGCACGCGGACCGCGCCGCCCTCGAGTGGGCGCTCGCCGTCGCCGACCGCGCGGTGGCCCTCACGGTGGGCCCTCCGGAGTCGAAGAGTGTGCTGGCCTGGGCTCTCGCCCGGGGCGCCGCGCGCGCCGTCCGGATCTGGGACGACGCGCTCGATGCGCTCGACCTCGCGGCGACGGCGCGGATCGTCGCGGCCGCGGCGGCCCGGATCGCTCCGGACCTCGTCGTCGCCGGGGAGCGCGGCCTCGCGGGCGCCACCGGAGCTCTCCCCGCGCTCGTGGCCGCGCGCCTCGGCTGGCCGTGCGTCGACGGCGCCATCCGGCTGGCCCGCGGCGAGCGCGAGCTCGTGGTCGAGCGCCGGCTCCGAGGCGGTCGTCGCGAAGAGCTCGCGGTCCCGCTCCCGGGGATCGTCACGGTGACCGCAGATTCCGTCGAGCCTCGCTACGTGTCGGTCCGCGCGCGGCGTGACGCGGCGGGCCGCGGGCACGAGCCCTGGTCGCTCGGAGACCTCGGACTCACCCCGGGCGAGGTCCGCGCGGCGGTGAGGATTCGAATGGACCGGGTGGACTGGCCGCGACCGCGCCCCCGTCGAACGGCCGCCGCGGCGCCGCCCGGAGCCTCGCGCTCGGCCGCCGACCGCCTCCGCCAGCTGGTGGGCGGGGGCCGCCCGGCCGCCGCTCCGAGCGCGCCGGCCGCCTCGGCCGCGCCCGGCCTGGTCGAGGGAGAACCGCGCGCGGTCGCTGACCGTATCATGGCCTTCCTGGAACAGCATGGTTTCGTGTGAAAGGAGCGGCTCATGAACGCCTCCGACTTCCTGCCCGCCGAGTTCAACGTCGCCAGCTGGTTCGTCGATCGCCCGGTGGCCGAGGGACGTGGCGCGGCGCCGGCGTTCCACTGCGAGGACCGCGTCCTCAGCTACGGCGACGTGCGGGAGCTCGCCGATCGGACCGGCCACGCCCTCCGCGAGCTGGGCGTGGAGATGGAGCAGCGCGTGGTGATGATCTGCCTCGACGCGCCCGAGTTCCTCGGGACGTTCTGGGGCGCCATCAAGATCGGCGCGATCCCGGTGCCGGTGAACACCCTCCTGCGAGCGGAGGACTACCGCTACGTCCTCGACGACAGCCGCGCCCGGGTGACCGTCGTCTCGGCGCCGCTCCTCGGCGAGGTGACGCCGGCGCTCGAGGGGGCGAAGCACCTCCGGCACGTGCTGGTCGCGGGCGGCCCCCCCGGGTCCCATCTCTCCTTCGAGGATCGAGTGGCGCGAGCGCCCGGAACCCTCGCCGCCGCGCCGACGTCCCGCGACGACGCCGCGTTCTGGCTCTACTCCTCAGGCTCGACTGGGCGCCCGAAGGGCGCCGTCCATCTCCACCACGACATGGTGATCTCCGCCGAGACCTACGCGAAGCAGGTCCTCGGTCTCCGGCCGACCGACAAGGTCTACTCGGCCGCGAAGCTCTTCTTCGCCTACGGCCTCGGCAACGCGGGGTACTTCCCGATGAGCGTCGGCGGCCAGAGCGTGCTGTACCCGCACCGGCCAACGCCGGACGCCGTGTTCGAGCTGATCACGCGGCACCGGCCGACGGTCTTCTTCGGCGTCCCGACCCTCTATGCCGCGATGCTCGCCGCGAAGGAGGCGGAGCGCCGGTTCGACCTCTCGTCCCTCCGCCTCTGCGTCTCGGCGGGCGAGGCGCTCCCGGCGGATCTCTATCGCCGCTGGCACGAGCGCTTCGGCGTCGAGATCGTCGACGGCATCGGGACCACCGAGAGCGGCCACATCTTCCTGTCGAACCGGCCAGGAGCCGTGCGGCCGGGCTCGTCGGGCCTGCCGGTCCCCGGCTACGAGTGCGCGATCGTCGACGACGAGGGCCGCCCGGTGTCGGAGGGCGAGATCGGGAACCTCCGGGTCCGCGGCGACTCGACCATGGCCTACTACTGGAACCAGCACGAGAAGACAAAGGCGACGCTCTTCGGCCCCTGGATCCAGACCGGGGACAAGTACCACCGGGACCCGGAGGGCTACTTCTGGTACGACGGCCGCGGCGACGACATGCTGAAGGTGGGGGGCATCTGGGTCTCGCCCATCGAGGTCGAGGCCACTCTGATCCGGCACGAGGCGGTCCTCGAGGCCGCCGTGGTCGGCCAGGAGGACGACGACCGGCTGGTCAAGCCCCGGGCCTACGTCGTCCTGAAGGATCCGGCGCGCGCGTCCGAGGCGCTGGCGGGCGAGCTCCGCGCGTTCGTCAAGGACAAGATCGCACCCTACAAGTATCCGCGATGGATCGACTTCGTCACGGAGCTCCCGAAGACCGCCACCGGCAAGATCCAGCGCTTCAAGCTGCGCCAGGGATCGGCCGGCGCCTGACCGGGCGCGACGCCGTGCGAACTCGCGGCTCGGACGCCGCCGTGCGGCGCGGCCCCGGGGCGGTCTCCCTCAGGGCCGGGAGTGGGTGGGAACGACGAGGAAGTCGAGCAAGGACCAGCTCGCGGGCTCGGGACCGCGCCGGTCACGACGCCGTCGCTCCGCCCCGGGCGAGGAAGGATCGGAGGAGCGGCGCCGGTCGCCGAGCCGCCGGTCCCACATCACGTCGACTCCCTCCGGCGCGAAGGCCGACCGCAGAGCCGCGAACCGGTCGACCGCCCCGGACCGCACGACGATCATCGCCGTCGGCTCGACGCGGGACTCGACCTCACCCATGGACGTCCCTCCCGGCCGCCTACTCTGCGCCGCGTCCCGCCTTCCCGTCAACGGCGGCGGCGGCCGTGGTATAACCAAGCCGCCATGGCGATCTTCACCGGACGCATCGAGCAGGCGATCGCGCTGGCCGTTCGGGCCCACGAGGCGCAGGTCCGAAAGGGGGACGGGCTGCTCCCCTACATCGTCCACCCGGTCACGGTCGCCCTGATCCTCTCGCGCTACACGGGCGACGAGGACACCATCATCGCCGGCCTCCTCCACGACACCCTCGAGGACACGCTCGTGACCGCGGAGGAGATCGCGAAGACGTTCGGCGCGAAGGTTCGCGACACGGTGCTCGACGTGACCGAGCCCGACCTGCCGGGCCTCTCCTGGGAGACGCGGAAGGCCCGCTATCTCAGGCGGCTCCAGACGGCGCCGCGCCCGTCCCTCCTGGTGGCGGGCGCCGACAAGATCGCGAACCTGATCTCGATGATCGCGGCGCACGCCACCGCGGGCGACGCGCTCTGGGAGCGCTTCCACGCGCCGCCCGCCATGAAGCTCGCCTTCTATCGTCAGGTCCACACGCTGATCCGGGGATCCTGGTCCGCCTGCCCGCTCTTGCAGGAGCTCGGCAACCGCCTGGAGGAGACGGAGCGCAAGCTCGGCGCGCGGCTCTGACGGCGGCCGCCCCGGGGCGCGGCCGGGCGGCTGGCCGGGCCCGCCGAGGCGTCCCGCGTCAGTCCCCCGGTCGGCTCCGCCCGGCCGCTGCGAAGGCCACCGCCGCCACTGCGAGCGACGCGATCGACACCGTGAAGGCCAGCCGGTAGCTTCCGGTGACGTCGTAGATCACCCCGCCGAGCCACGGCCCGATGGCCGATCCCAGCCGGTTCCCGAAGGTGATGACCCCGAGCACGGTGCCGAAGCTCCGGCCGCGATAGACGTCAGCCGTGAGCGCGGCGACGATCGGACCCCGGGCGCCGAGCGTCAGGCCGAACGGCAGCACGTAGGCCCACAGCAGCCACCCTGGCGCCCCGGGCGCGAGGAGGAGCAGGGCCAGCGTCCCGGCGGCCGTCGCCACGTAGCTCGCCAGCGCCGTGGGGACCCGGCCCCACCGGTCGGAGAGCGTACCGAACGTCACCCGCCCGACGGCCGACAGGAGCCCGATCGCGCCGAAGGCGGCCGCCGCCCGGCGTGGATCGATCCCGGCCTCGACGATGTGCGCGATCTGGTGCGTGGTCACCATGAAGTTCGAGACCGGGGTGAAGAAGAACGCGGCCGCGAAGCACCAGAAGCGCGCCGTCGCGACGGCCGACGCGAGCCCCGTGCCCTCCTCCGTCCGCGCGAGGCTCGGGTCGGGCGCGCGGGGCCGCTCCCCCGCCCGGCGCGGCGGGAGCACCACCGCGGGCAGGAGAAGGAGCCCGGTGCCCATGCCGAGGCCGGCCATCGCGCCGCGCCAGCCGACATGGTCGACCAGCAGGGCGGAGAGCGGCGCGAAGAGGAAGATGCCCAGCCCCATCCCCGAGAACGCCACCCCGTTCACCGCGCCCCGGGCGGTCGGGAACCAGCGGCTCAGGATCACCAGCTGGGCGACGCTGCCCAGGAGCCCGGCCCCCACGCCGGCGACGCCGCCGAACCAGAACAGGAGGCCGAGGGGCGAGTCAGCGGTGGCGGCGAGCGCCACGCCGCCGCCGAGGATCAGCGCGCCCGCCAGCATGACCGGCCGCTCGCCGAGACGGCGCATGAGGACGTCGACGACCGTCCCCACGAGCCCCATCACGAGGTTGTGCGCCGAGAAGACAGCCGCCGACAGGCTCCGCAGGCCGCCGAGCTCCGTGGAGAGCGGGAGGAGGAAAACCGGGAAGCTGTTCGACAGCCCCTGCGCGAGCACCACCGTGGCGAAGGCCCCGGCAAGTGCCCGCCAGCGCGGCTCCCGGGCCGCCGCCAGCCACCGGCGCGGCGTCATGCCCGGCAGGATGCGCTCAGCGGCCCAGGCCGTAAAGGCGCACGCCGCGCCGAGCCGCGAGTCGTGAGCCGGGCCGTGTGAGCCCGGTCAGTCCGCGCGGTAGCCGACGAGCGCGGCCGCGCGAGAGCGACGGTCCACCGTCGACAGCCGCCGAACCATCGCCGGCGTCAGGAGCGGATGGTGCCGGATGCCCGCCAGGTGCTCGGCAACCCACCAGAGATCGTCCCTCGCCGCCATCCAGCCGGGATGGACCCGATCGAACCGTGTGAGGTTGACCGGCGCCGAGTATGCCCGGAGGGTCCGCTCCCCGCGGAGGTTCATGTAGCCCTCGAAGTAGCTCATCGCGAGCTCCCGGAGCCCGCGGTAGACCGGCTCGCGGTAGCGGAGCCCCGTGAAGTTCGACTTCGCGATGGCGCCCCAGCGACCGTCGACGCGGAACACCGCCACGACATGATCGGTGTCCTGGACCGCCTCGAGGTCCAGGAGGAGCGGCGGGAAGCCCTGCGCCCGCAGCGCCGCGGCGGCGAAGATCGCGCCTTCCAGGCAGTGCGCGGTGCGCTCCCGCAGGACCCGGCGCGGTGACCAGGCCGTGCGCGCGAGGTGATACGGCATCGCATCGAGCGCCCGCTGGATCCCCGCCGGGCTGCGGAGCGCGGACAGGGCGCGCCACTCACCCCGCGTGAAGCCGTGCGGGCCGGGACCGGGAACGGCGAGACGGGCACCCCGCGGGGCCCCTTCGCGGGACCAGAGGCGGGCCGACACGCGCCGCCGACGGGTCAGGCGAGAGGCCCCTGGAGGCTTAGCGGCAGATGGACCGGGTCGAGGTGGGGATCCAGACCGTGAGGCGCTGACCGTCCGGGTAGATGCGCGTCTCCCAGTGGCCGGCGACGGTCACCGTCTCGCAGCCGGCTTGCGGCGGCGCGACCGCCGATGTCCCTCCTGGAGCGGGAGGGGCACCGGGCGCCGAGGACAGGGGCTCGGGGGTCAGCGTCATCGAGCTCGACGGCTCGTAGACCGGCGGCCCCGGCGGGGGAGGCGTGGTCGGGTAGGCCGCTCCCGGCGCGTACGCCGGATAGGTCGACGGATACGCGGGATAGGCCGGGTAGGCGGGATACGGATACGCGGGATACGGCGCATAGACGGGATAGCCGGCCCAGAACGGCGCGGTCAGCAGCGTCCCGACGCCGACTCCGACGGCGAAGCCGCCCCAGCCCCAGCAGCAGCCGCCCCCGTGCCAGTGGCCGCCGCCCCCGTGCCAGTGGCCGCCGCTCCCGTGCCAGTGGCCGCCGCTCCCGTGCCCCGACCAGTTGTTCCAGCGGGGGCCGCCCCAGCCGTGATTCGAGTGTCCGGCCGACCCGCGCGGGCCACCCCCGCCCGACCGCGGCGCCGCGGCCACGAGCGTGGGCACTAGAAGCAGCCCCACCGCCAGCATCGCCGCGCTCCGGATCGCTCGTCGCCTCACGGCTCCCCTCCAGCGGCGCGCCCTGGATGGCGCGCCGCGCCCACTATACACCCGGACGCCGGAACCAATCCTCGAGGGCCTCCCGCGTGCTCCGGAAGGCGAGCGCATCCCAGGGGATCTCCTCGCGCGTGAAGTAGCCCGTCTCGCTCACCTCGTGGGCGTCCGCCACGGCCTCGAGGCCGTTGGGTACCCTGACGTGGTAGGCGACGATCACGACCGGCGCATCCGGATACGAGTAGATCCCGACCAGGCCGCCCGGCTCGAGGTCGAGTCCGACCTCCTCGCGCATCTCGCGGCGCGCGGCCTCTGCCACGCTCTCCCCCCAGTCGACGTATCCACCCGGGAACGTCCAGAGGCCGTGAGCGGGCTCGATCGCCCGGCGCGCCAGGAGCACGCGTCCCTCGCGCACGGGAATCGTCACCGCCACGATCTTCGGATGAAGGTAGCCGACGAAGCCGCAGCCGCTGCACACCGGATACTCGCGCAAGTCCCGCGAGACGACACGGCGCGCGACGGTCGCCCCGCAGAGCGGACAGAAGCGGAACGTGTCCGGTCTGAGCTCGCGCGGGGGCGCGAGCGAGTTCGGCTCAGGCACCGGCGCCGTCCGGCGGCGAGCCCGGGCGAAGGCGCGTTGGGTCCGGACTCTCCCCATGGTAGCGGGCGAACAGCGGATGAAGGTCCCGGGCGCGCGTCAACGCGCGGAAGTCGAAGGCGACGCCCCGCGGTGCCGCCACGAACGCGTAGAGCTCCTCCTCGGACGGTCCGGCGTGGCTGCCCCGCTCGTCGAGGAAGCTCACGCAGCCCGCGTCAGTGTAGTGACCGTAGAGGATGACGTCGCCGCTCGAGGGCATCCCGAGGAGGTCTTCCAGGCCTCGCACGACGATGTCGCGGTCGGGCCGGTCGAACACGGGACAGCCCGTGTCACCCGGGGGCGGGGGGATCCGGACCACGGTGCCCCGATAGTAGCACACGGGTCCCCGGGCATCTCGCGCGAGGACGAAGCCGATCGCGCGATGACGCGACAGGCGGTCGAGCGCGCCGGGGTACCGCGCCGCGATCGCCTCCGCCGGCACCCTCGCCGTCGTATACGTCAGGTAGATGTTCACGTTGGGGCCGGCGGGAACGATGCAGAGGCCGCCGATCCACACGGCATTGCGCTCGCGCACGGGGCGTTCCGTGACGGCGAGATCTCGCTGCCACCGGGCCGTGAACGGCCAGAGCGGCAGCGGAGGATCGACGTCGCTCTCCGGCGCCATCGACCCCGCCGGCGACGCGGACGGTGACGCGGCCCCGGTCGCGGGCGCCTGCTCGGGTCCGAAGCAGCTCGCGATCGCCTCCGCCACGGGCGTCGGACCCGCCACGGCGCGGAACGCGACCGAGCGGATCTGGCCGTGATCGGACAGCACGAAGAGGTCGTAGCCGTGCTCCGGGACCCGGCGGAGCACCCGGGCGAGCCGGCCGATGCTCCGGTCGACGCCGCGCAGGGCCCGCCAGGCCTCCGAGGTCCGGGGTCCGAGGTCGTGGGCCGCCACGTCGTAGTCCACGAAGTTCACGTAGAGGGCCGGCACGCCCGCGTACAGGTCGGCCGTGACCCCCAGCGTGAGCAGCTCGCGCAGCCACCCGCCGATCAGGAGCCGCGTGACCATCCGACGGAAGGACGGCACGCGACGACCCAGGCTGAAGTTCCGGAGCGTCCTCCCGATCCAGCCCAGGAGCTCCCACAGTGTCACGACGGACATCTTCGCGACGAGGTAGCCCAGGATCAGGCCCGGCACGACCACGGCGCGGAGGCCGACGCGGCCCCAGAGAGCGTGAGGCCGAAGGAGGTGGGCGAAGGTGAGCACCGTGTTCTCGGCGCCGCCGCCGAACACGCAGCCGTAGGTCCGGCCTCCCCGGACTATGCCCTGCCCCGGCCGGGCGTGGAGCGCCTCCACGGCCGCCGCGTCCCACGGGCGCGGGAACCACCGGTAGGTCCCCGTCCGCTTGTCGAGGAACTCGAAGCCCGGGACGTCGACGGGGCCGCCGTACATCAGCCCCGCCTGGAACGCCGGGGTGGAAGTCGGTAGGCCGGACGGGAGGGGGTGGAGCTCGAGGACCCCCGCGCGGATGAGCCGCGCCAGCGCCGGCGCGCGCCGCCGAAGCGTGGCCTCTCGGATGACGTCGTGGGAGCACCCGCAGATCTGAACCACGATGAAGCGCCGGGTCGGAGCCGTCGAGGTCGGCGGCATCCGGGCCCAGCGGACCAGGCGGTCGAGCAGGCCCGAGAGAGCTCGCCCCGGGCGGGACCACCGGCGGGCGGGCGTGGCCATCAGCCCCGATCCTACGGTCAGGGCATCCGTCGGGCAACGATCGCCTTGCGCGCCGGAGAGGGCGTCTGCTACCGTTCCCAATCATGGCCGAGCGAGAGCCCGCGGGACCCTTCTGCTTCGACTGCGTCTGGTTCCCGGACGCGCCGGCCGATCTCGAGGAGTCGGCGCCGGATCGCGCCGCCGGCCGGAGCCTCACCGCCGACTTCCTGTGCCCGCGCATCCGGCGCCGCGTCGTCCCCCCCTACGCGGCCCACTGCCCCGACTATCAGGAAGAGTCCGCCGGGGAGTCCTGAGCCTCGACATGCGCATCATCGTGATCGGCGCCGGCGAGGTGGGCTACCACATCGCGGCGCGTCTGTCCCACGAGGCCCACGAGATCGTGGTCATCGAGCGCCACCCGGAGGTGGTGCGCCGGGTCGAGGACACGCTGCGGATCCGAACCATCGAGGCGGACGGCTCGTCGCCCCGGGCGCTCGAGGCGGCGGGGGTCCGCGACGCCGCAATGGTGATCGCGGTCGCGGACGTCGACGAGGTCAACATCGTGGCCTGCGCCATCGCGCACCAGTACGGTGTGGCCACCAAGATCGCGCGGGTGCGCGACATCGAGCTCGGCGAGCATCCCATCCTGGCCGGGGGCAAGGTGCTCGGGATCGATCTCCTGATCAACCCGACGCAGGTCGTCGCCGGCGAGATCCTGCGCGTCATCAAGACCACCGGGGCGGCCGAGGTGGCGGACTTCGCCGACGGCCGCGTCCAGCTCCTCGGGGTCAAGGTCGGCGCGCGGGCGCCGCTCGTGAACCGGCGCCTCCGCGACCTCCGCTCGGTGCAGGCGTCCGCGCCCTTCCGCGTCGTTGGCATCGCGCGCGGCGAGCGCCTCATCGTGCCGACCGCCGACACCGCGCTCGCCGCCGAGGACCACGTGTACGTGGTGAGCCGCCGGGACGTGATCCCGGACATCCTCGTGCTCATGGGCCGCACGGCAGCGGCCACCCGGCAGGTGTTCGTCATCGGGGGCGGGCGCATCGGACTCGAGGTGGCGCGCGCGCTCGAGACCGACGAGATCGCGGTGACGGTGCTGGAGCGGAACCGGGCGCGCTACGACGAGCTCACGCGCGAGCTGGCCCGCGCCCGCGTGGTCCACGGCGACGGCACGGACGTCAAGCTCCTGGTGGACGAGGACATCGGTTCGGCCGACGCCATTGCCACGCTCACCGACGACGACCCCACGAACCTCCTGGCCGGGCTCCTCGGCAAGCGCCACGGCGCGAAGAAGGCCATCGCGCTGTTCAAGCGCCAGGACCTCATCCCGCTCGTCGGGTCCCTCGGCATCGACGCGGCGATCAGCCCGCGCCTGCTCACCGCCAGCGTGATCCTGAAGTACGTGCGCGGCGGGCGGGTGGTCTCGGTGTTCGAGCTCCCGGAGAGCGAGGCGGAGACGCTGGAGGTGGTCGTCCAGCAGGAGACGCCGGCGGCGGGCCGGTCGATCGAGGCGCTGGGCCTGCCGGCCGACGCGCTGGTCGGCGCGGTGGTCCGCGGCGATCAGATGCTCACGGCGGACCCCGACCGCGTCCTGGCGGTGGGGGACCACGTGATCCTACTCGCGCTGCCGCGGGCCATCCCGACCGTGGAGCGCCTCTTCGGGCTGTAGGAGGCTGTGGGACTCCCGCTACGAGGGGCGCTCGTCGTCGGGCGGGGGCGGCGCCGCGTCGGGCCCGCCCACCATGGCGTCCCAGTCGATCGGCGGGCCGCCGCCGGGCTCGGCGTCTTTCGCGGCTTCCTTCTTCTTCTCGGCCTTCGCGTCGCGCTTGGCCTTCCGGGCCTGCTCCCGCCGCCACTTCTCACCACTATAGGATCGTCGCCCCATGCTCCCCTCCGCGCCAGCGTGTTGAGATGCCGAAGCCCTCCCGGAGGCCCGGAAGGGCCGCTCTTCGTCCGTTCCGCTCGCGAGCGCTCAGAGTACGGGACCGATGATCCAGGGCGCGAACTCCTCCTCCCCGATCCCCTGGGCCTCGCTCTTCGTCTTCTTCCCGGAGGCGACCGCGACGACTTCCTCGAAGACCTGCCGTCCCACGGTCGGAAGCGGCGTGCCCTCGAGGATCACGCCGCAGTTGATGTCCATGTCCTCCTCCATCTGCCGGTAGACCAGCGAGTTCGTGGCCAGCTTGATGGAGGGCACCGGCCGGCATCCGAAGACGGAGCCGCGCCCGGTCGTGAACACCACGATGTTGGCGCCCCCGGCGACGAGGCCCGTGACCGAGACGGGATCGTGGCCGGGCGTGTCCATGAAGACGAAGCCGCGCGTGGTGATCGGCTCCCCGTAGAGGAAGACGTCCGTCAGGGGCGTCGTGCCGCCCTTGGTCACTCCTCCGAGGGACTTTTCGAACACGGTGGTCAGCCCGCCCGCCTTGTTCCCCGGCGCCGGGTTGTTGTCCATCTCGGCCCCGAGGACGCGGCAGTAGTATTCCCACCACTTGAAGCGGTCGATGAGCTTCTTGGCCACGCCCTCGTTGACCGCGCGCCGGATGAGGAGATGCTCCGCGCCGTAGATCTCCGAGGTCTCTGCGAGCACGCCGGTCCCGCCGTAGCGGACCAGTTCGTCGACCGCCCAGCCGAGCGCCGGGTTCGCGGTGATGCCGGAGTTGCCGTCCGAACCGCCGCAGTTCGTCGCGAGCACCAGCTCCGAGAGCGGCTGGGGCGTGCGCCGCGCCTCGTTGGCGACGGGCAGGAGGTCCTGCACCGCCTTGATCCCGGCCTCGACCGTCTTGCGCACCCCGCCCGCCTCCTGGATCGAGAGGACGCGGGGCCGGCCGAGCCGCTGGCGCTCGATGAACGGCATCGTCTGGTTCACCTCGCACCCGAGGCCGATCAGGACGTAGGCGCCGACGTTCGGATGACGGGCGTAGCCGCCCAGCACCCGCATGAGGGCCTCGTGGTCCTCCCCGAAGAGCTTCGTGCCGCACCCCGACTTGTGGGTGATCGCGATGACCCCGTCGACGTTCGGGAAGTCACGCTGGACGTCGCGGAAGCGCTCCCGGATGAGCTGGCAGACGCTCGCCGAGCAGTTCACGGTCGAGATCACCGCTACGTAGTTCCGCGTCCCGACCCGCCCGTCGGCCCGCTTGAACCCGTCGAAGTAGCGCATCTCGGCCGCCGGGTAGTAGTCGACGGGCCGCACGTCGACCCCGACCTCATACTCCCGCTGGTAGTCGCCAACGGCGAGGTTGTGGGTGTGGATGTGCTCGCCCACCGCGATCGGCTGCGTGGCGAAGCCGATCACCTGGCCGTACCGCCGGACCGCCTCGCCCTTCGCGCGGGCGCGACGCGCAATCTTGTGGCCCGGCCGGATGTCGCACAGGAGCTCGATCCGCTCGCCCTCGTGGTCGAGAACCGTCCCGGTCGGGAGCGGGGCCTTGGCGATGATGACGTCGTCGTCGGAATGGAGGATGAGTGCCTTCGCGCGCAGATCGTGCGTCGCCATCGTCCGGAGCTCCTCTCGGTCCTGGGCCGGTCTGTCCTCGCCCGCGCCCGCGGTCGTCGCGGCCAAGAACCGCCTCCCGCCCTTATACCACACCCGGGCCGGCCGGAGCCGCGGCGGCGCTTCCGGCCTCTCTCGCGCTACGGTAAGATTTTGCTGCATGCGCAGTCGGCGTCTCGCGGTCGTCGCCGTCCTGGCGCTCCTCGCGTGTCCTGCCGGTGAGGCCCCGGCGCAGTTGCCGCCCCGGCCCGCCACGCCGACCGGACCGACCCTCCGCGTGGGGGCGCTGCTCCCCCTGACGGGCCCGGGTGCCTGGTTCGGCGCCGAGATCAAGCAGGGGCTCGAGCTGGCCGTGGCCGAGCTGGACCCGGCGCCGCGGCGGGGCCTGTCGACAGTCGGCGGCGGCGCGGGGTCGGAGACGTCGACGCCGACCGCGGCCGAAGGCGAGTCGAAAACCGGCACCGAGACCCCGCCGGTGCCGGCGGAGCCTGCCGGCGAGGCCGCCGGCGCGGCCGGCTCGTCCGAGACGAAGAAAGCCCAGAGCCGTCCGCCCGCCGAGCCCGTCGAGCCGGCGGACAGGCCCCGGACGGTCGCGCTCGTCGTCCAGGCACTGGACGTTCAGCCGCTCGACGTGAGGAGCGCCGAGGCCGAGTTCACCCGGCTGCTCGGCTCGGGGGTCACCGCCATCCTGACCGCGTCCCCGACGCCGACGCTGGCGATCTACCCGCTGGCGGCGGCGCGCGACATCCTGGTGCTCCACGCGGGCGTCGCGACCGAGCGGTTCCCGGCCACGAGCCGGGTCCTGTTCCAGCTCAGGCCCTCGGCCGCCGCCCGCGCGGACCTCCTCGGCGCGCACGCCTGGGTGCGGGGCATCCGCCGCCTCGCCGTCCTCGCGGGCGGCGACGCCTTCGGTCGCGCGACGCGCGCCGCGACGGCCGCGCGGTGGCGCCAGCAGGGCGGCCACCTCGTCCACGAGGAGAGCCTGTCCCTGGATGCCTCCGATCTCCGCCCCCGGCTCCGGGCGGTCGTCCGGGACGCGCCCGAGGCCATCGTGCTGGGATTCCAGGGAGCCGCGCTCGGGGAAGCGGCGCGCGCGCTCCGTGACGCCGGGTACGCGGGGCAGCTCCTCGCGACCGACGACGACCGGGTGGCGCGCCTCGCCGGCGGACGCGCGCTCGACGGCGCGCTGATCCTGGCCGACGCGTTCGTGCCCGTCCCGGGAACGCGCGGGGCCCGCTTCGCCCGCGCCTACGAGGCCAAGCACGGGCAACCGCCGTCCCGCTTCGCGGCGAGCGCGTACGAGGCCGCGACGCTCCTCGCCGAGGCCGCCCAGCGCTCGCTCCGCGCGGGGCGTGGCGTCAGCGGGACCCGCCTCCGCGACGTCCTCACCACCGGAGGCCCCTTCCCCTCGCTCTACGCGGGCGAGCTGGTGGTGCGCGACGACGGCACGGTCGCGCGCCCCCTGGCTCTGTTCCGGGCCGACGGCGACGGCCTCGCGTTCGAGACGTACGTCGGTCTCGACGGACGCGCCGTGGCCACCTCGCCCGGGAGCGATCCCTGAGCCTCCGGGACGGTGGCCTCGACCTCTCGGACGAGGAGCGCGGGCTCCGGGGCGCCGTGGCGCGGGCGGGCGTCGAGGTCTTCCGGCCGCTCGCCGAGGCCTGGGGCGAGCGCGACGACCTCAATTGGGAGCTCGCCCGGGCCCTCGGGCGGGAGGGCCTGTTCCCGCGGCTCGTGCCCGCTGCCTACGGGGGCAGCCTCGACGGCCCGTTCCGGTCGGTGACCCTCTGCCTCATCCGCGAGGAGCTCGCCCGGACGTGCCCGGCCGCCGAGGAGCTGTTCGCCATCCAGGGACTCGGGAGCTATCCCATCCTTCTGGCGGGCACCGAGGCCCAGAAGCGGCGCTGGCTCCCGGCGCTGGCCCGCGGCGACACGGTTCCCGGGTTCGCGCTGACCGAGCCCGAGGCGGGCTCGGACGCGGCCGCGCTCGCCACGCGCGCCGAGCGCCAGGGCGACCACTGGTTGCTCACGGGCTCGAAGCGCTTCATCTCGAACGCGCCTTCCGCCAGCCTCTACGTCGTGTTCGCCCGCACGGGTCCGGGGCCCGGCGCCAAGGGCCTCTCGGCCTTCGTCGTTCCGAAGGACGCGCCCGGCCTCACCGGGACGCCCATGCACACGCTCGCCCCCCACGTCATCGGTGAGCTGATCTTCGACGGCTGCCGCGTCCCCGCGGACCATCAGCTCGGCGCAGAGGGGGAGGGCTGGCGTGTGGCGATGGGGACGCTCGACGTCTTTCGCGCTTCGGTGGGCGCGCAGGCCGTGGGCCTGGGACAGGCGGCGCTCGATCTCGCGCTGGCGCACGCGCGGCGCCGGACCCAGTTCGGCCAGCCGATCGCCCACTTCCAGGCGATCCAGGCCAAGCTGGCCGACATGGCGACGGAGATCCGCGCCGCGCGGCTCCTCGTCTACTCGGCAGCGCGCCTCCGGGACGCGGGCGCCCCGCGGGTGACGCTGGAGTCGGCCATGGCGAAGCTGTTCGCGACCGAGGTCGCGCAGCGGGCCGTCGACCAGGCGGTCCAGATCCACGGAGGCGAGGGCGTGCTCCGCGGGTCCTCGATCGAGCGCCTGTACCGGGAGGTGCGCGCCCCCCGGATCTACGAGGGCACCTCCGAGATCCAGCGCCTGATCATCGCCCGCCAGCTCTTGAGAGAAGCCGACGGCACGGACTGACTGTCAGTGACGGGCGACCGGGACCGGAGGCGCGACGAAGATCCGGTCCTCCACGCGCCCCTCCGGATGATGCCGGAGCAGCTCCTGGCGGACGATCCGCACCGCCGTCTCGCGAAGCTCGGGATACTCGACCTCGCCGCGGACCTCCACCGTCGGACCCGCCCGGCCCGTCAGCGGCACCTGCGCGACCGTGGTGATCACCGTGCGCGAGAGACGCGGCTCCCGCATGAGGGCATCGGCGATCTGACCCTCGATCGCGATGGCCTGGGCCCGTCGCTTTCGGCGGAGATCGACGACGACCACGGCCAGGATGAGCGCGCCCAGCAGTGCCACGGCCAGGATGAGCGCGGGCACGAGCAGGCTGCCCCCGTCCGCCGAGGGAAGCGCGGCGCCTCCCGGGCCGGGGGCGGGCAGCCCCTGGGCGAATGCGCTCGACCTCGACCAGCCGTCTGCGAGCGTGAGAGACGCGAGGGTCACCAGGGTTCCGCGTCGTGAATTCATCGCCGGCACCTCCGCGAGCCCGACCGCGACTCGAGCACGTCGGCGCCCGCCGCCGCTCCCACTTCCCTCAGCGCTCCCCGGGCGCGCGCATCGCCCGCGCCCGGGGAGCGCGACCAGGGCTCTCGACCTAGGACTTCACCTCGAGCTTGCGCACGGTCTTCTGCGCGCCGGCCTCGACGTACGAAACCATCACCATCGAGCCGGGCTTGATATGCGTCCACGCGACCGCGATCCCGGGGGGAACCGTGAGCGTCGTGCCGTCTTCCAGGGTGACCTGCTTCTTCGCCTGGTCCACGGCCTTCACCTTGCCCTCCATCGTCTTTTCGGCGGTGGCGGGCTGCGCGGACTGCGCGGACGTCGCGGGCGCCTTGGCGGGCGCCGGGGCCTGCTGGGCCGAGACCGCGCCGACCCATCCAACGAGCGCGACGATCAACAGCACGGGCAACCAGCGAAGCTTCATCGACAACCTCCTCCGGAGGACATCGAGTCGTCTCGTGCGCCCGGGGGCGGCACCAACGGACACCGGACGGGCGCAGGAGACCAATCGCATGGGGAGCAACGACGGTGCCATCGCGGGTCGAGTGCGGAAGAACTCCGCCTTTCAGGCCGATGGTGTCACGTCTCCCGACAGGATCACGGGGCCCGGCGGGCGTCCGAGGGCGCGGACACGGACGCCACGCCGGGAACGTCGCAGGAATGCGCGTGCAAGAACTACAGCCGTGGAAGAAGCTACCACCGGAGCGACTGGCCGCGCTCACGCTCAGGCCGAGGGGATACCTGTGCGATCGAGTCAGGCGCGCGGAGCGGACCCTCGCCAACGAGAAGAACGACGGCTCAGGCGGCCGCTCGCGACATGTCGGGCACGAAACGACACGCTGGCGCCGGATCTCGGCGCTGCGAACGCTACGGGACCAGCGTCTCCTCTCGCCACCCGTCCGCCTCGCGGATGAAGCGGCGGCGGTCGTGGAGCCGGTCCGGGGACCCGCGCCACGCCTCGATCCGATCGGGGACGAGGTAGAGGCCCCGTAGGAGGTCTGGGCGCGGAACCGCCTCGGGCGTGGGATACCGCCGGCGCAAGGCGTCGATCCCCTCGAGGAATCGCTCGCGCGACGGGACCGCGGTCGACTGGGCGCCGTAGGTCGCGTAGTAGAGGTCGAGCAGCCGCGATTCGTGGACCTTCTGGTTCCAGTAGGTCTCGACGAGCGCGTCGGGCATGGGCGCGACGGTCCCCCGCACGCGATACTGCCGCCGGATCGTCAGCCACAGGAGAAGCAGCTCGTAGCGCCCGGACGCGAGCGGCGCCCACTTCGGGCTCGTGCGGCTGATCAGGAGGCCGATTCCCTGGGGCCCGACGTCGCGGAGGACGATCGGCCGGACGCCCGGCGCGCCCGCGTCCCCGGCTGTGGCCACCACGCAGAGGTCCGAGAGCGGGTCGCCAGCCGCGCGAGCGCGCGCCCGGTCGTCGACGACGAGCGAGACCGGATCGGCCGCGGTGGCGGTCACGGGTCGGCATTGTAGCAGGCGCGCCGGGCATGCCTAGGTCGGGCGCCAAGCTGAAGTGGCGGCGGTTCGCACGTTCTGGTAGGGTCTCGAAGGAGAGTCGTGTGAGCGAGCTCGACGTCTCGAACGCGTCGTCCGAGGTGGCTCGCGGCGGGGTCTGGCGCGGGCGCCGGATGTGCGGGGTGGCGCTGGCGCTGGCGGGCTGCGTCGGGCTCCTGCCCCAGCCCGCGCCGTCCGCCGACCTCTCGACCATCCGCCTCCCGCCGGGCTTCTCGATCGGGCTCTTCGCCCACGACCTCGGATACCCCCGCTTCCTGACGCTCGATCCTCGCGGCACCCTCCTGGTCTCGGTCCCGCGCGCCGGGCGCGTGATCGCGCTGCCCGACGACGACCGGGACGGCCGGGCCGACGCCGTCCTGCCCGTCTTGGAGGGTCTCGAGCTCCCCCACGGGCTCGCCTTTCTCGACGGCCAGCTCTACGTCGCGGAGACGGGGCGAGTCGTCCGCTTCGACTACGACCCGGCTACGCGGCGCATCCGTGGGGCCCCGACGGTCATCGTGCCGGATCTCCCGGCGCGCGGCACCCACTGGACCCGGACCATCGTCATCGGGCCCGACCGGCGGCTCTACGTGTCGGTGGGGTCCTCCTGCAACAGCTGCGAGGAGCGCGACCGTCACCGCGCCGCGATCTACCGCTACGATGCCGACGGCCGAGGCGGCGCGCCGTTCGCGACGGGGCTGCGCAACGCGGTCGGGATCGCCTTTCGCCCGTCGACGCCCGAGCTCTGGGCGACCGTCAACGGGCGTGACTGGCTCGGGGACGACCGCCCGGGCGAGTACGTCACCCGGGTCGAGGAGGGCGCATTCTACGGCTGGCCGTACTGCCACTGGGCGCCGACGGGGCTCGTGCCCGACCCCGACCTCGGCGGGGGCGACCGCTGCAAGGCGGCCCGGCGGCCGGATCTCCTCTACCAGGCGCACACGGCGCCGCTCGGGCTCGCCTTCTATACGGGATCCCAGTTTCCCCCCGAGTATCGCGGCGATCTCCTCGTCGCGCTCCACGGCTCCTGGAACCGCGCGGTACCCGTCGGCTACAAGGTCATCCGGGTGCGGTTCGGAGCCTCCGCGCCGGTCGCGGAGGACTTCGCGACGGGCTGGCTCGTCCGCGGACGCTCGTGGGGCAGGCCCGTCGATCTCGCCGTGGCGCCCGACGGCGCGCTCTTCCTCTCCGACGACGGGCTGGGCGCCGTGTACCGGATCGTCTACCGCGGCGGCTGACCACGCGTAACCTCGACACGGTAAGGGCTACACGCTGCTCTCTCAGCGGGCAGCGGGCGCGGCGCCCGCGTCGGGAGCGACCGGCCGGGGCGCGCCAATCGGGTGACGCTCGGCTGACCGGAAGCCACGGCACGCCCGTTGCTCGGAGTCCTCACCGCCGTGAGGCCGGATCTCCACTCCTTGCGCGTCCCTGACCGTGTGGCCGCGCTGGCCGCCGCCGTCCGGCGGCGAGGCCGGCTCGTCGCAGCGATCGCGCTCGTCGTGGCGCTAGGTCTCCCGATCGCCTTCGCCGCCTGGACCTGGCGAACCGCGGCAAGCGTGGACCTCTCCCGGCTGGAGGAGGCCGCGCTCATCTACGCGGCCGGCCAGGTCCTCACCCCGGACGTCTCGATCGAGGCCGTCGATCTCCCCGGTGCCCTCCGGCGCCTCGGCTACCGCGAGACCCCCTCTGCGCCGGCGGCACCCGGTCAGTTCCACCGCGAGCCGGCCCTGTGGGAGCTCCACCTCCGGCCGCGCGAGGACCCCGGGTCGACGCGGCCGGCCCTGCCGGTCCGCCTCCTGGTGGACGGCGGTCGGATTCGCCAGATCCTCACGGTCACGGGCGAGCCGCTCGAGGAGATCGAGCTCGAGCCCGAGACGCTCACCGGGCTCGGCGGGGCGGCCAACCAGCTCCGGCACCCGGTCCCGCTCACGGCCGTGCCGAAGCACCTCGTCCAGGCCGTGCTGGCTGCCGAGGATCACCGCTTCTTCGAGCACCACGGGGTAGATGCGCGGGCGGTGGCCCGCGCCGTCTGGGTGAACCTCCGCCGGGGCGAGCTGGCCCAGGGCGGCAGCACGCTCACCCAGCAGCTCGTCAAGAACCTCGTGCTGACCCCGAAGCGGACCTGGGGACGCAAGGTCCGCGAGGCGGCGATCGCGCTCACCCTCGAGCAGCGTTACTCCAAGGACGAGATCCTCTCCGCCTACCTGAACGGCGTCTACCTTGGCCAGCACGGCGGGTTCGCCGTATACGGCGTCGGAGCGGCGGCCCGCAGCTTCTTCGGCAAGGACGTCGAGCGGCTCTCGCTCGGCGAGGCCGCCACGCTCGCGGGGATCATCCGCGCGCCGAACACCTACTCGCCCATCCAGCATCCCGAGCGCGCGCGCGAGCGGCGCAACGCGGTCCTCCGGCAGATGCACGAGCTGCGGATGCTCGACGAGAAGCGGCTCGCCCAGGCGGTCCGGGAGCGCCTCGTGGTCCAGCGGGGGCCGTCGATCAACGCCCTCGGCCCGTACTTCGCGGACTGGGTGCGGGGGCAAGTCGAGCAGGTCCAGCCGGACGACGAGTCGTCGTCCGGCGGGCTCCGGATCTACACCACACTGAGTCCCGTCCTCCAGCGCGCCGCCGAGGCCGCGCTGGCCCGGGGGCTCGATCGCCTGGAGGGCCAGTACCGCGCCCTCCGGCGGAGCGACCCGGCGGCGCGGCTCCAGGGCGCGATCGTGGCACTCGACGCCCGCACCGGCGAGATCCGCGCGATGGTGGGGGGGCGCGACTACGGCCAGAGCCAGTTCAACCGCGTGGTGCAGGCGCGGCGTCAGCCCGGCTCGGCCTTCAAGCCGTTCGTCTACCTGGCGGCGCTGGGTCAAGGACCGCGGGGGGAGCCGCCCAACTTCACGCCGGCGTCGCTCCTCGAGGACCGTCCCCTCACCGTGGGCACCGGCAAGAACGCGTGGACCCCGCGCAACTACGAGAACCGGTACGAGGGGACGGTCACGGTCCGCCGGGCGCTCGAGCAGTCGCTGAACGCCGCGACGGTGTGGATGGCCGAGACCGTTGGCTACGACGCCGTCGTCCGCACGGCGCGCGAGGCCGGCTTCACGAGCCCGATGGAGCCCGTGCCGGCCCTCGTCCTGGGGAGCTTCGAGGTGACGCCGCTCGAGTTGGCGTCGGCGTTCGCGGCCCTGGCGAGTGGTGGGGACCGGGTCCGGCCGACCGGGCTCCGCGCGATCGTGGATCGCGAGGGCGGGGTGAGCGAGCCGAGCGTCGACCGGCAGCCCGGGCTCAGGCCGGACGAGGCCTTCCTGGTCACGCACCTCCTGCGGGGTGTGATCGATCGCGGCACCGGCGCCTCCGCGCGCGCGCTCGGCGTGGAGGGCCCCGTCGCCGGGAAGACCGGGACGACGAACGAGGGCCGTGACACGTGGTTCGTCGGCTACACACCGCGGCTCGTCGCGCTCGTGTGGGTCGGCTTCGACCAGCGGGACGTCCTGCGTTTGTCGGGCGCGCAGGCCGCGCTGCCGATCTGGGCGGACTTCATGCGGACCGCGCTCGCCGTGGTGCCCGCCCCCGCGCCCGTGGCGCCGCCCTCCATCACGTTCCGCGAGGTGGACGCGGCCAACGGCAAGCTCGCCACCGCGTGGTGCCCGCTCGTCATCCGCGAGGCGTTCCTCGCTTCGACCGAGCCGCGGGAGTTCTGCCCGGACCACGGCCCCGCCGCCGCGGTCCGCTCCTTCTTCCGCCGCCTCTTCGAGCCGGCGCCCCAGTAGCCGCCGCGTTCCCCCTCGAGGGCATCGCGGGATCTATAATCCCGCCGTGGGCACGCCGCAGGGGACCGTCGACGCGGGATCGCCGTTCGCGATCGCCGCCGGATTGCTGATCGACGGCCGCGGCGGCGCGCCGGTGGCCGACGCGATCGTCCGCGTCGAGGCGGGACGCATCGCCGCGGTGGGACCGGCCGGCGGCGGCGGCGCCCCCGACGTTCCCGTGCTCGACTTCCGCCGCCAGGTCCTGATGCCCGGGCTGATCGACGTCCACGCCCACGCCACCCTGCCCTCGGATCGCCGCGACCTCGAGGCGAGCCTCGTGGACCCCGACGAGCTCCTCACGCTGACCGCGATGCGCCAGCTCACGCTCCACCTCCGCTCGGGAGTGACGACGGTCCGCGACTGCGCCGCTCGGGGCCGGACCATGTTCTCGGTCCGCGAGGCGGTCCGGCGCGGATACTTCGCGGGCCCGCGGCTCCAGCTCGCCGGGCGCGCGATCACGCACAGCGGCGGTCACCTCCACTGGTGCGGGAGCGTGGCCGATACGCCCGACGAGATCCGCCGCGAGGTCCGCGTCCTGGTCGCGGAGGGCGCCGACGTCATCAAGGTCGTCGCCTCGGGAGGCGGGACGCGAGGCGGGATCCCCTACCTCGCCTCGTACACGGTCGACGAGCTCAGGATGGCCGTCGACACCGCGCACGCGCTCGAGCGGCGCACGGTTGCGCACGCGCGCTCGACCCAGTCCATCGAGAACTGCGTCCTCGCCGGCGTCGACGCCATCGCCCACGTGGAGTTCCTCGCGCCAGGCGAGGTGGTCGACATGGGCGGGGCGGGGGCACCGACCGGGCTTCCCCGGCTCGACCCGCGAATCGCGGAGAGGCTGGCCGCCTCGTCCGCCTTCCTGGACCTGAACCCTCAGTCGAGCGGGTGGGACACCGTCCTCCTGCTCCGGCGGAAGGCAGCGGACACCGGGCTAACCGCGAGCGAGCGGGCGCAGCTGGCCAATCTCGAGCGCTACTTCGACCACTTCCTGCCGGTGATCAGCGCGCTGCGCGACCTGGGGCTCGTGGACCGCATGGCGTTCGGGAGCGACGCCGGCCCCTTCGACACCGAGTTCGGTCACCTCGAGTACAACGTCCACCTCGCTCGCCTGGCCGGGCTCTCGCCGATGGAGTCCCTTCAGGTCGTGACCCGGAACGCCGCGCGCCTGCTCGGCCTGGACGCTGACGTGGGGACGGTGGAGGTCGGCAAGGCCGCCGACCTCCTCGTGCTCGACGCCGACCCTCTGGCGGACGTCGCGAGCCTCACCCGGGTGGCCGCCGTCTTCACGCACGGCGTGCGTGTCCGCTGACCCGCCCTGGGCGATTGCCTCGGTCGCGCCTTCCCCGGTACGATACGGACGCGGCATGCGGCTCACCGGCAAGGTCGTCCTGATCACCAACGTCGGCCAGTACATGGGCCCGGCGTGCGCCGAGGAGTTCGCGAAGGAGGGCGCGATCCTCGCGCTCCACGAGCGGACCGAGGCCCGCGCGCAGGCCGCCCTCGAGCTGGCGCACGCCTACGGGCGCGAGGCGACGGTGGTGACGGGAGACCTCACGGTCTCCGGCGAGGCCAACCGAGTGATGCGGGCGGTGGCGGAGCGCCACGGGCGGCTCGACGTGCTCGTCAACAACTCGAGCCACGCGCCAGTCGGCGGGCCGATCGAGGAGGTCTCCGACGAAACCTGGCGGTCCATGGCCGCCCACCTCTACGACGAGCCCTTCTTCTGCCTCCGCGCGGCGGTCCGCATCATGAAGCGCCAGGGCCACGGCAAGGTGGTGAACATCACGTCGGCGGTCGCGATCCCCGGCCTGCCGAACTACGCCGCGTACTCGGCCGCCCGGGCCGGAGCCAACGGCCTCACGCGCGCCGTGGGCCGCGAGGTCGCGCGCCACAACATCCAGGTCAACGCGATCGCCCAGAATTTCGTCGAGAACCCCACCTACTTCGGCCCCGAGGTCACCGGGCACCCCGAGAAGCTCGCCCGCGTCGTGCGCAACGTTCCGGCCGGACGCCTCGCGCGCTCCGAGGAGTCCGCGAAGCTCTGCGTCTTCCTCGCGTGCGACGAGTCCGACTTCTTCTGCGGCCAGGTGATCCCGTTCGCGGGCGGCTGGATCTAGGGTGTCGGCCTTGCCTTCCATGCAATGCGAGGCCGTCGTCTGGGTGAACTGCATGGAAGGCAGGGCCTGACCCCGTGACCGACCTCGCCGCCGCGGACCTCTACCAGCGCCTCGCCGGGGACGCGCCACCGCGGATCCTCGACGTCCGCAACACCGAGGAGTTCGCGCACTGGCGGGTGGAGGGGCCCCACCCCGTCGACGTCCTCAACGTGCCCTACTTCGAGTTCGTCGAGCGCGAGGACGCATCGGTCAAGAAGGTGACCGACTGGGCCGGCGGCCGCCCGGGAGACCTGATCGTCGTCTGCGCCCAGGGCGGATCCTCCGCCTACGTGGCCGAGATCCTCCAGGGTCGCGGGCTGCCCGCCGCCAACCTCGCCGGCGGCATGGTCGCCTGGGGGCTCGGCACCACGGCGCGGCCGGTGGCCACGAGCGGGCCGGTGAAGCTCTGGCAAGTCCTCCGCTTCGGGCGCGGGTGCCTGTCGTACGTCGTGGCCCGGGGAGAGGACGCCATCGTGGTGGACCCGCACCGGGGCGTCGACGTCTATCGCGGCCTGCTCGACCGGGAGGGACTCCGCCTCCGAGCGGTCTTCGACACGCATCTCCACGCCGACCACGTCTCCGGCGGACCCGCGCTCGCGCGGGGAACCGGCGTGGGCTACCACGCCAGCGCGCGGGACTTCGAAGGCGCCGCGGTGTCCGTCGAGGACCTGGTGGACGATCGTCCAGTACGGGTCGGCCGGCTCGAGGTCCTGCCGATCGTCCCGCTGGCCACCCCGGGTCACACGCCGGGGAGCACCTCGCTCCTCGTCGCGGACGGGTTCCTCCTGACCGGGGACACCCTCTTCGTCGAGGATGTGGGGCGACCGGATCTGGGCGGCCAGGCGGCCCTGTGGGCCCGGGACCTCTACCGCACGCTCCACGAGCGGCTCCGGCCGCTCGGCGATGCGATCGTCGTCCTGCCGGCCCACGCGAGCGGCCTCGCCGGAACCGGCCCGGGTGGAGTCCTGGCCGGCGTGCTCGGCGACCTCCGGAGCCGGAACCGCGCGATGCGGCTCGATCTCGACGCCTTCGTCCGCGAGGCCGAGCGCGCCGCGGGCTCGGCCCCGCCCGAGTACGCCAGGATCCGGGCGATCAACCTGGGCCGCGAGGCGGCCACCGACGCGGAGCTGACGGAGCTCGAGCTCGGGAAGAACCAGTGTGCGCTGTCGAGGAGGTGACGCATGGCAGAGTACCGGACGGTGGACGCGCGCGGGCTCAAGTGCCCGATGCCGATCGTCAAGGCCAAGAAGGAGATCGATACGATCCCGGTCGGTGAGGTGCTGAAGGTGATCGCCACCGACCCCGGCTCCGTGCTGGATTTCCAGGGCTGGATGAAGACCAGCACGAGCTACGAGCTGGTCAGGCAGGAAGAGGGCCAGGACGAGCAGGGCCGGAAGACCTTCGTGCACCTGCTCAGGAGAAAAGCATGACCGCCGCGGCGACAGCCGAGCTCGCGATCGACCCCGCGGTCCGCGCGTACGTGGACCAGCGCCTGGCCGAGCTGCGCGCGCGACAGCCGGACGACCGGGTCACGCTGGTGGTCTTCTCCGGCGAGCTGGACCGGAACCTCGCGGCCCTCGTCATCGCGACCGGGGCCACGGCCATGGGACTCGAGGTGTCGATCTTCTACACCTTCTGGGGCCTCACGGCGCTGAAGAAGCGGGCCACGCTCCGGGGCAAGGGGCTCAAGGAGAGGCTCTTCGCGCTCATGACCCCGCGCCGGCTGAACCGGATGCCCGTCTCCAGGATGAACTTCGGCGGGGTGGGCCGCGCCATGCTGCAGTCGATGATGCGGGACAAGCAGGTGGCATCGGTGGACGAGCTGTTCGACATGGCCCGCCAGCTGGGCGTCAAGCTCATCGCCTGCACGATGTCCATGGACGTGATGGGCATCGCCCGGGAGGAGTTGATCGACGGCATCGAGGTAGGCGGCGTCGCGACCTTCCTCGGCGACGCGGCGCGCTCCCGGGTCTCGCTCTTCGTCTGAGGAGCCCGGGCCGGGACAGGCCCGGCCGCGGCCCTCCGGCCCGAGCCGCCCCCGGTCGTCGGGAGCCGCCTGGGCCGGCCGCCGCCGGCCGTTGCCATTCGAGCCCGGGACGCAGCAAGTCCCGCAGAATCTCCGCGGCGGGCGGTTGTGCACCGCCACCCCGGGGGATAATCTCGGCTCGTGCCCCTCGCGCCGGACGGAGTGGCCATGGCGACGAGCATCGAGCACCGGCAGGTACGGGCGAACGGCATCACCTTCCACGTGGCGACGTCGGGGCCGCCCGATGGGCCGCCGGTGCTGTGTCTCCACGGATTCCCCGAGGGATGGATGAGCTGGCGGCCGGTGATGAGCCAGCTCGGAGAGGCCCGCCTCTACGCGCCGGACCTCCGCGGTTACGGCGAGACCGAGCGCCCGCCGGACGGCTACGACGTCTTCACGCTCACCGACGACATCGCGGCCCTGATCCAGGCGCTCGGCCTGGACCGGCCGGTCCTCGTCTCCCACGACTGGGGCGGCGCGCTGGCGTGGATCTTCGCGCACCGGTACTCGCACCTCGTCAGGCGGTTCGCCGTCGTCAACTGCCCGCATCCCCGGACGCTGGTGCGGGCCGTTCTCCACTTCGAGGACTTCCAGACTATCCGCATCCCCTGGGTGCCCATCTTCGAGATCCCGTGGCTACCCGAGCTCTTCCTGAGCACGGCGCTCGGACGCTGGGTGCTGAAGCTCTCCTTCACCATCCGGGAGGGCCAGAAGGGCAAGATGGACGTGGGCCTGGTCGAGGAGCTCGTGGCGCGCTTCCAGCGGCCCTCGGACGTCCGCCCGCCGATCCAGTACTACCGGGAGATGGTGTCGACCCAGATCTGGCCCTCGAAGCGCGCGCGGCTCGAGGAGGTCTATCGGACGCCGATCTCGGCGCCGGCCACCCTCATCTGGGCGGCGAAGGACGGGGCGCTGTCCGCCAGGGTGGCGATGAACAGCGAGCTCGACGCGGGCTGCCCGGTGGATCTCCGGCCACTTCCGGGCGTGGGTCACTTCGTCAGCCTGGAAGCCGCTGACAAGCTGACGCGGGAGATCCGGCGGCTGTTGAGCGATTCCCCGAGCTAGGCCGCGCATCCGCCGGGAGCCGGCGGATGCGTCGCGGGACCCGCAGTGCCCGGACGGAGTGGGCCCGGCGTCACACCTCGCGGCGCGCGGTCCCGACGAGGCGCCGCCAGCGCACCGCCAGGATCCACGTCAGCGCCCCCGCCACCAGCACTTGGCCGATGTCGACGAGGAGGTAGAGCCAGCTCACCGCCAGCTCGCCGGTGATCCAGCTCGCGGTCGCGCCGATCACGACGCTCCCGACCGCGAGGAGCCACCCCCGCAGCCGGCCCGAGACGAGATACGCGATGACGAGGCCCAGGACGATCCCGGATCCGACCGGAAACACCTCTTCCATGGCACTCTCCCTCGTGGTGTCTGGCGCGGCGAACTCGATCCAGCGCCGACTCTAGGCGGCGCCCGCGCCCCTGTCAACCGCGGGCGCCGCCGGCCGGCGCCGCCGGTGGATTGCGGCGCTCCGCCGCCTCGGCCTATCATCGGCGACGGTGTGCCGTCTCGACCCTCGCGTCGAGCGGCCGCGACGCTCCGGGAAGGCGAGGTCGCTTCCATGGATCCAGCGCGGTTCCAGGGCCTTCGTTGGCGGTGCATCGGGCCTCCGCGCGGCGGCCGCGTGGTGGCGGTCGCCGGGCACCCGACCGAGCCGATGGTGTTCTACTTCGGCGCGGTGGCGGGCGGGGTGTGGAAGACGACCGACGGCGGCACGTACTGGGAGAACATCTCGGACGGGTACTTCCGCACGGCGGCCGTCGGAGCGCTCGCCGTGGCCGAGTCGGATCCGAGCGTCATCTACGCGGGCACCGGCGAGGCGACCATCCGGATCGACGTCTCCTACGGCGACGGCGTCTACCGGTCGACCGACGGCGGCAAGACCTGGAGCCACGCCGGCCTCGCCGACAGCCGGCACATCGGCAAGATCCAGGTCCACCCGCAGGACCCGGACCTCGTGTACGTGGCCGCGCTCGGCCACGCCTTCGGGCCGAGCGCGGAGCGGGGCGTGTACCGGTCGCGCGACGGCGGGCGCACCTGGCAGCAGATCCTCTTCCGCAGCGAGCGGGCGGGCGCGATCGACCTCGCCCTCGACCGCCGGAACCCGCGCATCCTCTACGCCTCGATGTGGGAGGTGTACCGACACTTCTGGACGCTGTCGAGCGGCGGTCCCGACAGCCGGATCTACAAGTCGTCCGACGGCGGCGACACCTGGACCGATCTCACCGACAATCCCGGGCTGCCCGGGGGCATCAAGGGGAAGATCGGCGTCGCGGTGTCCCCGGCCCGCCCCGACCGCGTGTGGGCGATCATCGAGGCGGACAAGGCCGGCCTGTATCGCTCGGACGACGCCGGCCGGACCTGGGAGCTCGTCTCCGACAACCGCGACCTCATCCATCGCCCCTGGTACTACTGCCACGTGTTCGCCGACCCCGCGGACCCCGACACCGTGTACGTCACCAACCTGCGGATGTGGAAGTCGACCGATGGCGGGCGGACGTTCACGGAGGTCACGACGCCCCACGGGGACAATCACGATCTGTGGATCGATCCCCGCGATCCCCGCCGGATGATCGAGGGCAACGACGGCGGCGCGTGCGTCTCGTTCAACGGCGGCCAGAGCTGGTCGACCATCTACAACCAGCTCACCGCCCAGTTCTATCACGTGGCGATCGACGACCAGCATCCCTACCGGGTGTACGGCACCCAGCAGGACAACTCGAGCGTGAGCGTGCCGAGCGCCTCGGAGAACGGCGGGATCACCTGGGGCGACTGCTATCCGGCGGGCACCGGCGAGAGCGGGTACATCGCGGTCCATCCGCGCGACCCGAACGTGGTGTACGTCGGCGCGGTGGGGAGCTCGCCGGGCGGAGGCGGGGCGCTCCAGCGCTACGACCATCGGACCCGCCAGATCCGGCTCGTGACCGTGTGGCCCGAGGTCTACTACGGCTGGGGGCCCAAGGATCTCCGGTATCGCTTCGCGTGGACCTTCCCCATCGTGTTCTCGCCGCACGATCCGGGAACGCTCTACGCCACCGGCAATCTCGTCTTCCGGACGCGGGACGAGGGATCGAGCTGGGAGGCGATCAGCCCCGACCTCACCCGGCAGGACGCGACCAAGCTCGAGGCCTCCGGCGGGCCGCTCACCAAGGACACGAGCGGCGCCGAGCACTACGGCACCGTGTACGCCTTCGCGGAGTCGCCCCGCGAGCGCGGCGTCCTGTGGGCGGGGAGCGACGACGGCCTCGTCCACGTGTCGCGGGACGACGGCAAGACGTGGCAGAACGTGACGCCGCCCGACCTGCCCGAGTGGTCGCTGATCGCCACGATCGAGCCGTCCGGCCACGCACCGGGCGCGGTCTACGTCGCCGCCACCCGGTACAAGATCGACGACTACGGCGCCTACCTCTACAAGAGCGAGGACTACGGCCGGACCTGGCGGGCGCTCGCCAAGGCGTTTCCGGCGGGCGAGATCAGCCGGGTGATCCGGGAGGATCCCGTGCGGCCGGGTCTCCTCTACGCGGGGACCGAGACGGGGATCGTCGTCTCCTGGGACGACGGCGGGACGTGGCACCGTCTGTCCTGGAATCTGCCGGTGGCCCCGGTCTACGACCTCGCGATCAAGGGCAGCGATCTCGTCGCCGCGACCCACGGGCGGTCCTTCTGGATCCTCGACGACCTCACGCCTCTGCGCGAGCTGACGGCCGACGCCACCGGAGGGATCGCGCACCTCTTCCCGCCGCGCCCGACGGTGCGGCCCTGGCAGAACTGGAGCGTCGATCTCTTCCGGGGCCCCGGCAAGGCCCACAAGAACTACATGATGGCCCTCGGAACCGGGCTCACCTTCTACGAGGACAAGACGCCCGAGGGCGAGCGCATCCGCACGTTCCTCGACGCGGGTGAGAACCCGCCGACCGGCGCCATCGTGTACTACACCCTGGGTGACAAGACGTCGGGATCCGTGTCCCTCACCTTCCTGGACGCCAAGGGCACCGCGATCCGGACGTTCACGACGAAGCCCGAGTCGCCGCCCGCCGCCGACGCCGGATCGGCCGCGGCGACCGCCGAAGTGGTCGCCCCGGCCCTCCCGCCGGCCGACGAGCGCTACCTGACCGCCCGGCCCGGTCTCAACCGCTTCGTGTGGGACCTTCGCTACCCCGGCGCCGAGAAGGTCCCGGGCGACGTCTCGACCGAGAAGGCAATCACCGGACCGCTCGCGTCGCCGGGCCGCTACACGGTCCGCCTCGGCGTGGGCGACCGGTCGTGGACCCAGGCGTTCGAGGTGAGGAAGGACCCTCGCGTCCCGGCCACCCAGGCCGATCTCGACGCGCAGTTCGCGCTGTGGTGCCGGATCCGCGACACGCTCTCGGACACCCACGCGGGCATCAACCGGCTGCGTCGGATTCGCCGCCAGGTCAACGAATGGTCCCAGCGCCTCCGAGGGTCCTCTGCCTCGAACGGGCCGTCCCCGGGCGCGGCCGCCGGCGCCGCCGAACCACGAGCTGCCGGCCAGGCGGGCCCGGACGCAGGGGCCGGCGCCATCGCCGAGGCGGCCAAGCGGCTTCTGACGAAGCTCGCCGAGATCGAGACCGAGCTGGTACAGACCTCGGCCCGGAACTCGATGGACGCGCTCCGGTGGCCGGCGCGCCTCAATCTCCGCCTCGCCTCCCTGGTCAGCGTCCTGTCCAGCGCCGACGCGGCGCCTCCCAAGCAGGCGTTCCAGGTCTACGAGCACCTCGCCGGTCTGGCCAGTCAGGAGCTGGCCCGCCTGGACGCCCTCGTCGAGACCGACGTCCGCGACTTCAACACTCTGGTGCGCGAGGCAAACCTCCCGGCAATCGCCACCCGATAGCCACCGGCGGCGGTGGTCGCCGGCGGGCGCTCGTCGGCCACCCGCGACGCGAGGATACGCATGGCCAAGACACGCGGAACCGGGCTCCTGATGCTCTGGACGGACATCGATCCCGAGCACGAAGCCGCGTTCAACCGCTGGTACGACGAGGAGCATCTCGAGCGGCTCCTGGCGGTGCCGGGCTTCCTCTCGGCCTCGCGCTACGTGGCGGTGCGGGGCGGCCCCCGGTACCTGGCAATGTACGAGCTGGAAGACGTCGCCGTGCTGCGGACGGCGGCGTTCCTCGACGAGGTGCGCTTCCGCCCCTCACCGGAGCGGCAGCGGGCGTCGGGGGGTCACATCGGCCGCAACTACCTCCTGAACGGCTACCGGCAGATCTTCCCCGCCCGGACGAACCCCATCGAGCTGACCATGGGGCCGTCGCCCTACCTCCAGATGGGGCGCATCGACGTGCCGGCGGCCATCGAGGAGGAGTTCAACGAGTGGTACAACTGGGCGTACATCCCGGGCTACCTGGTCGTGCCCGGCGTCATCCGCGCCCGGCGGTACGTCGCGGTGGACGCTCAGCCCAAGTACCTGACCGTGTACGAGTTCGAGCGGCCGGACGTGGCGGCCAGCGAGGCCTGGAGCCGTGCGCGCGACTCGAACCCCTGGAGCCTCCGCATCCGCCCCCACATGCGCCACGACCCGGGCTCGCCGGCGGTGTTCCGGCGGATCCGGCCGGACCCGGTGCCGTAGCCGACCCCGCCGGGTCCGGCCCGCGACTCGATTGCGCTCGTCGCCCGGCGGGCGCTCGTGAGACCATCTCCGGTGGGCCAATCGAGCTGTCCCCGCGTTCGCGGGCGTGGCAGCCGAGGAAGGGACGGCGGTGGATTCGACCAGCTACAGCGTGTTCGAAGGCTCCGAATCGTATCGGACCGCGTTGCAGCAGCTAGACGCGGTCGCCAAGCGCCTCGCGCTCGATCCGGGCGTGCACGAGCGCCTGCGCTATCCTCGGCGGGCCCTCGTCGTCAGTGTGCCGACGCGAATGGACGACGGCCGGACCGAGGTC
>DATBGA010000182.1:0-3556 GCA_036558225.1 Candidatus Methylomirabilota bacterium | reverse complement strand
GCTCGAGGGGATTGAACGGTGGCCCGGCGTCCTCGAATCGCATCTGGATCTCCTCGGGGAGCAGCCGGATCTCGACGCCGGCCTCGCCGCTCGGCCGGCCGCCGTACGCGTGCATCGCGATGTTCGCCAGCACCTCCTCGGTCGCCACCACGCAGTCGTGAACGATCGGCGCCGGCACGTCGCGGGCCAGCAGGATCCCCTCGATCCGCCGCTGGGCGCGGGCGATGTCTTCAGGCGCGCCCGAGACGGACAGCCGCCACCCCTCGTGGCCGACGCCGCTCGCCACGACGTCGGTCGGGCGGTACTGCACCGCGAGGAGCGCCAGGTCGTCGCGAGGGCCGCCACCGGCGGCGAACCGCTCGACCGCGTCCACCAGCCGATCCGGCAGGGAGCGGAGGGCGTCTGCCGGCGTGTCGGCCACGACGCGCCGGAGCCGCTCGACGCCGAAGGCGTCGCCGGCCACGTCGAACGCCTCCGTGACCCCGTCCGTGCAGAGCACGAGGGCGTCGCCGGGAGCGAAGCGCGCCGTCCACACGGGATAGGCGCCGTTCCCCTCCAGGCCGAGAGCCGGTCCGCCCTCCGGGTCCAGCACCACGGTCGTGCCGTCGGCTAGTCGAAGAATTGGCGGCTCGTGGCCGGCGCTGGCGTACCGCAGCTCCCCGGTCTCGCCGTCGAGCTGGCCGCACGCCGCGGTGACGAACATGCAGGCGTCGTTCCCCTGCGACAGACGGAGGTCCAGCTCCCGGAGGATCCCGTCGGGCCCGGTCTCGCCCGGGGCGATCGCGCGGAAGAGCGCGGTCACGCGGGCCATCAGCAGCGCGGCCGGCACGCCCTTGTCGGCCACGTCGCCGATGGCGAAGACGAGCCGGCGCTCGTCCGGCACGAAGAAATCGTAGAGATCGCCCCCGACCTCGCGAGCGGGCTGGAGGGTGGCCGCGATCGCGAACCGTCCGTCCAGGGGGCTGTCGCCGGCCACGGGCAGCATGGACTGCTGGATCTGCCGCGCGATCTCCAGCTCCCGGGCTTGCCGCTGCTCTGCGGCGAGCCGCTCCGCGCGCTCGGCGATGTGGCCCTGGAGCTGGACGCGCATCCGGTCGGTGACATCGCTCAGGGCCGCGACCTCCCGGGGGTTCTGGATGGGCGGCAGCGCGGTGTCGAGGTCGCCCTGACCGATGCGCGCCACCGACCCGGCCAGCGACTCGAGCGGCCGCGAGAGCCGGCCGGCGACGAGCCACACGAGGCCGAGGGACAGCCCCAGCACGCCGAGGCCGATGAGGAGCTGGCGCTCGACCAGGGCCCGGGCGCCGGCGACCAGCTCGTCGCGAGGAGCGGCCAGGAGCAGGATCAGCGGCTCCCCGGTGCTCGCTTCAATGGGGCGGCGGAGGCCGATCCAGGCCCGGTCCTCGATCGCGAGCGGGATGCCCCCCGACGTCGGAGCGGCCGCGGCGAAGAGCGGGCCGAGCGTGGGATCGCCGAGGTCGTCGAGGCGGACGAGGGCCGGATCACCGGACGGCTCGGTGCGGACCAGCCGGCCGGCATCGGGGAGGGCGACCACGAGACCCGCCTGGTCGACGAGGGCGATCCGCGCGGACGGGGTGACCCGGGATCGGGCGAGGTGACGGGAAAGCTCCTGAAGGGTGATGTCCACGCCCACCACGCTCCGGCCGTCCACGCTCCGCTGGGCGATCGTGGTTCCCACCTCGCGGGTGGTGAAGAAGACGTAGGGCTTGGTCCGCACGGCCGCGGCCGTCGCCAGGGCCTGGGCATACCACCCCCGCACCCGGGGATCGTAGACGTAGTCGGGGCGCGGCTCGTCGCTGAGCGTGGCCAGCTGCCGGTCGAGGTAGCGGAACCGACCCGGGATCGCGCCCTCGCCGGCGGGGCGGCTCTGGACGAGGAAGACGGCCTCCGGCGGCACGCGGCCGATCTGGGGAGGGGCGCCCCGCAGCGTGCGGGCCAGGAGGAACTCCCCGCTGGCGAAGCCGACGTAGACGGCGGAGATCTCGGGGTGCTCGTTCAGGGCGGTCGTGAGCAGAGGAAGGGAGTCCAGGCGGGCGGCGGGGCCCGCGGCATCCGCGAGCCGGTGGCGCGACAGGAGCTGGACGAGGACCTGAGCGGGGGCGAGCAGGTCCCGGACTTGACCCGCCGTGCGCTCCGTTACGTGGAGGAACTCTTCGTCGCCGGCCGACAGCAGGAGTCTCGAGGTGACCACGTACCCGTAGCCGACGCCGGCGACACCCGCGGCGGCCAGGAGCGCGACGAACAGCCCCGCGATGAGCACGCGGAGCGGGAGCCCTCGGTGCCCCGGGCGCCTCGCTGCGAGGGTCACCGATCGGATCACGCCCCGGGTATCCACGGCCGAGCCGATCCTAGCACGCGGCCCGCGGGTGGCCGCGTTCCGGCCGGCCACGCCGGCGGGCGTCGCCGGCTTGTGACGGTGCGGTCCTCGTGCTAGCGTGCCCCGCGCCGGGACCATGGGGCTCGAGATCGAGGTCACCGAGGTGGGGAACGGGGGCCGCTGCGTGGCCCTCCGGGGGCGCCTCGACTCCCAGACCGCGCCGATGCTCGACGAGCGGCTCGAGCTCATCCTCCCGTCCGCGACCGCGCTCCTCTTCGACATGGCCGGCCTCGAGTACATCAGCAGCGCGGGCATCCGTGTCCTCGTCAAGGCGCGGAAAGCGCTGGAGGCCAGAGGCGGCGGGGTGGCAGTCGCTCATCTGCAGCCGGCGGTCCGGCGGGTGATCGACATCCTGAAGGCCGTGCCGTCCATCGACATCTTCGCCGACGACGCCCAGATGGACGCGTTCATCGAGCGGATGCAGCGTCGGGCGCAGCCCTGACCTCGACAACGGAGTGACGCAGACCGAATTGAAGGGGCTGATCACCCACGCCGGTTGACCTCCCGGGCCCGTGAGCATAGGCTCGCCGCATGACGATGCGGAGCGCGGCGTCTCTGGCCCTGATCGGGGCGATCCTGGTGACGATCGTGCTGGTCGTCGGGCTCGTGTTGGACCTGGTGAACGCGCTCCGAGGTCTCGTCCCGGCGCTGAGACTGGTCACGTCGTTCATCTACGCCTTCGCGGGCGTGGTGGCGGTCGTGTTCCTGTGGGTGTTTCGCAACGCCCAGTCGTGAGGCCGGGCCGTGAGGGACGGCGGACTCGTCGCGGTCGGTGTGGTCCTCGGGTGGCTGGCGAGCAAGACCTGGAGCGATCCCGGGTGTCAGCTGGGGCTGGTCGTCTTCCTGGTCGCCACGGCGGCCATGGCCCTGGGCTTCCTTCTCGCGGTGGTCGGTCACGGACGGGACACTCGCGCCGGCGATCACGACGAGGATGACGAGGGCGATCGCCCCTGAGGTATCTCCTCGCGACGGCGCGGCGAGGCGCCGTGACGCCTCAGAGCGGCGAGGGGCCCAGCAGCTGCCAGCCGTGGCGCTGCAGCATGTCCGCCAGCTCCTGCTCGGTCATCGAGGAGAAGGTGCGCTTGGTCCGCTGCTGCTCCTCGATGAGGCCGCCGGCCTTGGCCGGGGTGTAGAGGAACAGGATCCGCCCGGTCTCGG